>JACZVU010000012.1 GCA_022572485.1 Myxococcales bacterium
CCACCCACTCGGCTTCTTCGCGCTTGGAGACGGTCGCAAAATTCGCCGCGAAATAGACCCCCACCACTCCGTCGACTGAAAAGAGCTGGTGGGCGAGCGGAGAGACGTCTCTTGCGGGCGGCGCGTCGAAGCTCGCACTCGTGGTGCCCTCGACAATGCGCCTGCCCATCACCCATTTGAGGCTGTTGGGGTTGGGGGTACGCTCGGCGTGCATTCGGAAGCCGAGATCCATCGGCGAACCTCACTTCGTTGGGGGCTCCGGTCCGACCCGACCGAACCCCAAGCGTAGCCAAGATCCCACGTAACTGCCTAAAAGGGAGAAATCCTGCGCCCCCCCTCCCGCGGCGCCCCGCAGCCCCCCCGGGCACTCGGAATCCAGCCTTTTCGTGCGTTTTGGGTGAAGGCATCTCTCCGGGGCCGAGAGGCCTGAGCGCGATATGGGGTTTGGGCACGATGGCCTCTCGTCACCGCACCCGTGCAACCCACTCCCGCAGAAGAGCTCGACTAGGAACCGAAGAGTTGTACCTCGGCGTTCTCGAGCGTGCAGACCCGATAACCGCGCTGACAAGCCAGCGCGACTTCGCGCTCGCCGTTGTACCCCCAGGCCGCGAGCGCACACCGGACACCCAGTCCCGCCACCTTGTCGAGGTGGTTGACCTTGTCGTCGACGAACAGCATCTCGTCGTAAGCAACTCCGACCGTCTCGTGTAGCTGTCGCAGGTGGGCATCCTTGTGGACGCCCGTCTCTTTGTCGAGCACCCGTTCCCTGGGAAAGAGCGTCTCGATTCCGTAATCGCGTATCAACGCATCGACGGTCTCCGCGTCTTTCGCGGTGGCGATCGCGAGCAAAGCGTCACCGGCTCTGCGGTGCAGAACCTCCAGGAACGACGGATAGGGGCCCATCATTCGCCTCCAGCCCGTGGGATCCCGACGCGAGAGCGCAGTCCGATTCTCGTAGAAGCGGCGGTGAAATTCCTGCAACCAATCCTCATCGAGCTCGGATCGGAAGGCATCGTAGTCAGCCTGATTGACGAGCAGCCTGCTGGCCTCGAGCGCAGAGAGGTTGATCGCGAAATCCTCCGCGCGATTGCCGAGCGGCATCAGGTCGAGAAAGGAAGCGTAGAGGGGATCTTCGGCCACGCGACTCGGGGTGGGCAGAGGCTCACTCTCGAGCGCCGCGCGCCGATCGCCAAACCGTGAGCCTTCATTCATTTTTATGTAGGTCAGGAGCGCAACCAAAAACGACTCGGGAGCACTGTCCGAGATAACTCCGTCAAAATCAAGAACAAGCAGGCGAAGCACGGCGAAGCAAGCCTAGCCCAATCCGAGTGATCAGCATCGCGAAGCAGATTCGGTTTCGAGCACCGCCAAGGCCGCTTCGCAATGAAGTTGGAGGCGCCTCACGAGTTCGGCTTGTTCGAGGTCGAGTCGGCCGACGATTTCGGCAAGCTCGGAGATTTGATCCAACGGAGAGCCATCGGGGATCGGCTGATCGATTCGCGCGTAGGCGTTGCGGAGCGACTCGCGCACCCTCTCTGTGTCGCCGCGCAGCAGCGACTTCAGAGCGGCGACACCGTTCGCGAGCGCGCTGTGGGTGAGCGACCAGCGATCGCCCCGGGCGTCGATGTTGTCGAGGTCGTAGGCGTCGTCTCTTCCAATCGACGCCGCGAATACTTCAATGTCCACGCGCCAATAGAGCGGCACCTCGGCGAATTGAACGAAGATGAGCCTACGCTTGTCAGAATTCTGGAGCAGAGGATCCGCGCGGATCGATTCGACTGGACCCACCGAGGCCAGGGTTTCGGGAAGATCATCGATGGCGTCGTGAAACAGCGAGTCAGGCAGTTCCCAGAAAACGTCGATGTCGCTATAAGGGTCGCTCGTTCCACGCGCGAGCGAACCGCGCAGCCCGGCAGCAGAGCCCGCGACCGCCTCCTCCAGCGCACGCGTCACCGCATCTGCAAGCGAGCGGCGGACTGACGGGTCGAGGTTCATGGCGACCATGGGCTTCAGGCTCGCAGATCCCAAATCCCCAACCCTTCGCGCAAGCGGTCGAAGAGCCGGTGCACATCGGGGTGCAGTTCTTCCCAGCGGGTGGCGCGCGCCACCCGCTGGGCGGAAATCGGCTGACCAACGACGCGGGGCAGCTCGCCATTGGGGCCAAGCAGTCGCTTCGCGTCGATCTGGTCGTAGGCGGCTTCGTCGACCGACCCCGGTAGCGCCGCGTCAATCGCACGGCGAACCCGCCGGTCGCCGTCGGAAATCCTCAAGGTGCGCCAAATCGCGGCCGAGACGAGCAGGTAGCTTTCGATGTGACGGCGGCCCCAAGTAAAAAACTCGAGACCCGGCGCGCCCGAATCGGAAAGCGGCGGCTGGTTCCCGTCGTCTCGATCCAGAACGCAGAGGCCAACCAAGCCCGCGTCCAAGCCGCCAACGCTGCGAAAATGCTCGACGGCTCGAGCGGGACGGCGGCCTCCGAGAATCACCGATGCGTCGAAGAGCCGGCGGCCCACCGATGGCAGCAAGCGATACGCCCAGGCCCTCAAGATCGCGCGGTCCTGAGGTCCCTCCATGTAGAGGATCAGGCGGCGGGAAAGGGAACAAGAGGGCTCGACGACGGAGTCCATTCGCAACACCTGAACTCCCCAAGAGATGACGCTGCTTCGGCTCCTATTAGACCACATTCGGTTCATGGGTTCTGGCCCATTCGAGCTTCTTTCAAGCCAATTTTTTACATGGGTGGCGATCAGCAACGTATCCGGCGCCATGATCTCCGTTTTGATCTCCGCCGCCCGCCGGTTACTCTCGATCTACAACAGCCAACACTTCGACGTGCGGGGTCTGGGGAAAGAGATCAAAGCACTCGGCGCTGATCAGCCGATACCCGCGGTGCTCCAATACCGAAAGATCCCGGGCAAGCGTGGCTGGATCGCACGAGAGGTAGATGATCCGTTCGGGTTCGAAATCGGCGATGCGTTCGGCGACCGCTTCGCCGAGGCCGGTGCGCGGTGGATCGACCAGCACTCGGTCGGGGCGGAAGCGCGCAAAATCCGCATTGTCCATCGCAGCCTCCACGGAGTTCGCCAGCACGCGAACGTTATCGATTCCCGCTTCTCGAAGATTCACTTCGAGATCTCCAGCGGCGACCGGATTCGCTTCGACGGCCATGACTTCGTCGAAATTCCGGGCCAGCCCGAGTGTGAAGAAACCCGCTCCGCAGAAGAGATCGAATGCTCGTCGACCCGCGCCGGCGGCTTCTGCAACCGCTCGCGAGAGCGCGTCGAGGAGCCCCGCGTTCGACTGAACGAAGACGCCCGGCGACACGCCGATGCGATCTTTTCCCACGGGCAGCCACAACCGCGAGCCACCAGTCGCGGGCAGTGGCACCGCGCGCGTGACGGACTCTTCGAGGTCGACACTGCGACCCGCGACCAACTCCCATTCGCCATCGCTTCCCGGCGGATCATCGGCCAGCCCGGAAAGACGCGCTTCGAGTTCCTCGACGAGAATCGGGCAGCGGCGGGTCGCGGAAAGAGCATGCGATCGATGGCGGCGATACCCGACCTTTCCCGACGAGACCATCACCCGGCTGCGGGTGCGGTATCGGTAGGGGGACTCCGCTGGAGTCATGGGCAGCACCACGTCACTCGGTAGTGCGAGGCCACCGATTCGCTGCAATGCCGCGGACGCGATCTTTCGCTTCGCTTCGAGTTGGGCCGCATAATCGACGTGCTGCCACGCACAGCCTCCACAAGATCCGAAGACGGCGCAAACGGGGTCTGCGCGCTGAGGGCCGGGCTCGAGGAGCGCCTCGACAACACCGCGAGCGTAGTTGGATCGGCGAGCCGTGATCCGAACGCGAACGCGGTCGCCCGGCGCGGTGAAGGGGACGAAGATCACTCGGCCATCGGGCGCGTGCCCAACACCGTCCCCGCCCGCAGCGAGTTCCTCGACCTCGAACTCGATTCGCTGTTCGGAGTCGGATGCTGAAGGCGATCTTCTCGCTTGGCGACGATTCGAGCGCCGACTTCGATGGGCTATCGAGCGCTGGACGGATCTCGTCATGGGCCTCAGCGAGCCGGCATGAATGAACCCGCGCGGGGTTCCCGACGGCCGCACCAGGGGCAAAAGCGCATGAACGCACACGAAGTCGGCCAGCGGCAACGCGGACAGCGGTCGGACAACGCGGGATGCGACCAGACGCGCTTGACCTTGCGCTTACACATCGGGCAATAGCGCATGAAGGTCCGCAGCTGTCCCTCGCAACCCCGAGCCGCGCAGGTTCGCGTGGCCTTGGAGTCTTCGGGCGGTGTCTTTCCATTGCTCACGAAGCGCCCGGAGTAGCACCAGGGGCATACATTCCACTCGGGGCGCACACCGCGTTCGCAATCCCCACAGACCAGCGGAAAACGAGTGACGTCTCGGTAGGAGTTGTCGGACGTTCCGCACCAGGGACAAAACTTCATTTCCTCGGCAAGCGGACTGTCGCAGCGTCGACACGAAATGCGCATTCCGAGGCCTTTGCCGTGGACGCGGCGAAAGGCGTTGGCCTGTACGGCGAGCGGCGACGGTGGCACTTTGTGTTTGCGACGCGTCTTCTTCACGACCTTGGCGCGCGACGCCTGGCTGATTGCGCGCTCGAGTGCCGTGTAGAGTTCGCCCCCATCCACGTAGCGCCGTCTCGGGTCGAAACGGGCAGCTTTGCGCAACACCGGTTGCATCGCCTCCGGAACTTTGGCGACAAACCGTTCGTACCCCTCGGGCGGCCAGTCGAAGGGCCACGTCGGTAGCACGCCGGTCAAGATTTCATAGGCGATCAGCCCGAGGGAAAATACGTCGGACGTCAAGCGACCCCGCCCGTAGGCTTGCTCGGGCGCCATGTACCCCAACGTCCCAGCTTCCGTCACGGTGCGCTCGGCTCCCTTTGTGAAGCGGGAAGCGCCGAAATCAGTGAGTGCCGCCCGACCATCCTCGAAGATCAAGATGTTTTCAGGCTTGACGTCCCGGTGAAAGATTCTCTGCTCGTGGGCGTAGGCGAGTCCCGAAGCGACCTCGCGGATGATCTCGAGCGCCGTGCTCGCGGAGCGCCTCGCGCGGCTGTAGTCGGCGAGGTTGGAAACCGCGAGGTCGGTGACGATCGCAAAGCGGCCATCGATCCAGTCGGCGTTGCGAATCGCGACAACACCCGGGTGTTCGAGGCGGCTCGCGATACGCGCCTCGTACTCGATCTTGTCCCGGCCCCATTCCGCGACCGCGTCGGGGTAGGTCAATTTGACGGCTACTGCGCGACTCTCGATGGTATCGCGCGCCTTCCAAACCTCTGCGAACGCGCCTCGGCCGATCCTGCGATCAAGCCGATACTTTCCCACCCGAGAACCGCGTCGCAACTGGCTGGCCAATCAACCCTGCTCCCGGCTTCCAAAACCCAGTTTGGTCAGCTCTGCACGCACGCTTCCGCCATCCGCCAACAGCTCACGCAGCGCCCGAATGGCCGGGCGATCCCAGCGATCTGCGGGAATCGCAAAATCATAATACTCGGCCTGGAGGGGTTGAAAACGCAATCCGGTCTGGCGGGCGACGGTTTCGATGGTCACCCCCCAATCCGCGCGCCCCTGCGATACCGCTGCGGCAACCGCAAAGTGAGAGCGCGGTTCGTAGGGATAGCCGGGCGGGCGGCGCTCTCCCAGCAACTGGTCGATCAGAATGCGCGTACCGCTGCCTCGGTTGCGATTGACCATCCGCAGCTCCGGATCTGCGAGGAGCGCTTCGATATCCCGGCCTTCCTCGGCTCGGGTGACGACGCCTTGTTGGCGCGCGTAGCCCGGCAGCAGACGCAGCGAAGCGTCGAGAAAAGGTTGGTTGTACACACCGCTGGCAGGGTCGAGCAGGTGAATCGGTGCGGCATCGCACTCGCCACGCAGCGCCGCGGCCAGCCCCCCCTGGCTCCCGACTGCGAGCAACTTGACGCGGAAGCCTTTGCGAGCGAGCGCGCCCGCGATGACATCAAGGCCCACACAATGGCTGCCGATCGCGACGAAGTCCGCAATCAGAAGTTCGCGCGAGAGCAGTGTGACCTCCACCTCTGTGTCGGCATCGACGATCTCGGTGTTGCGCGGGATTCGCACGAAGCCGTCCGCTCGACTGAACGCGGTAACGGAACCGCTGCCCTTGCCCATGGGGTACGCGGCCAATCGGCCGTCGGAACGTTGCACCAGACCCACCAGCAGGTATTCGAGGCGCCCGCGCTCGGACGACGTCTTGGTGGCCAGGCGGGCGAATCTGTGTTCTCGATTGCCCGCTGGGAGCCCCGCAAGTTCGCGAATCACGGGGGCGACGAATTCGTGAAACGTAAATACCGCCGAGGTCGGAAAGCCGGGTAGGACGACGACTGGAATGCGACCGCTCGCAGCGAGGCAGATCGGCTTGCCGGGCTTGAGGGCGACGCCGTGTACGACGATGCCGGGATCGAGCTCAGCAACCACACGAGCGTTGAGGTCGCCCTCCCCCTTGGAGGTGCCCCCCGAGAGGAGCACCAAGTCGGCGCCTCTCAGCGCTCGGCCCAGCGCTTCCCGAAGTTCCGCTTCATCATCTCGGAAGGCACCGAGGAAGAGCGGTTCTGCGCCCAGCTCGCGGACAGCGTCCGCGAGGATCCGACCGTTGCTGTCGAACACCAGGCCGGGCCGCATCGCCTCGCCGGGTTGAACGATCTCGTCGCCGGTAGAGAGAATCGCAACCCGTGGTCGTCGTACAACCGACACTTCCATGCGCCCGATGGCCGCCAGCACACCGGTCTCTCGGGAGGTGAGCTGCGCACCGCAGAAGACGACGGTTTCCCCCCAGCCGATGTCCGTGCCCGCAAACGACACCGCGGCGCCGGGAACACGCTCGCGCCGGGCGACGACTGCGTTCTCCTGGACATCGGTGAACTCCACAGGCAGCACGGCATCCGCTCCGCGGGGCAACATCCCGCCAGTTGCGATCGACACAGCCATTCCCGGCAGCACTTCCTGGCTCGGCACGACACCCGTGGGGATCGTTTCGGAGCCGAGCTCAAGCAAGACGGGCTCGAGCTCGGTGGCGCCATAGGTGTCCTCGGCGCGAACCGCAAAGCCGTCCATGTTGGATCGATCGAAACCGGGCACGTCGACGTCGGCCCGAACGTCCTCGGCCAGCACCCGGCCCAGAGCGTCCTCGAGCGCCACCGTTTCCGCGGGCAACGTGGCGATGTCGAGGATCTCGCGCCAGCGGCGCTCGGCTTCATCACGCTCGATCACTTCGAGAAACTGCCGTTGCTTCAAGGTGTCGCCTCTTCGGGTATTTCGTCGTCGTAGAGCAGGACTTCGACTTCTGCACCATCCGCCATGCCCTCCAGCTCGCGCGGAACGATCACACAGCCGTCGGCTCTTACGGTTGACGACAGGATCGAAGCGCCGGACGTGGCGATGGGGATGACCTTCTCACTCTCCAACGCGACGCGTACGTAATCGGTTCGACCCACCTCGGAACTGATCTTGCGAGCGAGCGGAAGCTGCACCCGTCGGTGAGGCCATTCGCGTGAGCGCCCCCCCAGCGCGCGCAGACTCGGTCCCGCGAAGAACTCGTAGGCGCACAAACAGCTCACCGGATTACCCGGTAGCAGGAACACCAGTCGACCTTCGATCCGGCCGATTCCCGTCGGGCTCGAGGGGCGCATCGAAATACCGTGAAAGTCGAGGCTTCCGAGTTCCGCGACCAATCGCGGCGCGTGGTCTTCGGTTCCCACCGAGCTGCCACCAGAGACGATCACCACATCGGCGTCCGGGACGCAAAGCGCCTTGCGGATGATCTCCGGGCGATCGGGCAGGATCTCGAAGGGGAGCAGTTCACCCCCGTCGCGGGCCACCAGCGAACGCAAGACAACCGAGTTGCTATCGACGATGCGCGGCCCCTCGGGTCGACTGCCCGCCGGCAGCAGCTCGTCCCCCGTGACGACCAACTGAACCCGCGGGCGCCGCACGCATCCCGGAGCGCGAACGCCGATCGAAGCCAGCAGGCCCGCATCCTGCGGCCGCAGGCGGCGGCCCGCCCGCAGAACGAGATCGCCGATGCGGATGTCTTCGCCAATCGCTCCGACGTTTTTTTGCGGAGCCACCGCCTCACTGATCTCGACCTTTCCGTCCTTCTCTTCGCAGACTTCGGCCATCACCACGGCATCCGCACCCTCTGGAATCGGGGCACCCGTCATCACCCGAATCGCCGATCCGCGCTCCACTCGACTCGCAAAGGGCTTGCCGGGAAGCGCCTCTCCCTGAATGGTGAACGCGATGGTGTCATAGGCACTCGCGCCAAAGGTGTCTTCACCCCACACCGCGTAGCCGTCCATCGCAGAGCGCGCGAACCCGGGCACGTTGATTTCCGCGCGCACATCTTCGACCAGCACCCGACCGACGCAGGAGTGGAGATCCACCACCTCGGGCGGGAGCGGGCGGGTATGCTCGCGAAGGAAATCCTGTACCACCTCCACATCCGCCCGTTCGGCAAAACCCTTCATCCGAACATCGCGCATGGCTCCTGCCCCGAAATTACGTGGGCAGGGAAACTCCGGCCTCCCTGCCCACGCGAAACACCGAATTCGATGGATCACCGCTCGCTCGGCCACGACGCGGCAGCTGCTCATCGAGCCGCGGGAGGATACCAGAGAAAAGGAGAAGCCCGGGGCGCGGTGGGTACCTGCACCCGCACAAGAGGCCGCGGCGCGGCTGGGCACCCTTGCAATGGACGCGCTTGTGTGGATGCATGAGATCGTGGTCTGACGCGGCGGAGAGTCGCGCCGACATCGAGCACGCAGAGCCGAAACCCTGGTTCACCGAGGCGGCGGGCGTCTCCCGGGCCTCCGACGGGGCAAGCCCTGGTTGGTGGCCGAAGCGACGCTGCGGATTATCCCCCGAGCCCCTGCACAACAATGCTGACTGCGAGCGGCTCGCGTGTCCGGCTGAGCGTCTTCGAGGAGAATTGAAGACAGCCGCGGTGCACCGGTTCACATCCAGAACGGATGAGGCCACACCCTCGGCCGCTACTCAAGAAGACTCCTCTCGTACTCCGTGCGCATTTTGGAAGCTCCCGGGTCTGGGAGACCCTCCCGCGCCTCATCCGCGAAGTCGGCTGATCTGGCGCTGGCTCCGCGAATCGTTCGCCCGCCCCCACCGACACCAATCGTGTACGCAGGTTGCGCAGCTTGTGATGCGGTCGACGGAAGCGAGACCTCGGATCTCCTCGAGCCGCGTTCCACAGCGTACGACTCCACCGTACTCCTCAAAGCGAGATCGATCAATCGGATTTTTCAGCGGGGCCGCGCGATGCTTCTCGCCCCGAAACCCCACGGCCTCGCTGGCGAACCCTTCGGATTCGCTTTGCGGCGACAAGACCTTTTCGGTCTCGCCTGGAGCGCGCGAGGGGTTGCCCCCGCGGGACCGCGCAGCCCGGCCGATCTCGCTACACTCGCGCCCGCTCGGGGGGCCAGGTGGCGACTCCGAGAGCTTTGGAGGGCAAATCGCTGCCCGCCCCAGCGGATCTCCTGAACAATGCAGCGGGCGAATCGGCCGCGTGAGTGGACTCGTTGGCCGCCTCGTCCAAACGCACGCGGATCCGTGTAATCCACAAAACGGAGAGATGGGGGATTCGTGGCGCGCCGTATCATTTTGTGTGATGGAGCTGAATTGGCCCGCTTCTGGGGCCGCATCGGCACCGGCGAGATCGAGATCCTTACCTGGGTTCCGCGTGAGGACGAACCACGCGCCCGCCCGCCCGGATTCCACTCCCTGCAGGGCGGACTCACCGTTGAGGGAATCGAGAAGCTCAACCCGAAGGTCGGAGACGAGTTCGCGCTCGTGAGTGAGGATCTCCCGTTCGTGCGGGCGGCGGTTGCTGCGATCTCGGAAGTCCACCCCGAAGCTCCGCTGTTGCTGCTCTCCGACAAGGTCGATTCCGAGGACCTTCCCGACCACCCATGCCTCCTGCGAACGGGCTTGCGTTCGCTGATTCGAGATGACATCGACGAAGAGTTCGCCCACCTCGCCAACCTCCATCGGATGGTGAAATTGCGAGAACTCGTCGAACCGAGGGAAAAACTCGGGATCCTCTTGCAGCCCGACCCCGATCCCGATGGCATCGCCTGCGGCTATGCGTTACGCGCGCTGCTCGGCCGCAAGCGTCCAACCGCTCCCATGATTTCCTTCGGCGAGGTCAAGCGCCCGGAAAACATCGCGATGATCAATGCGCTCGGGATCGACATCCGAACCGTCACTCCCGATGATCTCGATGAGTTCGATGGACTGGCGCTACTGGACGTCCAGCCCACTGTATTTGGCGAGAACATGCCAGCGCGGGTGCGCTCGGTGGATGTGGTAATCGATCATCACCCGGAACGCCCGGGCTACGACGCGGTATTCCGAGACATCCGCCCCAACTACGGCGCCACCGCAACGATCCTGACCGAGTACATCCGTGCTGCGGGCCTCGATCTTTTTCCCAGGCTCGCGACGGCGCTCGTGTACGGCATCAAGAGCGACACGCAACTGCTCGGGCGAGAGACGAGCCACCACGACATCGCTGCGTTCGCCTACCTCCACGCGAGCCACAGTCCCGCGCTCCTGCGGCGCATCGAGCGCCCCGCGCTTCCGACCAGTGGATTGCGCGCACTCGGGCGGGCGCTTTCGAACACCAAGGTCGAAGATGGCATTCACTTGCTGGTGCTCGGACGTGTCGGTGAAGAGGTGATTCCCCAGGTCGCGGATCTAGGGCTCCAGGCGGAGGGTGCCGAGTGGGCGATCGCGGCGGGGATCGTCGGCTCCGATCTCGTGTTCTCGGTTCGCAACGTGGGGTATGTGCGCGCCGCGGGGGACGTCGTGCGCGACGTCGTCGAGGGACTCGGGGTCGGTGGTGGACACCGCTCGATGGCCAAGGGGATCATCCCCCTGAAGGCATTTCGCAAAGTCTACGGGAGCGCCACCCGCGAACAGATCCGAACCGCTCTACACGACGCCTTCGTAAACGCAATTCACGGTGACTGATTTGACGAACCCCACGGTGGTTCCGAATGTGGCGGCCATCGCAGGTCTGGTTGGTCGCAAACTCGGCACGACGGATTGGATCGAGATCTCCCAGGAGAAAATCGACGCATTCGCGACAGCTACCGGAGATCACCAATGGATTCATTGCGACGTCGAGCGAGCCCAGCGGGAATCCCCCTTCAAGTCGACCATCGCCCACGGCTACCTCTCGGTCGCACTCACACCCGTCTTGCTCTCAAAGCTGTTGGTTGTCAATGATTGCAGGACGGTCATCAATACGGGGATCGAAAAGTTGCGGCTCTCGACTCCAGTGCTCGCGGGGTCGCGAATTCGCATGTCGGCGACCGTGAAAGATGCGCGCAAAGTGCCGCGCGGAGGCATTCGGACCAACATCTCGGTTCGCTTCGAGGTCGAAGGCTCGGACAAACCGGCCTGCCACGGAGTTGTCACCTACGTCTACTTCCCCTAGCAGGATGCTGAAAAACGGTTTCGAGGCATGACAAAATCCGCACCGATCACCGAATCTCGCTCCGAGGTCCGGCACCTGAGGACCAAATCCAGTGATCCAGTGCACTCTCCAACTGCGCGAAATCACTTTTTCAGCACCCTGCTAAGGAGCGTGACCCCAGAATGGGGTCGCGCGACGCTGCAAGGGAAACCAGCGCTTTCCCCGGCTAGAGAGCTTCGCAATTCTGGGAGACGCGCCTCTCCGTCGGAAGCCGGTGTTACCCTATTCTGCGCGGCTCTCTAGCGCCCGCCCCGCCAACCGCGACCCGAGCCAAATCCGGAAATCACCGTCTTGACGACGGCGAACGCGCCGCCGATCCTGCGGTGATGCGGCTGGCCATCGCTCAGGTAAATCCCACGGTCGGCGATCTGGCCGGCAACCGTCGACTCGTCGAGGAAGCCGCCGCCAAGGCGGTCAGCGAGCGCGCAGACCTGGTGGTACTGCCAGAGATGGTACTGACCGGCTACCCGCCGATGGACCTGCTAGAGCGAGATGGCTTCGTTCGCGATCAGCTCGGCGAACTCGACGCGCTCCTTCCGATGTCTCGGAGCATTCCGATCGTGCTCGGAGCAATCGTTCCCCACCAGGAGAACGGACGCACCCAGCTCCACAATGCGGCCGTATTGCTCGCCAACGGAGAACGCCGCGCAGTCCGCGCGAAATCTCTGCTTCCGGCCTACGACGTGTTCGACGAGCGCCGCCACTTTGCGCCCGCGACCCGGCGCGAACCCGTGACACTGCAAGATGGAGGATTGCTTCTCGGACTGACCGTCTGCGAGGACGCCTGGGTCGACCGGATGGGTTACCCGACCAATCCGGTCGCGGAACTCGCGGACGCAGGCTGTGCGGCGATTATCAATCTGTCTGCGTCGCCCTGGCACGTATCGAAACCGGCCGAACGCAGGAAGTTGATTGGAGACCTGGCGCGAAACAACGGGGTACCGATCTGCTTCGTCAATCAGGTAGGCGGAAACGACGGGTTGATCTTCGATGGGGGCTCGTTCATGCTGGACGCGCACGGGCGCGTTCAGCAGAAGCTCGCGCTCTTCGAGCCCGCCTTCGAGGTGGTGGACCTAATCGATCCATCGGCGTCGTCGGACGAGGCGGACATCGGCGATCCGGACGCAATCACACAGCTCGAATCAGGGTTGATCCTCGGAATCCGGGACTACTTTCGCAAACAAGGGCTTCCGCCTGGCGCGGTGGTTGGCGTATCGGGCGGAGTCGACTCAGCGGTCACCGCGCACCTAGCCGTTGAAGCGCTCGGGCCGGATCGCGTGCTCGGCATCGCAATGCCGGGGCCTTTCTCATCGGATCACAGCCTCGAGGATGCCGAAGCGCTCCATCGAACACTCGGCATCGAGATTCGACGCGTAGACATGACACCCATATACGACGCTTACATGGGCAGCTTCCGGTCGCTCATTGGGAAGCGAGACCGCTATGGGGTCACCGGCCAGAACATCCAATCGAGAATTCGCGGCGCCCTGTTGATGGCGATCTCGAACGCTGATGGGAGACTCGTTCTTGCAACGGGAAACAAGAGCGAGCTGAGCATCGGCTACTGCACATTATACGGTGACACAGTAGGAGGACTCGCGGTTTTGGGCGATGTCTACAAGCGTGATGTCTACGCGCTCGCGCGGCACGCGAACGCGACCGGCGAGCGAATCCCACTCCGCACGATCGAGAAGCCTCCTTCCGCTGAGTTGGCTCCGGGCCAGCTCGACAGCGACGACCTCCCTCCCTACGACGTACTCGACGCCATCCTCGAACGCGCAATCGAAGGGGGGCTCAGTGCCGAAAGCATCTCTCCGCCCGCAGGCGCGACCTCGCAGACGGTTCGCGACGTCGTCAACCGGCTGGATCGAAACGAGTACAAACGCCGCCAGGCACCCCTGATCCTGCGGACGTCACCCAAGGCTTTCGGCTCTGGACGTCGCCTCCCCATCGTCCACCGCTATCGCATCTGACGAAACCTGCGCGGCGCTGTAGTTCGACACGAGAAACACGGGACTGTAGCAAGCGCCTCGAATTAACCGGCTTCGGAAATCGCGCGAACGTTCTCGGCGCGGGCTCCGCGGGGGCCCTCTTGGACGACATATTCCACGACATCACCCTCGGCGAGCGAATCGTAGTCACTCGGACCGAGACCCGAGCGGTGGAAGAAGACTTCGCGCCCGTCATCACCCCGAACGAAGCCGAAACCGCGTTCGCGCACCAGCTTCTTGATCTTCCCCTTGACCTTCGGACCGGTCGGCGCTGCACTTTGCGCGCTGGCCCGACGCCCGCGACCTCCCCTCTTGGGTCGGCCACGTCCCGTGTTGTAGCGATCGCTCGAGACGAACTCTTCTCGGAACAACTTCACCGGGACCACGAGGTCCTGCATCTCGGAAGATTCGGGACTGAGGAGCACCTCGTCGTCACCCGCGTCGACCATGGTGTAGCGGAGCCCCGTATTGCGATGCGTGACCAGAGATCCCGGTTCGACTTCCTCCAACGACAACATGGCGAGATCCCTTTGCTGCGGGCCACACATCCGAAGCGAGCCAGCTCGGGCGTGACCCAGTTCGGCCCGGACGAAGCTGGTGATGGGCGTCGGGGCGGTGCTCACACCTCGGGTGGAGTCATCAGAAACCCAACGAAGGCAAGAGGTTAGGTGATCGCTCCCCTAGGGTCAAACGCTGCTCGGGAGACGCCGTCCCGGCTCACTTGGGCGCTTAATGGAAGGTCAACCGTGAGGCCCAACCTCGCGCCAGGCTGGAAATTCCGAGAATCCAATCGCGACGCGCGCTGCGGCTCGGCACCCCTGTATCCGAGATGCCTCGGCGCTTACCATCACAGATGCGATCCGCGGACTCTCCACACAGCCAATTTCGGAAAGCTAATTCTTGGCCAGTTCCTCGTCGATCACGCGCGCAAAGGATCCATATGGCTGCGCACCGGAAAGAAAACGGCCATTGATGAAAAAGCTCGGCGTTCCCGACACACCCAGTTTACGCGCCAGCGCCAGATCGTCATCGATCGCCTTCCGAACCGACGAAGACGAGAAATCACTGTTGTATTTCTCAATGTCCATGCCGATCTCACCCGCGTAGCGCAGATAGGTCTCCGGACTCAGATCCTTCGGGCTGGCGAAGATCTGATCGTGCATCTCCCAGAATTTACCCTGTCGATGCGCGGCCTCTGCGGCCTGGTGAGCCGCTCGGGCTTTGCTGTGCATCGCTAGCGGGAGGTGCTTGAACGCGAAGCGGACCTCGTCACCGTATTCTTTGGTAATTTGTTCGAGCGCCGGGTTGACGCGGACGCAGAACGGACACTGAAAATCGGCCCATTCGACGATGGTGACTTTCGCGGATTCAGAACCGCGGACTGGCGCGTTGCCAACCTCAATTTCATACACCTTCTGGGGATCCGGGCGCTTGGGAGCAGAGGGTCGATCTGCAATCTTAGGAGCTGCCGCTGCGACCTTCAGCGATTCATTGATCTCGACGAGTTGAGCGGACCCGCGATCGATGGACATCGCGAGCAGATAAGCACCCCCCAGGATCGAAGCACCCAATATCAATGCCACTGCAACCAGCGCACCTCCTGATGACTGTCCTTGCATTTGTTTGTGCTCCTTCGCGACTGCGGCTTGAGCCGATACATAGGGCCCAGCCGAACGATAACCCAGATTTGCACTCGGATCGTCAGTAGTTTGTCGTTCGCGCCCGATGTCGGGGATGAACCTTCATTGCCGGAAGTTGCCCCCGCGTCCAAAGGGCTGTATCGAGTTGACGGGCTGTCGTCTTGACCCCGGCTTTGCGCAACAACGCGACGCAGCGCTCGACGGAGTGAACGGCAGCGGCCCGGATCTCCACCTCTTCCGGGGAGCCCGCCTCCAGCAGCGCCCCGGCGTCGATGCGGGCTGCGAGCGCGGGAGCGTAGACGAGCACGCCTTCGCGGCGAAGAACGTGAGGAAGCAAGTTGTCGGCAAAGATCGTCAGCTGATCGAGGTCTGTAAAGGCCCCATAGCCCTCTCCTTTGAATACCGCCGCGAGATCTGCCGACGTCAACTGGGCGCGCTTGTAGAAGGGAACCTCGAAGTCCGCATAGTGTGAAACATCCCGGTAGAGGGGCATTTCGATCAGGGTTTCGGCGAGGCGTGCCGCGGAGCGGTTGGCGGAAACGATCGGACCCGTCGGGTCTCCATCGAAGTGTTTCAGCAGAAATTCGCCGAGATCCTTCAACGCCCGCGAAAAAAGCGACATCAATTCAGCGACTTCGGGAACACCCGGATCCTGAGCCATCACCCGCGCGCAATCATCGGCAGACATTGCGGCGAGCTGGCCTGCATCCCAAGGGCCTTCGCTCTCCCAGTTTTCCCGGAGAGACATCGCGATCGTAAAGTAACCAGAGTAGCCCGGGCGTTTGGCGAGGTACGGGAAGTAGCCCGAGCCGAAATTGATTGCATCCAATGTGAGAATGTACGCGGCGGTATCTTCGGGTGCGCCGACGTAGTAGTCGATTGGGTCGAGCTGAATCGAAGGTTCGAGAAGATCGCGCGACCGAGTGAGGGCTTCGAGCGCATCGGCGTCAATCGAAACCGAACGGGCGTTCTGCATGACACGCGCAGCCCCTCGGCGAATTCTTTCAAAGATCTCGCTTCTCATGCTCCAAAGCCGAAAAGCGTGATCGCATTGGGAAGGATCTCGAAGCGAGCAGGAAGCACACCCAGCGATTCGCCGTCGACATCGAGGCGAATCGGCCCTGCCACTCCACGCGCCTCGATCACCCGCCCTCGCCCCTGGAGGATCTGCGGATCGCGAATGTGAGATCCGCTATAGAGGAGTGGAAACTTCCTGAGCAGTGCGCATCGGGACATTCCAGGAACGATCACCCAGTCGAAAACTCCATCGTCGATGCGCGCGTTCGGAGCGATCCGCATTCCGCCTCCGAAGTACGGCCCGTTCGCCACCACGGCAACAGAGAGTGGACCGTCGAAGACGAGTTCTCCATCAACGGAAATTGACACAGGGTCGCTTCGATACCGAGCGACACCCCGAACGGTTCCAATCATGTAGGAAATCCGCCCACCGAAGACCTTGGTGGTACGATTCACCAACTCGTTGACGACACCACTGAGCCCAAAGCTCGCGATGTTCGCAAAATAGCCGGTGACCTCCCGCCTCGTTCCCGTTCGATACGTGACCCGGCCCGCGTCTACTCTCAAGGTCTTTCCAGCCGCGAGCCGTTCGATCGCAGCGTCGACGCCCGATGCTTGGCCAAGGCCACGGGCGAAATCACTGGCCGTACCAAGGGGAAGGAGCCCGATCGCCGCGTAATCACCAAGCTGCGCAGACAGCAGTCCGGTGACGACTTCGCTCAACGTGCCATCGCCTCCTGCTACGATGACGCGTTCGATTCCCGAGCGTACGCCCTCCCGAGCAATGCGCTCGGCGTCCCGGGGAGCGCGGGTACACTCGATGTCGAGCGGGCCGAGTGCGCTTCGAAGCTTCGCTTCGAGCGACTTCAGCCGCCGCGAAGTCGCTCGGTTTCGGCTTATCGGGTTCGCGATCACGAGCGTGCGCGCGGGCATGCGCAGAGAGTAGGCGATCTCCTTCAGGAGCCGCTGTGCATCCACATCGCCATAGCGCGTCCGATCACCCGCCCTGGCGCAGAAGGTTCAGCGCGGACCCCGCTCCAAACCAGGCAATCTGGTCTTCGTTCATGGTGTGGCGGGCCAGGACGACATCCTCCGAAGCATCTTCGTGATGGAAGATGATCCGCACGGTGCTCTCGGGTGCCAGGTCGCCTAGGCCCAGAATGCTCACGCGATCGGTTTCGCGCGCCTTCTCGTAGTCTTCGGGATTCTCGAAGCGGAGCGGGAGTACACCCTGCTTCTTGAGATTCGACTCGTGTATGCGTGCAAAACTTCGGACGATGACCGCCGCACAACCCAGCAAGCGCGGGGACATTGCCGCGTGTTCCCGGCTCGAGCCTTCGCCATAATTCTCGTCACCGATCACAACCCAGCGCAATCCCTCCGCCTTGTAGTGCCGCGCGATTGCCGAAAATCCGACACCGCGCTCTCCCGAGAGCAGGTCGAGACCCTTGCCAACCTCCTCAGTGAAGGCGTTGACGGCGCCGATGAATATGTTGTCGCTGATGTTGTCGAGATGACCGCGCAATCGCAGCCAGACACCCGCTGGGGAGATGTGATCCGTGGTGCATTTCCTTGCCGCTTTGATGAGTAGCGGGAGGTTCTCGTAATCTCGACCATCCCAACTTGGAAATGGCTCCAGGAGTTGTAGGCGTTCACTCTCCGGTGAGACCACCACATCGATACCCGATCTCTCCTCGGGCGGCTCCACGTAGCCGACCCGGCTGGCCACGAAGCCACGGCTCGGAACTTCCGGAGCGGGCGAAGGCGGATCGAGGGTGAATCGCGTGCCATCGTCCGCTTCGATCTCATCCGTGACCGGATTGAACGACAGCCGGCCCGCAAGCGCGTACGCGATCACAATCTCGGGGCTCGCAATGAAAGAGAGCGTCTCTGCTCTACCATCGTTGCGCCGACGGAAGTTGCGGTTATAAGAGCTGATGATCGAATTCGCCTCGCCTTCCGGAACATCGTCACGCTTCCACTGCCCGATACACGGGCCGCACGCGTTGGCAAGCACGGTTCCCCCGATGGCTTCCAGATCAGCGAGTTGACCGTCCCGCTCGATCGTCAGATGCACCTGCTCGGAACCCGGCGTCACCCAGAGCACTGATTTCGACCGCGCACCGCGTCGCGCGGCCTGGCGCGCAATATCGGCTGCACGCTCGAGATCTTCATACGACGAGTTCGTACAGCTTCCGATCAACGCGGCTGAAAGCGTGTCGGGGTATCCATGCTCCGCCACGTCGGCCGCCATACGGGAGATCGGCCTCGCGAGGTCGGGTGTATGGGGTCCCACGATACGCGGCTCGAGGGTCGAGAGGTCGATCTCGATGATCTCGTCGAAAAAAGAAGCCGGATCCCTCGCAACTTCGGGATCCGCACGCAACAGCTCGGCGCGCTCATTGGCCAGGTCGGCCAACTCCTCCCGGCCGGTCGCCTTGAAGTACGTCGCCATTCGCTCGTCGTAGGGAAAGATCGAGGTCGTCGCGCCCAGTTCGGCGCCCATGTTCGCAATCGTCCCCTTGCCGGTGCAACTGATCGACGCGGTACCCGGACCGAAGTACTCGATCACTCGATTGGTCCCACCCTTCACCGTCAGTGTTTCGCAGACCTTGAGAATGACATCCTTGGGAGACGACCAGCCGGAGAGTTTCCCCGTGAGGTAGATGCCGACGAGGTTCGGATAGAGGATCTCCCACGGAAAACCGGCCATCACGTCGACGGCGTCGGCTCCGCCGACCCCGCACGCGAACATCCCCAATCCGCCCGCATTGGGCGTATGGGAATCCGTGCCGATCATCATTCCACCGGGAAACGCGTAGTTTTCGAGCACCACCTGGTGGATGATGCCCGCGCCGGGCCCCCAGAAGCCGATCCCATAACGCGCCGAGCTGCTGCTGAGAAAATCGTAGACCTCACGGTTGACGTCATTCGCCTTCGCAAGGTCGCCGACCGCTCCGACACGCGCCTGAATCAGATGATCACAATGCACGGTGGTCGGAACCGCCGTCGTATCCTTGCCGGCCGACATGAATTGCAAAAGCACCATCTGTGCCGTTGCATCCTGCATCGCCACGCGATCCGGACGTGTGGCGACGTAGCTCGTGCCGGGCTCCAACTCTTCTCCCTCGGGATCGGCGAGGTGCCCGAGAAACACCTTCTCCGCGTAGGTGAGCGGGCGCCCCAGGCGTCGACGCACGATTTCGAGATTGCGCTCGAGCCGGTCGTAGACGCCGCGAACGAGTGCGGCGGTCGTATCGATCGAAGGCATGGCTTCTCCTGCTGAGAAAGGCCTAGAGAGGCTAGCAGCCCAACTCCGCCAGCAAGTGTGCCGATGACAGGGAGGCCTTGCGAAAGTCGTCGAGGTCGAGGCTTTCGTTTTCGCCGTGGGCATTGCAAGGCGGGTCTTCCAGTCCGAGCAGAAGCGCGGGGATTCCGCCCAGCACGCTGCTGAACGGACCGACGAATGGAATCGAACCGCCACACCCGATCTCGACGGGCTCCCGGCCGAATCCGGCGGCGAGTGCGCGGCGCGCCGCGTCGAACACCGGACCTTCGGGCGTGGTCCTCCAACCGGGCACGGCGGTCGTCGCTTCGAGCTCCACGGTCAAGCCATGCGGGGGGTCCGAAGCCAGAAATTCGATCAGCAGCCGCGCGGCCCGATCGGCATCTTGGCCCGGTGCGAGACGGACGCCGACCCTCGCCTTTGCCTCGGCGATGAGCTGATTGGCGGCTGTTGCGAGTGGCATCCCTTCGAGTGCGGTGATCGCCAGCGCGGGGCGGTACCAGATTCTTTCATACACCGAATAGCGTCCATCTCCCGCAAAGCGAGAATTGTTCGTCATCCCGGCATCTCGACGGAAGGCAGCTTCATCGAAGGGAAGCGCGTCGAGCGCAGCGCGCTGGGCGGCGGAAAGCACGGGAACATCGTCGAGCAGGCCGGGAACCGCGATCTCACCCGAGTTATCCACCAGGCGCGCCAACAGCATCGAAAGCGCGGTGGCGGCATCGGGAACCGGGCCTCCCCACATGCCGCTGTGGATGGGATGGTCGAGAGCGCGCACCGTCACATCGACCACCACGATTCCGCGCAGGCTCGTCGTCAGCGAGGGTATCCCGGTGTCGAGATTGGCGGTGTCGGAGAGAATGAGCACGTCCGCGTCGAAGCGCTCGCGGTGGATGCGAAGAAATTCGGCCAGATGATCGGACCCGGTCTCCTCCTCGCCTTCGACGATCAACTTGACGTTGATCGGCAGAAAGCCCTTGGTATCGAGCCAAGCGCGAAGCGCCGCCACGTGCAGCACGATTCCAGCCTTGTCGTCGACGATTCCGCGCCCGTACAAGCGGCCGTCCGCTCGCCGCGTGGGCTCGAAAGCCGGCGTCCGCCAATGCTCGAGTCGCCCCGGCGGCTGCACATCGTGATGGGCGTAAATCAAAGCCGTCGGCGCGTCGGACCCCGCATCGAGCCACTCTGCGGTCACGTATGGATGGGCGCCTTCGATCCGCAAGATTTCCACGCCGTGCAAACCGACATCACTGAACAGTTCCGCAACGCGTTCGGCAGAGCGCTCGACTTCAACGGGATCGAAACCCGCCGCGGAGACACTCGGGATCCGCGCGAGATCGATCAGCTCTTCGATTGTCGCATCGATACGGCGATCAATGGAGTCGAGAATTTCCCGAGGTGCCGGCACAGCCGCGCAGGGTAGCACGAGACCCGGGGTGCGAACGAGATCGCTATGCGGTGCGGTTGGGTTCAACGAGTTCGGGGCGGCGGGGGCGCAGCCGAATCAGGGCCGGCAGCACGATCAGGTTACAGGCGATCGTAAAACCGACACCGAGAGTCAACAGTCTTCCCAACGTCGCAAGACCCAGGTGAGTCGCCAAACCAAGACTTCCGAAGCTCGCAATCGTCGTCAGACCGCTGTAGGCAACCGCCCGTGCTGTGCTCGTAGCCAACAGATTCACCTCGCCTTCCGCGGCGACCCGCACGCGATGAACCAGGTGGATACCACTGTCAACACCGATTCCCAGCAGCAGCGGAAGTACAATCACGTCGGCGAAGTTAAAGGGGATGCCCAAGAGTATCGCTGCCGCCACGGTCAGGGCAGAAGCAAGCAAGAGCGGAATCAACACGAGTGCGGTGTCATCGATCCGCCGCCAGAGAATCAGCAGAAACAACGTAATCACGATGAATGCCGAAATCATGGCCTGGGTCAGGGCGCGAACGACCGACCGGCCGGATTCGAGAATCTCCGATGCGCTACCCGCAACCTCGGGCGTAACGACCTTGACGCCATCCACGAAGGCCGCCAGCGCGGCGTGATCGTTCAGATCGTCTCGCGGAAAGATCTGGATTCGCACGCGCCCATCGGCAGTGATCATTCGCTCCAAAATTGTGTCGGGCAACTTCTCTAGCGTCACGTGACCGGCAGAGAGCGCAGCGTCCAATATCCTCAACTGTTCTGGCAGGGCGCCGAGCATGCTGTTCTGGAGTGCTTCGATCTCTCGCATCGGATCCGGGGAATCCTTGAATCTTTGGAGGTAGCGATCGAGAACAGGTCGGAGCCGGCTCGCACTCATCACCAACTCCGACTGCTCGCCAAAATTCTGCAATCGACCGAGTTCACGAGAGAGATCGACGAGCGCCTCTACCTGTTCCGCAAGTGAGGGGGGCGGGGCCTTGCCATCGGGCCCAGGAAGTGGCGCTACGAACATCGCAACGTCCTCAATGATGCCAAGCTTGTTTTCCTGATCGGCGGGCACATAGTCTGACACAGTGACCACTCGCTCGACGACGTCGAGCGCTCTCAAGCGCTCAGCGAGTAACTGTGCAGACTCGAGGCTCGGCACGATCGCATTGAGCGACCACGGCGACGAAGCGCCCTTCTCCAACAGCTCGTTGAAGGTCCGAACGGACTCGCTCGAGGGGTCGCGCACGTTGAGCGGATTGTTGTCGAAACGCGCCTGCGGCAGCAGCAGGACGGCACCGATCCCCATGACCAGAGCAGTGCCGCGAATGATCCGCGGATGGCGCAGCGGCAGATTCGCGAGGCTCGCGTTCGACCACGACACCCCCGCAGAGTACCTACGACCCGCCGGAATGGGCCGAAGGCTGAGCAGCGCGGGAAGCAGCGTCAGCGTGCAAAACAGACTGATGAACATTCCGGTACCCGAGATCAGCCCCAGTTCGGCAACTCCGACGAAATCCGTCGGCACGAAGGCGAAGAAACCGATTGCCGTGGTTGTCGCGCAGAGAAAAATGGAGCTGCCCACATCCCGTGCGGTCTCGCGGAGGGCGACTGAGTGCTCGAGCCCACTGGCCAGAAGTTCGCGATAGCGAATACAGATGTGGATCCCGAAGTCGACGCCGAGCCCGATGAAGAGCACAGCGAAACAAACCGAGATCAGATTGAGGTGCCCGATCGCAACGGCTGTGAAACCCGCCGTCCAGACGAGACCCACGATCAGGGTTGCGAGCGTCGAGAGCACCATCCGGATCGAGCGGAGACCGAGGGTCAGGATGATCGCGACCAATACGAGTGAAGCGATTCCCGCCGCTACTGCCTGGGTTCGCAGCACCTCCATCTCTTCAAAGGAGAGCGCGACATCTCCCGTGATCCTCACGCTGACGCCCGATTCTGGCGTGAATCCGAGTTCCTTGGCAATTCTACGCACGGCGAGGATCGAATGCTTTGCGGGCTGGAACTCATCGAATTCCAGCACCGGTTGCACGAGCAGGAAGCGCCGGCGCGAATCGGCGTCGAAATCACCCCCGGCCAGAACTTCAGCCCAGGAGAGGTGATAGGGTCGACCTTCGATTCGCGCGCTGAGCGCCTCGAGGAATCGGTCGAAGAGCGCGTGCAGCTGATCTCCCGACACGTCGCCCTCGCGCACGGCTCGTCCGCCACGGGCCATCAGCGACGCCAATCCCCGCAGCGTCCCGTCGCGAGACAGCTCTGCGAGGTACGGCTGGGCGATCGCGAGCTTGTCGGCGAGGTCCTCCAGCTCCTGGGTTTCCAAGTACAGGAAGGCGTGGTTCTCGAAGAACTCGCCGCCACCCGGAAGATAGGCGCGGTGAAAATGCCGGGGCTCCGCTTCCAATCGCACAGCCAACGCCGCCGCCGCTTCTCCTGCTCGCTCGGGCGTGGGTGCATCCACCACCACGAACATATTTTCGTAGAGCATCGGAAACGCCTCGCGATAACGGCGTTCGATCTGCTTGAAGGGAAGATCTTGCGAGAAGAGCGACTCTGTATCGCCGTGGATTCCGAGGTGGCCGACGACGTAGTAGATAATGGCGAGGGTCGCCAGCGACATGCCGACCGTGACCGAGACGGCATTTCTCTGCACCGCGTCGACCCATTGTGCGAGCCATCGACCGATTGTCTGTTCGATCGAGTTCATGATCGCTCATTCTCCCGCTAGAGGCGGTGCCTGGACTGCGAGGCAGTGGTGGAAAAGCAAGCGGAGTCTAGCTGAACACTTCGCTAGACTCGATGCGAGGAGCCACCGGTAGATGCGGACGCTCCCGATCAGCAGCAGAAGGAGCTACGGTGAAGTCGCGATCGATTGGGTCCAGCCTGGGAGCCGCTCTCGGAGTCGCTGTTTTTCTTTCGCTTGCAAATTCGAAGCTCGCGCTGCCCGATTCCACCAAAATTCCAGAATCCGGCGCGCCCACAAAGGTGGTCGACGCGCTTCACGAAAATCTGATCCACGTGATGAAGGATGCGAAAACGCTCGGTTACGACGGCCGCTTCGAGCGGCTGGAACCCGTGATCAACGAACTCTTCGACATCCCGTTCATGGCCGAAAAATCGATAGGGCGCTACTGGAAGACCGTCGACGAGGAAAATCGGGCCCGCTTGCTCGCCACTTTCGAGCGCTTCACGGTTGCCAACTACGCCGGCCGTTTCACCGGTTACTCAGGGCAGTTCTTCGAAACCTTCAAAGAAGTAGCGTCCAGGTACGGAACCGTTCTGGTCTATAGCCGCCTGGTTTCAGGGAGCGGCGAGACCATACAGCTCAACTACCGGCTACGACCGGCCAAGGGTAATGGTTGGAAGATCATCGACGTCTTGTTGAATGGAACCGTGAGTGAACTCGCGCTGAGGCGCTCCGAGTATTCTTCGCTCATCCGGCGCGAAGGATTTGCGGCGCTGATGTCGGCGCTCAACCAGCGCATCGACGACCTCGCGGACGACAAGGTGTCCGATCAATCTTCCTAGGATCAATCCCCAGAGATTACTTCTCGTGCGTCCGAATATGGGCGGCGCGGCTCTGCAGATAGGCACTGCGCAATGCCGCGTAGTAGTCGACCGACGATTTCTCGAGTGCCTTTATCGCGGCGCCCCGGGCATCCAGGGTCGCGAAGCCACGGCTGGCGCCAAACATGATATTGGGGGCAGGCCCGACCAAATAGGTGAGCGGTTGAAAGAGCAGGTCGACGACATCGCCGAACCCGTCTCGAAACGTATTGGGTCCGAAAATGGGTAACACCAGGTAAGGTCCGGTACCTATACCCAATCGCCCGAGCGTCTGCCCGAAGTCGGATTCGTGATGTTCCCATCCCGCTTCGATTCCAACATCGAAGACACCTCCGATCCCAAGGGACGAGTTCAGAACGAATCGCCCGAGTGTCTTTGCGGCATCCTTGAAGCGAAGCTGCAGCAGGTCGTTGATCAGCGTCGAGGGCGCTTTGAGGTTGATGAAAACGCGGTTGATACCCCGCCTGGCGGATTTGGGAACCACGAATTGATACCCGCGGATCATGGGGTCGAAGACGCGCCGGCTCAGTCCGCGATTGAAGGTCAGCAGTGCCCGATTCGTACCCTCAAAGGGATCGTTCAGCGCGACCTCCTCACCAAACTCGAACACGTCATCGAAGAGCCCGTCGTAGTCGGGATCATCGATCGCCGTAACCGACGAGGCGCTCTCTTCAGCCGAGGCAACGCTCGCTTGCTGGGCAGCTGGAGCGAGCTTGGCACATGCAGGCGCCCCGGCGAGCAGTGCGAATCCAAGCCCGAGTAGTGCTGTCCAAAACTGGAAGGCCTTGGTCATCTCCCCTCCATCTGGAAGTAAATCTTCGGGCTGCTGGTTGAGTTTATTAAGGCGCATAGGCCTACGAAGACCGAAGGAGCGCCGGAAGGCGAGTCTAGAAGGCACTTCGGATCGGGGCCAGCTTCCCGCAAGATCCCGCCAGCGCGAATTTGGCTTGTTTTCCCCGTGGGAAATCAATTTTGCCAACAGCCGCAACCCGAGTAGGGTAAGCTCCGGCGCGTCGGGAGTCTTCGCAACGGTTGATGACCCTAAATCACCCCCCGAAGAGAACCCGTTCCTCCCAGAAAAAGCGGACGGATGCAAGATGATTGGGTGCCCCGGGTGCAGCTCGTACTCGTGACCCGGTGCTCCTGGAGTGCAGCATCATCAGGGAGACTGTTCGCGACAGGCTATGTCGGTGTCCGCTCAATGATAGTATCCCCCGCTCGCCCGGCTCCACGGAGGTAACCGAGTGGACATTTTCCAGAAATGCGCTGATGCCGCGAAGTATTACGCGCAGATTCGAAATGCTGGGATCTATCCCTATTACCGCGCCATTTCGTCCGGACAAGATCCGGTTGTCACGTACCTCGGCAAAAAACTCGTCATGCTGGGCTCGAACAACTATCTCGGACTCACCAACCACCCCGAGGTGAAAGAAGCCGCCGCGATGGCCATCGCCAGGTTCGGAACCGGATGCGCGGGATCGCGACTGCTCAACGGCACACTCGACATCCACCTCGAATTGGAAGAACGACTCGCAAAGTTTCTGGGGCGAGAGGATGTGCTCACGTTCTCAACGGGCTTCCAGGTCAATCTCGGCGTTCTCTCGTGCTTGCTGCGGCGCTCGGACATCGCATTGCTCGACGGCCTCAACCACGCGAGCATCATCGACGGCTGTCGGCTGGGTTTCAGCAAGACCTACAAATATCTGCACAACGACATGGCCGACCTCGAGAAGAAGCTGTCCAACATCCCCGATGAGAAGGGAAAGCTCATCGTCGTCGACGGCGTCTTCTCCATGGAAGGAGACACCGCGAAGCTTCCGGAAATCGTCGAACTGAAAAACCGTTACGGGGCGCGGCTGATGGTGGATGACGCCCACGGGCTCGGCGTATTCGGCGATAACGGGCGTGGCACTCCCGAGCACTTCGGGCTCGAGGATGAAGTCGATCTCGTGATGGGTACCTTCTCGAAGTCTCTCGCGACGGTGGGCGGTTTCATTGCCGCACGTGCGGATGTCATCGATTTCATCCGTCACGAGGCGCGGACCGCAATTTTCTCGGCTGCGCCCCCTCCGCCATCGGTCGGCGCGGCCATCAAGGCGTTGGAAATCATCGAGCGGGAGCCTGAACGCAGAAAGAACCTCTGGGAAAACGCGCGGTTCATGAAGCGCGAACTCGAGACGCTCGGCTTCGATACCGGACAGTCCGAGTCTCCCGTAATTCCGCTGGTGGTAGGAGAAGACGTCGCGGCATTCGTGATGACCCAGAAGCTCCAAGAGCGGGGCGTATTTGCAAATCCGGTGATTTCTCCGGCCGTCCCGAAGGGTCGGTCCATGATGCGAACGTCATACATGGCGACGCATACCATGGAACATTTGGAATTTGCCCTTGAAGCCTTCGCAGGGGTGGGTCGCGAGATGGGCATCATCCGCTAGCCGATCCCGATCCACGCCCGCCCTTCTATGAGGTACCTGGACTATTCACTCCCAGCGGGCGTCGGCTCATCGTGCTCGTCCTCGATTTCGCCGACGATTTCTTCGAGAACGTCTTCGAGAGTGCACACTCCGAGTACCGGGTCGTCATCCTTGCGAACGATCGCAAGGTGCTGGCGCCCGCTGCGAAATTGCCGAAGCGCGTCGACGACGGGCAGATCGGGATCGAACTGCGTCGCAGGCCGGATCGCATCGCGCATCACTACCACGCGATCCCGCGCGTAGAGGTGAAACAGATCCTTGGCGTGGAGAATTCCGACAATGTGATCCAGGCTTTCCCCATAGACCGGAAGTCTCGTAAAGCCGGACTCTCGCAACAGATCGAGCAGGTCGTCCGGATCGATCCTGCTCGGAACCGCGGTCACCTCCTCACGCGGAACCATGACGTCTCGGACGCGGGTTCGACTCAGGCGGAAGACGTTGCCTAGGATCCGCCCTGAATAGGGGCGAATCACACCAGCCGCCCTTGACTCTGATACGAGTAGCGAGAGTTCGTCCGGAGAGTGGACGGATTGAGCTTGCCCTGCTGGCTTCACCCCAAAGGCTCTAACCAACGCATTGCCCGCACCGTTCATGAATACGAGGATCGGTCGGAATACACGTCCGAAGGCGAGCAATGGCTTCGCACAGACGAGCGCCACCCTGCCGGGAAAGTCCAAGGCCACAGCCTTGGGGGCGAGCTCACCCGCAACCACGTGGACAAAGGTGATCGCGGAGAACGCCAGCACCAGCGCCAGCGAGTGAACGACAACGGTTGATTCGACACCGATCGCCGCGAGCACGGGCCGAATCAGTCCGGCCAGCGCAGGCTCGCCGAGCCACCCCAGCCCGAGGCTGGCGAGCGTGATCCCGAGTTGGGTGGCCGCGATTGAGTCATCGAGGTGCTCGATCGCCGCCTGGACCGCGCGCGCGCCGCGTCGACCCTCGGCGACCCAAATTTCGATCTGCGTGCGACGAACCGCAACCAGAGCGAATTCAGTGGCGACGAAGAATGCGTTGGTGACAACGAGTGCGATGACCCCAAGGAGACCGAGGAGCGATAGCCCAAACCCTGGAGTCTCCATTCACCCTCCGCTCAAGGCGAAAATCATTATAGGAGGTTCAGGGCTGATCGCGCGGTCGAGTGATGGCCTCCCGCCCCGCGAGGTCATCCACGAACTGCCGGGCGATTCGCCCCGATCGACTCGAGCGGCGAAGCGCCCAGCGAAGAGAAGCCTCCTTCACTTCTTCGGGCGGCGTCCGAAGCTTCGCTTTCTTCGCGTAGTGGTCGACGATCGAGAGATAGGTGCTCTGATCGAAGCTGTAGAAGCCGAGCACGAGTCCGAAGCGATCGGAAAGCGCCAGTTTTTCGTCGATCGTTTCGCCGAGTTGAAGCTCTCCGGCTTCATCGAGCCGTACCGATCGGTTGTCCAACGCGCTCTCGGGGAGCAGGTGTCGCCGGTTGCTTGTCGCAATGATGCGAACGTTCTCCGGTGGGGCGACGAGGCTCCCTTCGAGAGCCGCCTTCAATTCGCGGTACTGGGACTCACCGCTCTCGAAGGAGAGATCGTCGCAGAACAAGATGAAGCGGTACGGTGATCCGCGCAGTTCACCCGCTAGCGACCCGGCGTCCGTTCGGGAAGTGGCTGGCCGAGGATCTTCAAAAATCGATCCAAAAAACGATAGGTCAACCCCCAGACCACCTGGCGCCCGGGCTCACCTACCAGGATTCCCGGAAAGAGCCGGTCCGATTCAACTTTCGCCGGGTGATCGATGTGGCGCTCGCGATCCAACAACGAATCGAGCGGAAACC
Organism: Myxococcales bacterium; assembly: GCA_022572485.1. The sequence continues at coordinate 28,753 of JACZVU010000012.1, forward strand.
AGAAAGCATCTCGAACTTCGTGGTTGAGCGCCAGCGCAGCGGGATCGCTGGTGTAGAAGACGAATGCGGAGACCGCGAAATCGCTCGGCGGCACGGGCCGGCCGGGCAGATCGCCCAGACGACCGAGAAACTCCGATCCGGCGAGCGACAACCCGACCTCCTCCAGAGTCTCGCGCTCCGCGGCAGCGCGGGTGGTTGCGTCGGCGGCGTCTACGCGACCACCCGGGAAGGCCATGTGGCCCGACCAAGGGTCGCCCGCGCGCTGAGCACGCTCGATCAAGAGCAACTCAAGGGAGCCCGCTTTGTCCGTCAGTACGATCGCCACCGCCGCACGGTGCTGCAATCCAGCTTCAAGCAGCGCCGGCTCGTGCTCGAGCAGAGCCCGCCGAACATCGTCAACACCCAACACCCCTCGAATATACTCCTACGGCCGCGCCACCGACTACCCGCCAGGCCCACGGCCCCCCGCCCAGCAGAACCCCTGTAATCACAACCCCTCGGTACAGAGTGACCGGTCCAACTGGATTCCCGCCCGTGACGCACCTCATTCGGTCGCGGCACCGCGCAGGCATAAGACAACGGCCCTGCACGGGCTACTTTCCCGAGAATGACAGCGCCCCCGGCGACTTCAGCCACCCTCCAGCGCATCTTCGATCTCGCCCGCAAAGAGCAGGCGGCGGCGACCCAAGTGATCCAAGGCATGACGCTCGACCACCAGGTCGCGTTGGTTTGCGACACCCCACTCTCCCGGCGAGCGAAAATCCTAGAGCTGCTCCCGACTCCCGAGGCTGTAATCCCGCTGATTCCCGAAGCAGAACTCTGTTTCACCATAAAGGCGATTGGCATCGAGGATGCAGCGTGGATTCTCGAACACGCGACTCCGGAACAGGTTGTCGCCTGCATGGATCTGGACGGATGGAGAGGGGCGACTGCCGATCGGGCGGTTATCGACCGCTGGATCGACACGCTCGCCATGACGACAGAGAGCTCCTTCCTGCGCTCGATCCTCGCGCTTGATCCCGAGCTTGTCGTGCTCTTTCTCAAGCACCGAATCCAATGCTTCCAGAAGCCGGACGACGACGAGAGCTGGCAGCCGCCCGAAGGCGGCCTGACCGTAGAAGGCCAGTTCTATTTCGTCGCCATTCGCGAAGGAGACGACCTCGAGTCACTCGTCGTGATGCTGCGCGCCCTTTTCGTTGCCGACTATTGGGTCTATTTCCGGATGATGCAGGGGGTCATCCACGAGTTGGACATCCTGAACGAAGAATGGGCTTTGCGCTGGCGAACCGGCCGTCTCGAAGATCTGGGGTTTCCACCCTGGGATC
>JACZVU010000101.1 GCA_022572485.1 Myxococcales bacterium
GGCAATGGTCGTCCACGTCCGGGATTCCGTCGCTGTCGGCATCGGGCAAGGGCGTCGGGGTCGGCGTAGCCGTGGGTGTCGCGGTCGGCGTAGCCGTGGGCGTCGCAGTCGGCGTCGCCGTGGGTGTTGGCGTCGGCCCCTCGTTCATCAGGAACGCACTGTTGAACGTGGTCGTGGAGGTGATGGGGACGCCGGCGAGGTCCAAGACGTCGTCGCCCGGGCCATTGGCGTCCGACCGGATCTCGAGCGTGCCAGCGAAGAGCTGGCTCTTGTGGAACGTGACCGTCCCGAGCTGGTGGCTCTGGCCTGCCGACAGGCCGGTGCCTATGACGGACGGAATCGCGACGGAGTTGATGCTCTCAATCCGCGTTCCGGTGTTGGTTGGTGACCCGAACGCGATCGGCAGTGGGCTATCCGCTCCCTCCGATGGCGTGTTCGCGTATCCGAGCACTGCAAGCGTGCCCAGAACTCCGCTGTAGTCGACGCTGACCTCGGCGCCCGATGAGCCGTTGGGGCCTGCGGTCAGGATCACCTGCAGGGTGATGCTATCGCTCACGTTCACGGGGCTAGTGATGCCGCCGATCTCGTTGGTGCCGGTGGCGGCCCAGATCAGGTCGATTGTGGCGCTTGCGTTGGCTGCGCCCGCGAACCCCACGAGAGCCACCACGCTACCCACTGCTGCCGCCGCAAATACAGTCAATTTCATAATTGCTTTAACCCCTACCAAGCGTATTCAGTATGCATCCACGCGGAAGTCGGGGTCAATCAATTGCGACTGGCACCGGGATCACTGGGGTGGATTTTGTGGTAGATCCTGCTCAACCAAGTGCGACCGGGCGCATTTTGCGATAGCGTAAGTGCTGGAAATCCTTCTATCTCGGGCCTTTGCGTTTTCGGGTGAGCGGGTTCGATTCCCGTTGGGAGCGCCACCCATTTCCCACTCCAAGCCAACCTCGACAAAGCGAAAACAGCGCGCTTCGAACCTCGTTCTCGCGTTCATGGACTGCGAGTTTGGGGGGCTGGACCCGGAGCTGCACGACATCACCGAAATCGCCGTGATCGTCACCGACTACCGGTTGGCGGAGTTGGCGCGCGGGGAGTGGAAAGTTTTCGCCCGCGCGGAACGCATCAGTGAAGAGGGGGCTGCGATCGGCGGCTACAGCGAGGAGGCCTGGCGGGGAGCGCCCCCGTTGCGGCAGGTGCTCCAGGAGTTGAGCGACTTGATGCCCGCGAACGCGCTGGTCGTTCCCGCGGGCCAGAACGTCCGCATGGACGTGGCCTTCCTGGAGCGTGGCTATCGGCGCTGCCAGATTCCGTTTCCCTTCGACTACCACGTGATCGATCTCGCAACGCTCTTCTACACTTGGTCGCTGGTCTCGGGCGAGTGGGTCTCGGCGCTTTCGCTGCGACAGGCTGCACTCACCGCGGGGCTGATCGAAAATGCCATTCCCCACCGGGCGATGGCCGACACGACTCTCACACTCGAGACATTCCGCCACTTCATAGGACGCCTCGCACTGCGCGATCCCGCCGATTGGTTACCCGAAGCAACCGATTGCGCGCCCGAAAGCACCGAAGCATCCGAGCGTTGATTCGCACCCTGCGATCAGAAACCCCGCCCTATCACAATCGGAAGCTCCGCCCCATCACGATCGGAAGCCCCGCCTCATCACGATCGGAAGCTCCGCCCTGTCACAGTCGGAAGTCCAGCTCACCACGATCAGAAGCTCCGCCCTGTCTATCACGGATGGCAAAGCGAAACGGATCGGCGTCGGATAGAGGGTGCTCCGTCAGATCCTGAGGATTGCCTCCAAGCCCGGTGTGCTCTCGGAAATCGAGATGCGCATCCGGTAGAGGTTGGCCTTGATGGCATCTTCCGATTTGCCGAGTGCCCCCGCGATCGAGCGAATCGATTGCCGCCGGAGGTGCTTGAGGTGAAAGATGCGGCGCTGGAGTGGCGTCAAGTCTTCCTCGATGACGGTCACACAGCGCTCGAGCGCGCGGCGCGCGTCGACCGACCGATCGACGGGGGCGGATTCCACGGCTATGCGGCTCGCGGGCGCAGCATCGATGGACTCGAGATGGGGGCGCGCTTTGCGAAAGCGGCGATTGACGGTATTTCGCGTGATCCCGAAGATCCAGACGAGCAACTTCGAGTCGCCGCGGTAGCTCGAAAGAGACCTAAAAACGGTCAGGAACACCTCTTGTGTGACGTCTTCGGCCTCACCGGGGTCTCGGAGGCGCTTCAGCGCAAAATAGTAGATGCGCGAAAAGCAGGTCTCGTAGAGAAGATTGAAGTGGTCCATGCTACCCGCGAGGATCTCCTCCACGAGATCGGTATCGCTCTCCCACGCTTGCTGGCAATCGGCCACAGATTCCTCCAGACGCTTAATACCCACCCCGGGGTGAGAGCAAACGCTGTGCCAGGGTGCAGCCAACCCGCAATTCGGGTCCACAACCGATCCAGTCAACTCGCAATAATGCGTTGGCGCAGACGTGCGTGGGCGCGCCTGCAGAGCAAAGCGTGGAGAAGCGCTTTTCCACTTCTGTGGCCGCCCATTCTCTACCGCGTCCCAGCGGTACCTTTATTCACATTGCCTGCGGTCGTTTGGTTCACAGGCCTTCTCACGCGCCTACGGGCCCAAGCACTCCGACCTGCTCGAAAGCATCTTCAACACAGCGCCGGAAACACCCCTTCCTGCCTCCGCTGATCCCAAAATCAACACATTCTTCGGGGCATCCTTCAAAGCTTGCCGGGCCTGATCCACCAGCGTCCGTCCACGCGCTCCCAGCGATCGATCCGAATCAGCACTGCCTTTCCCGGATTGAGGGGCCGGTTGTCCTCTCCGAGGAATCGCACCTGCACCTGTGCGGTGAAGCGGTTCTCGAACAGAAGTTCCTCGATCTCCACAGCGTTGGGTCGGCTTCGCTCGAAGCGAGCCTCGAGGAGGGCCTGCGTGAGGTCCGCGTAATAGTCGAAAAACGCGTCGGGAGTCTGGAAGTGATCCCGAAGGACGCGATCGTTGAAGGTCTCGAGTGTGTTGAAGCGACGCCGAACCAGTGTCTTGTAGAACGTCTCGGTGCGCCGGAGGAAGTCAATCGCGTACCCACCAGCTACGCCCACGCTACCGGAGGGCGGCTTCGGAATATGCCCCGAAGACGACGAGCAGGCCGAGCAGAAGAGCACCCCCAGAAGCGCGGCACAAAAGAGTCCCAATCCGTTCAGGCCGCGCACTCCAGCTTCTCCCGGAGGTAATTGGCGACAGCATCGATCGCGATGCGCTCTTGCTTCATCGCATCGCGCTCTCGAACCGTGACCTGCTGATCGTCCACGGAATCGAAATCGTAGGTTAGGCAAAAAGGCGTTCCGGCCTCGTCTTGACGCCGATAACGCCGCCCAATGTTGCCTGCATCGTCGTAGAAGACGTTGAAGTGGCGGCGAAGCCGGCTCTCGAGTGCGTGGGCAGGGTCCGCGAGCTTTTTCGAAAGTGGCAGAACGGCAACCTGGATCGGCGCGACCGACGCGTGGAGGTGCAGTACGGTGCGCGAGTCGCCGTTCTCCAATGCCTCCACCGCATAGGCATTCGCGAGCAGCGCCAGGCAGAGCCGATCGATGCCAACGGAGGTTTCGATGACCGTTGGCATAAAACGCTGCTTCTGACCCTCGACCGACACGGAAAGATCTTTGCCCGAATACTCGCTGTGTCGAGACAGATCCCAGTCGCCTCGATCGTGAATGCCCTCGATCTCCTGCCATCCGAATGGGAAACGAAACTCGATGTCCACCGCGCTCTTGCAGTAGTGCGCAAGCTCATCTTGGCCGTGGGGCCGGGTGCGCAGCGAATCTGGAGCAAAGCCGAGTTCCTGATAGAAGCGCATCCGCTCGTTGCACCAGTGGTCGAACCACTTCTCGCGCTCATCGGGATGACAGAAGAATTCCATCTCGGCCTGCTCGAATTCACGGGAGCGGAAAGTGAAGTTGCGCGGATTGATCTCGTTGCGAAACGCCTTGCCGATCTGAGCGATCCCGAAAGGGATCTTCTGGCGGGCCGCCTCTCGGACCCGCTTGAAGCCCGTGAAGATCGGCTGACAGGTCTCGGGGCGGAGGTAGGCGATCGTGGCCGCGTCTTCGGAAACGCCAATCCGCGTTTCGAGCATCAGATTGAAGTTGCGCGGCGGCGTGAGGTCGTGCTCGGAGGTTCCCTCTCGCGCTGAGCAGGGTTCGATGTCGTCCCGTTGGTCGGCTCGAAAGCGCTTCTTGCAAGCGCGGCAGTCGACCATGGGATCGCTGAAGTGCTCGGTATGCCCGGAGGCGTCCCAGGTTCGCGGATGGGAGATGATCGCGCTGTCCATCCCCACGACATCCGCACGCTCGCGCACCACGCGCTGCCACCAGCGCGCCTTTACGTTGTTCTTGAGTTCGACTCCAAGGGGTCCATAGTCCCAAAACCCATTAATTCCGCCGTATATCTCGCTCGACGGGAAGATGTACCCCCTGCGCGCGCACAGAGATACCAGCTCGTCCAACTGAGTCAGCCGCCGGCCGCTCACTGCTGTCATGAAAGCTCCCAAGCCCGAGTCGGCAGCCAGTAAGAAGGGGCCAGTATATCGGTTATCCGGGCGCCGGGGATCGCAGAACGCGATCCAGATAGGACCCGCTTCGCAGCTCGACGCCCAGGTGAAAACGCCGAAATCGACTCAGCAGTTGACAGGCCTCCGCGAGCAGCGGCTCCTTCATCGCGAGCCGATCGAGCCGACCGAGATCGAGGCGCAACCCCTGCTCGAGGGCGCGGAGAGTCCCGAGTTGAACGCGCGGAATTCCGTCGAGTTGCGCACAGCACCGATCACAGACCACGCCGCCATCTGGCACGTGAAAACCGACCGGGCTGCGATTCAGCGGAGTCAAACCACAGCGCACACAACGCGAGAACTCCGGGCGCAAGCCCAGAGCATCGAGAGCGCGGAGCTCGAGCAGTGTGCGCAACCGCAGATCCGGAGCGCATTCGGACACCACCCTCAGAGCCCCGAGTGCAAAAGAAAACAACCTCTGCATGTCGGCGCGGACTCCACGCTCGGGAGCCAGTCGATCGAAGAGTTCGAGCAGATAACAACCCAGCGCAAAGCGCGCGGTCTCGCTTCTCATCGCGATGAAGGGATCGATCAGACTCGCCTGGTCCAGACGCGCGAGCGAAGTCGGCCGCCGGAGGTCCACCTGAATCTTCACGTGGCTGAACAGATCCAACGTCCCCGAGAAGCGGCGCACGCTCCGACGGGCTCCTTTGGCAATCACGGAAAGTCGCCCGATCTCGGGCACCAAGAGATGCAAGATCCGATCGGACTCACCGAAATCGACAGAGCGAAGGATCAGCGCTTCAGTACGGATGCTGGTCATCCGGAGATCCTACCGGCTCCAAGCCGTCCACGGCGCCCTGCGGAGCACCCGAAGACCGAGCCTGCTCATCGGCCAGGGCACGCACGGCATCGCGGCGATAGACGATCTTCAGCGTGTCGTCGCTCGCCGGGGCGGACGGAGCACGAGAAGCCCATCCCCAGATCGCCAGGCCGAGCCCAACCGTCGCCACCAGCAACCCGGAAATGGCGAGTAGCCGGCGATCGAGCCGGAGGGGCGGAGCTTTGGCCAGCTCCGCCGAATCGGCCGGCTCGCTGAGCATCCGCATGACCGCTTCTTCGGGATCCAACCCCAACGCCACCGCAATCGCGCGCACAAACCCCCGCACGAAGCCGTCCGGGTTCCCGTCGAACGCGCCGGCCTCCATGCGTTCGATAGAGCGCTGCGGGATTTTGGTGAGGTCGGCGAGCTCGCCTGCGGAGATTCCGCGCAGGCGACGTTCGCGGGCGAGGTAGGCGCCGATCGAGAACTCGCGGTCCCGCGCTTCGCCCTCGGGCAGCGGGCCTCCTCCACCGGTCAGCGGAGGCGTTTCAGATGCTCCTCGGATTTCACGCCCCATGGACCACCCGGAGTCTGGACGACAGCCGCCCGGAGATGACCAATCGCCTTTTTGCGCTTACCCAGCGCGATGTAGATCTCGCCAATGCGGTAGTTGGCCTGGGCTTGAACTTCGAGACCAGGCTCCCGCTCCAGAACCTGCTGAAAAAACATCAACGCCTCAAACCGCTGACCTTCCTCCATCTCGAGGATGCCGAGGTAAAGAAGCGTCGGCCAGTAGCCGTGGCGGTATTCGAGCCCGAGTTCGAGTGTGCGGCGGGCCTCCTCGACCTGGCCGAGCCGGTACTCGGCGAGGCCCTTGTTCGCAAGAGCCCGCCAGGGACCGGGAAAGGTGGCGTCGTCCGCAAGCATCGAGGCGTGGATATGCGATTCCTCGTATCGATCGAGTTGGCCGTACAGTGCGGAGAGATTGAGGCGCGCCTCGTGGAATGTCGGATCGATCTTCAGTGCCCGAAGGTAGTGCCGTTCGGCCTCTACTGCTTTGCCCCGCATCCAATAGGTGTCGGCCAGCGCGTGATGGATTCGATGGTTTTTGGGGTCGAGGTCCTCGGCGAACAGGAGTTCGCGAAGACCGAGCGCGACGCGGTCGTTGAGGATGTAGTCGAGCCCGAGATTGAAGTGTGAATTGGCTCGCCGGAGACGCAGCTCCTTCTCAGCCCTGCGCGTCGAATTCGCGCAGCCAACCCCGAGGAGCAGGACAAAAACGCAGAGCCAGACGATCGGCACCGCGCCCGACGGAGATTGCTTCGACACAGAGACCCCCCCTCCCAAAGACGACGACTTCAGCGATCACCCTGACGGGCGGCCTAGCTATCGGGCATCTCGAATCCGGCCTCGGCACCACGTGCGGCGCGGTGAGGCGCGGCTTCCGATGCGATGACTGCCGCCGATCCCGCTGCGGCCCACGAAGGCGGGCGGCGGAATTTCGTCAGCAGCGGTGTCGAGCGCACAACGGCCACCGCAGCGTTCGAATCCGCCGAGTCGACAAACTCCTCCCATAGCAAGGCCGCGGCTTCACCGGAGAGCAGAGGCGAATCTTCTTCGAAGAGAAACCCCATACCCTCAGCGAGCGAGAGTACCGCCTCAGCGGCCAAGGACAATTCCGAGAGGGTGAGATCCTCCTCCCGCACGGAGAAGAAGACGATTTCGCGGCTCCGCTCACAACGGACGGTCAGCGTGTAGCGGGGAAGGCCATCGCAGGAGTCGACGTGAGCTGCAATTGCAGCAGATGCCGGACCGACCGGGAGCTCGGCGATCGCCAGCACGGGCGTGTTCAGAGATCGCCGCACCGTGCGCAGCTCGATCGTGGACCTGCTTGGAGCCGAGCGGGCTGAGAAAATCATGCCTCTGGTATCGGATCAGACCGCGTCACCCTTGAGGTTCAGCACGGTGCAGCGCCAGCCGGAAACGCGCGGGCTCCCTGAGAGATCTGTGGGCGCAACCGCGCATGGCGCAGCTGCGGGTGTTGGGGGTTTCACAACCGGCCTGGCAAGATACAATGGGGGTGTATCTCGCTGGGCCGGTCTCCCAGAAGAGCAAGCGGAGCGAGACCGAGCAGAATGAACGCGATGTCAGGGAAAGTGCCAGCTAAAGAGACCCGGCAGATCGAGAGCGTAGCCGTCCGGTTCACCGGCGATTCCGGTGACGGAATGCAGCTCACCGGCATGAAATTCACCGAATCGACCGCCCTCGCCGGCAATGAACTCGCAACACTTCCAGACTATCCTGCCGAAATTCGCGCTCCGGCTGGAACACTCGCGGGGGTATCTGGATTCCAGATCCACTTCTCGTCAAAAAGTGTCCTGACGCCGGCCGACCACCCCGATGTACTGGTCGCATTCAATCCGGCGGCCCTGCGCGCCAACATCGATGACGTGCGACCCGGCGGAATGGTCATCGTCAACAGCAACAGCTTCACGGCCAAAAGCCTGAAGCGCGCGGGCTACGCGGAAGACCCACGCCCTTCCCTTCGGGACCGCTACGCGATGGTCGAGATCCCTCTCACCCGGCTCAATCGAGAGGTCCTCAAGGACCTCGACCTCAGCATGCGGGATACGGATCGTTGCAAGAATTTCTTCGTTCTCGGGTTGATGTACTGGCTCTACCACCGGCCGATGGAGCCCACCGAGCGCTGGCTCAAAAACCGCTTCAAAGGCAATGTACTCAAGGCCAACCTTCGCGTACTTCGCGCCGGCCACGCATTTGGCGAAACGACGGAACTTCTCCCCGTTTCCTACATCGTTCCGAAAGCGAAGATCCAGCCGGGCGTATATCGAAACATCACCGGCAATACAGCTCTGGCCTGGGGGATCGTGGCCGCCGGCGAACAGATGCAGAAGAATGTCTTCTTCGGCGCCTATCCGATTACACCCGCGAGCGACGTACTCCACGAAGTCGCTCGTTATCGACACTTTGGCGTCAAGACCTTTCAAGCCGAAGATGAAATCGCGGCCATCTGTGCCGCCATTGGCGCGTCTTTCGTCGGAGATCTCAGCGTTACCACGACGAGCGGGCCAGGCTTCGTGCTGAAACAAGAGGCTCTGGGGCTTGCAGTCATGGCGGAGCTGCCTCTCGTTGTGATCGACATTCAGCGAGCGGGGCCCTCGACGGGAATGCCCACGAAGATCGAGCAAGCGGACCTCTTGCTCGCCCTCTACGGCCGCAACTCCGACAGCCCAATACCCGTGATCGCCCCGCTGTCCCCCGGAGATTGTTTCTACACGGTCCTCGAAGCCTTCAGATGGGCGGTGAAATACATGACCCCAGTGGTCATTCTCTCGAACGGTGACCTCGCGAACAGCTCGGAACCCTGGCGGATTCCAGACCTCAAAACGCTTCCGCGACCGCAGATAACGCATTGGACGGATGCAAAAACCTTCCAGCCCTACGCGCGCAACCCCGAAACCCTCTCTCGACCCTGGGCAATACCCGGCACTCCAGGCCTCGAGCATCGGATCGGCGGGCTCGCCAAGGAGCAAA
>JACZVU010000102.1 GCA_022572485.1 Myxococcales bacterium
TATCTCGGGAGCCAGTCTTTCGGCGCCAAGTGCTCCGCGGCTTGGGCCAAGATTAGCTCGGGCAATTCATCGAAGTCGGCGGTGAGTTCCGCGGCGAGTTCGTCGAGGTTACCGTCACGCCAGGCGTCTAGGAGCGTGGTCATTTCCGCTTCCGCTGCCTGAAGATCCGTTAGCGTCTGGAGAAGCAGCGCCTCCTGATCTGCCCACGAAAGTGAGTCGAAGATGCCGATCTGATCGTCAAGCGTCGTAGACAGCTGGCCAATGCGGAGAAGGAACGTGACGGGGTGATCTCCCTTGCCTCGAGGGACAAGATCAGCGAGGCAGACCTTGGCATTAGGTTGGCGAAGCTCGATGAGGATACGGCCATGTGGCAGGAAGAACTCAAACGGCTCGTGGAAGCAGCGAACTGGAGAGCTCAGACAGAGGAAGTCACGCAGTTACTTGAGGAGTTCTGTTACGACATCGGCCCAACGCTGGATGCTATGACTCGTGAGGAGCGCAGAGAACTTCTACTGGCTCTCGTCGACAAGGTCTGGCTAGATGGTCAGGGCAACATCCGCATCGAAGGCGTACCCCTCTAAGGATCGGTCGTACCGAATTACCGCTTTGATGAAATCCCGGTAGCCGCGCTGGAATTCCTCGGCCAGCATCCGGTACTCTCCCGACCCGCGATCCAGAGTGATTCCGTAGAGCGCCTGGAAGCCCCCCAGAGCGCCGTCTTGATCTTCGGGCATCGCCCCCCCGCTAACCAATCACCGACATGCGCCTCAGCGAGGCTCTGAGGGCCGCAGGCCCCGGCGCGGAGGTTACGGTGCGCCGCTTCCTCGAAGCCATGGTCAATGCCGAAGAACGGCCAAAAGTCTCCTCCATCATGTCTGCCTCGCCGGTTCCGCTCAAGGAGGGCGGCAAGGGAAGAGACGAGTGACCATGCCGACGGCCATCAAGGCTCATCGCGGACGCGCTCCGGACGATAACGCGCCGCATATTCTGATCGTCGATGACGATCCGGATTTTCTTCGCGTCCAAATAGGCCCGCTCCGCTTTAAATCCTCCCAGCGAAATCTCTCCCACCACCTCGACCTTGGTCTTGATCTTCCGGCCTTCGTACCGGTTCACATTCTCGAACCCGATCTGAACCGGAAAGGGCCGCTCGGTGTTGAAGTCCCGGACATGGAGCTTCAGCCCCTTCACCGTCTCAAAGTTGAATGCCTCGATCGCCGCTTGGAGGGCCTCCGTTCCGCCGCTCGCAACGAGCGAAAAATCGAGAGCCTTCAGGTATCCGGTTCTCCCATTTGCGTCTTTGACCAAGTACCCGACCGAAAAGAATCCGCCAGTTGCCCCTTCTGGCCGCTCGTCGATCGCCTCAACAGTCCAACCCCCATCCAGGGTCAGGCCAGTGAGAAGGGCGGCTCCGTTCTTGTCCGGCATGTGCAATCTACTCCAAGTTCGGGGGCGAGTTAGTCGAGGCTCCGCTCAGCATTTTGGGACCGGCTGGAAGCCCTATCGGCGAATCGGAGGCGAACTTGGGGGGGCGCCCATACACCAAAGATGGGTACGCCCCCCTCCGGGTCAAGCCCTGGAGTGCGCGTTCGAGAAGATCTGGCGGATTGGAGGACGTGGCGCGGATGGAATTGACTCCCGCGAGCGGAGCGCTTCGGGGCGGCCAGTCTGCTGAGCCAACGCCCCTGATCCCGACGGGGAATGGGCAGCCGAGTGTCGTTTCTCTCTGGAGGCCGCCTGGGACGCTCAAGTTTGGGCCATATGATGTCGAAACTGTAGAAAAACGATACTATAGGTCAGGAAACATGCCCCAGACGCACTCAGAGCCCCGTGAGGCTGGCAACACCCGCCCGGTCGAGATACTGACCCCGAACGAGGTGAAGTCCCTCCTGCGGGCTTGCTCCGGCCGCGCCCCCACCGGCATCCGCAACCGGGCGATGATCGCCCTCGGCTGGCGTGGCGGCCTTCGACTCGGGGAGGTTCTGGCACTCTTCCCGAAAGATCTCGATCGCGAGGCGGGCACCGTGAACGTCCTTCGCGGCAAGGGCGGCAAGCAGCGCACCGTGGGACTCGACCCCGCTGCCTTCGCCCTGGTCGAGCGTTGGTTGGACCGACGCCGCGAGTTGGGTCTGAATGGTAGGCAACCCATCATCTGCACACTGAAGGGTGAGCCCCTGCTTCAGAGCTACGTGCGGGCGCTCATGGGTCGCCTCGGGCGAAAGGCGGGCATCGAGAAGCGTGTCCACTTTCACGGCCTTCGTCATGCACACGCGCGCGAGCTAGCCAGCGAGAACACGCCGATCAACGTTATTCAGCAGCAGCTCGGCCACTCGAACATCTCGACGACGCACGTTTACCTCTGCAAGATCGCGCCGCAGCAAGTGATCGAGACGATGCAGGCGCGGGAGTGGAGCCTGTGAGGCTCATCCGACCGACCGAGCCGTCAGGGTACACAAGGACCCGAAGTTGCTAAGACGAATCCTCGAAGCCATCCGCCGCATCCTGGCCGACGTGATCGGACGGGAGACCGAAAGAGACTACGTGCTCCGCCCCTGGACCGAGGAAGAGAACGCCGATTTCGAGAAGTTCTGCGCCTCGATTGGAGTTATGCCCAGCGACCCCGAATGGGCCGAAGCGATGGAGGACGGTGAAATAGATTTCTTTTCAAACGATCCGTTTTACAACGTCAAGTGCTACCGCTGCTGACACGTCAGCGACCAATAGCCTGCCACTGATCCTTTTGGTGAAGGAGCGCCTAGCATGAACGACCGTGAGCTTCGAAAAGAGTTTATTCGAATCGAGACGACACAGAACGAGGTTCAGATCCTCGTCCGTGAGATTCGGTGGGAAGGACCTCACACACCGATTTCTACCTGGGCGGTTGGAAAAAGCCTTCCCGCTACCGCCTCCGAAATCGAAATCGAGAATGCGACAGCCCGTATCCTCGAAGACGGCGGCTACTTCCAAGTCTGCAACGAATGTGGCGAGCACAAGCCGCTTGGTTGGATGCACGACGGGAGGATCTGTCAGGGATGCGCTGTGGCCAACCACGGGGTCGTACACTGAGATTTTCGGCAGCGTGACCCGAGCCCTGCCGACCATCTACAGCCGCGCAAATAGGCTGCAAAGACGAGCGGTGCGGATTTAGGCTGCATGGTAAGCAGTTGGATTCGCGACACCCTTCTGCTTCCGCCAGAACCGACGCCGGAAATAGGCTGCGTGGAATGAGGAAAGGAGATGGTAGAATGAGTCGTCTAATAATAGTTGGGCGGCTGCCTTTTCTGCGCGCATCAAGAAAACAAGCTAGTGGGTTCGATCCGGTGGGGGCAGGAGGAGTGTCCCCGGGCCCACGGCCGTGTAAACCAATAATCCGATAAACCTCCGTTTCCTATCCTTCAAAAAGAATTCGTGGATCCATATCGCGGGATCCCAAGAATCCGACCGCTCTATGACCCGCTTTGTGATCTCTTCTCCAAGAATAGCGTTCACGTCTCCGAAGGACCCGATGTCATCCATCTGGCACGGTGCTTTCCACTGCTCGAAAAGTTCGCGATAGATCGAATAGTGTTCAGGATATTCAGGCTCTAAGTAGGGCGCGGTCGTTGCTGCTGAAATGACGGCGCTCTTGATCGCTACACACTGAAGCGCGGGCGATTTTGCGAGAGTGGGTGCTCTTTCAAGCCACTCTATGGGCGCTTGTAAGCCGAGGCTTCGATTGTACCCCCTGGTTATCCATTCAAGCTGATATAGATCTTCCTCTGTGACTGGCAGAAGAGCTGGATTGTATTTCCGACCCTTCGCGCGAACGATGCCGGTGAATTCGTGAACTGTCCGCAACATCCGAGCAGCGAGAAACATGTACATTTCGTCAGCGGTTGTCATCGCGAGCTTTGCTAAGTGAGTGACTTCCTCAATGGCCTGATCTTCTTGCCCAAGATGAAAACCTTGCGCTAGGCGTGTCCTGGCTGCCTGACTGAAATAAAAAACGAGCTGCGGTACCTGTTTTTCTCCCAATTCATGATCTAAAAATCTCTCGTATTTATAAATGTGCAGATTGTCGAATTGCATTAAACCTCTCATCCAGCTGAGGTCGATGCCTTTCCAATCGAAATCTTCATTAACTAGAAGACTATTGAGATCGAGGTCCAGTTCGTTTGAGAAATGCGATTCCATCTTCTGAAAAAACACGTTGTCATCATCGGAAAAAAGTTCAACCAAGTAATCCTTCGCATCGGCATCGCCTCGTGAGATCTGGAAAAAGGCGACCTCATTCAAATGCTTGAGGGCTTCCTCAAGCCGTGGCTGATGTTCGATAATGCTGGCCGAATCCTTGGCCAGCATTTCGAGAGCGACGTTTTCGGACCGAGCGATCACATAGCTAATGATGGCTGCAGAAGCAGCAACAGCAATCAAGGTTACAAGAAATCCACGAAACATATTCAAGCCTTCGAAAAGGTGCCACCACAGAATACGACGACAATGGGTCTCCCGCACACACTCCCTCTAGTGCATCTGACCCGGCTAACATGGGCTTGCAGCAGGCAATGAACATCACATTCCAATCCATCCGTGGTAGCATTCTGGCGGCGGGCGGCTGTGCCCCAGCGTTGACGGTCAGCGCTGTTTTGGTGCAGATGAGGCCCGATCCGTTATATGGCGGCGCGGTATGTCGAGCCGAGCGTTTCTCTGTTGGCATTGCCGAACCTGCTACCGGTCAGATATCTACGCCGAAACGCAGACTCGCCGTTGTGCGGAATGCGGTCGCGAACTCGATTGGGTAAGCCACAAAGTCCGAGTTCCCCCGAAGCACGACGTAGCCGCTTGGCGGGCGCTCCGGCAAGACCTTGCATCGCGTGCCGCAGTAACTGAAGAATCCCAAACTCGCTATGCTGTGCGCCGTCAACACGAGCTAGAGCGCCAACTCGTCGAGCTTCGCTCGCGAACCCCGAACGCTGGTCGCAAGGCCGCGATTTGCAAGCTCGAAAGCGAATTGGCCCGGCTTTCCAATCGGAGCTAGCGCCCTTTAGTTTCAACTCTGAACTGAAACAATTCCTAGGCTCCACAGAAGCACTCTTCTGGAGTTCGAAACCCGAAGCCAGAGGCCAGTGCGAAGTGCAGATTGCGGCCGGTAGTTGGCCCTGAGCCCGGCGGCGCTGGGGGAGACGGCGAGGGGGTGGGCGATGGTGGGGGTGGCGGTGCCACAGGTGGGCGTCGTGAACGCCGAGGACAGGCCCGGGCTCACGCTAGAGAGGGAAAGGTGCTCTGCAACTCCTAGTAGCTGGGTAGCTTGCGAAGCTCTTCAAGAACGCGCGCTCGCGCTAGCTGCCACCGGATCAGGCCTTCGTCGCCATCCATCTCAACCGGAAGGTCTACATTCGATGTCAATGCACTTACTCTGCTGATCCGAAGAACCTCTTCGCTCGGCGTCTTCTCTGAAGGCTCGATCGGGATCAATGATTCCGGCGAGTCGATCACAAAGAACGGAGCCGCCTCAATCACGCACTCCCAATGCGCTCGTTCTTCAGCACTCTGGGCTCCCTGCACAAGAATCTGTTCGCTCTTCGGTCCGCGCTCGCTCGCGAAGACGAGATACCGAGCGTCTTCTTCTACCGTGTACTCTTCATCGTTGACAAAGAATTCAAACCGATCGAACCCACCCCGAAGATCGTCTTCCACTTGAGCCGAGACAACCAGCCCACACGCATCGCGTTTACGCGCCTCGGTTACGGCGAGCACTCGCACAAGAGCGATGCGCTGGGACTTCGCAACGATCTCTTGAAATGTTCGATGCCGGGTCTTTTCGGCAACGTTCGCCGATTCCACGCAGCAGCAGCATACAGCCGCGACTAGGTTCCACAGCGCGATCCGCCAGACCGTCATGGTAGTTTGATCCTCATCCTTCCCAGTGCGTAGGCATCCGCCCTCACCTCGGTGGAGCCTGGGAATCGCGAGTGCCGGGCCTCGTGGAATATCACGAACTCAGCTGCTCGGAAAGTCGATCCGAAATCATGCAGTACGGACTTCAGCGGGTGGCCCGTGTCGCGGTGGCCACAGCGCGCACGGCGGCGACAGTGCGAAGTGCAGCTTGCGGCCACTGACTGGCTCGCTCATGGCCTCGGATTGGTGCGCATAGGCGGGCGCGACATGGGCCACGGTGCGACGGGAGCGGGTGCGGCTCATAATCAAGACTACCTTGCGGCATGCACGAGTACGAGTCCTCGCTCGCCTAGGGAAACCGCCATACCGCTGGGTTGTGCCGCATCAGCCACCAGATCAAGGACTTCGGCACCCTCGAAGATAGGTATGGCCGAGAGATCATGGAGGTTGTTGTGCTCGTCCAACACCCAGAGGCCCGAGCCCCCGAACCAGAGCCGATCACTATCGTCGCGCCCGACCGCCCGCACTTTCTCCAGTTGAGGTCTACCCCGTGAGAAAGGTCTCATTGCCTCCCCAACAGATGGCAGCAAGCCGAGGCCCTGGCTCGTTGCCAGGAGCACGGTGTCGTCTTTGAGAACAACTCCACCGTAGACCTTGGGCTCGCCAGTTTCAGCTAGGAAGATGCGAGATGCTCGTGGGCGCTCGGGATCCGATCCGTATTCGAGCTTCCAAAGCTCGTGGTTTCGGTGGTCGTGAAGGAGCCAGGGTTGAGTGGATGTGGGGATGACCCTAAAGGGGTGATACCCACGTTGGTACGGACGTTCTTCACCGGGGAGTTGTGCTGTGGGCTGCCAGCGCTCGCCTGAATGACGTAGAAGGGTCAGACCGTCGGTCACCCACCATTCCCCATCGGGCGTCACAAACGCATCTCCGAAGAAGCTCGAACTTTCGCTTTCTTGTTCGCCAAGATTCGACTCCGAACCGCGATCCAGGCGATACGTGACCGAGCGACCGCGCGAGTAGTTGGTGAAGAACACGAGGACGATGGCACCTTCCCTGTCTACAAACGCCTCGTTCCGCATCCAGTAGTGGTTGTCGTCCAACTTGATCTGCGGAAGAAGCTCAACTGGTCGCCATTGCCCGTCCTTCAGTGTCCACGGTGCATTCATTCCCCAGTACCTTCGGCCATCGACGACCATTAGGCCCATGTTGCTCGGCTCGATTCTCCCTACGGAGACGGCTCCGAGTTGGTTGGCTATGGAATGCCGCGTTTCGGAGTCGCCACTAATCCGAACCAGACCATCTCGAAGGGTTGAGCAGATAACTTCCGGGGGATTTTGCCGAACCGTCTGAGCCTCTGTGATCGCAGGGTAAGAGCCAACCGCGTTGGGGCGACCGGGTAGGTAACGAAGACGGATCTCATGAAAGGGTTTCCAGTTTTCGAGTTTCGCATCAGCCTGGAACACTTTTCCGTAGGAAAAGACGAGTATCTGATCTCCTCCGAGTTCAAGCATCCGCGTGATTGGCATTCGCGGCTCGTTGGGTGGGGGTTCCTCGTTATCGCGGGACGCCTTGACGCCGAAATCTTTCACCAACGTAACTGAGTCCCCCGCGAGGTGAGCGATGTATCCAGAGTTCATCCCCATATGGGACATGCCGCCGTAGGCCCAGATATCGCCGTCAGAGCGTTCTATGAAGCCATATACTCCATCGCATCCTAATTCGTCGGGGTATTCTTCGTACATCTGTTCCAGAGATTCACCCCAAACTTCCCGGTTGCGCTGTTCTGCGGCAATGCGACAAGCAGCGTGGTAATCCTGTATTCTTCCGTCGTGGAGGTCGATGCGAGCGATTCGCCCACCCCATTCACCCCTGTCAGAACCAAGCCAGAGCTGACCATTGCGATCGAGGTGGGCGACATCGACCTGATGCTTCAAGTCCCAGGTTCGTCCCCGCGTGTCATGAACAGAAAACCTTGTCCACGAGTATCCAGTTTCGCTCTCAGCGGCCGGGACCTCCGTCTTTACGACTGCGGCGTAGACCAACTCGCCATCTTCGTGGAATGAGCCGATCCACGCGACCTCGGCTGGAAATTCGGCGACCAACTCCAGTTCGAGGTTGTCAGGTACAACGCGATATACCTTTCCGTCCTGGCGTCCAGCCAACAGGGTGATGCCCGATCCGCCCAGGCTCGTGAACGGAACACCGGAGATTCTTTGTTGTGCGAGCTGAAGGCTACGACTGTGGAAGCGTAGGAGATGCCCTGCGCGAGCGAGCGCGACCAGAGAATCGCCGACAATACGGAAGTCGAGCAGTGCGTTCCGGTCGTAGTGGTACTCGAATTCGATAGTGAGACCGGTGGGCAGATCTACGCTTCCCGACGATCGGTTGCTGAACGCGACAGAACTCGGACTGGGAGAGGGAGCGCAGGCGAGGGCGAGCCCAAGAACCGATGTCAGGAGTAGTGAGGACTGGATCTGGCGCATAGGCTTTTCTGCCATACTGAGAGTTTAGAGAATCCTTCGTGCCCCGATCTAATACATCCCATTGAGATTCAATGAAATTAATGGGTTACACCGATCTGGGCGTGTGGGTTTGTACATGAAATGCTCCTGAGGACGCCCCTCCCGGCATTCGAGTACCTTCGGGTCGCGTGGCACACTCGTCCGAGTTCTCCCGAGGAGATCACAGACAGCGTGACGCAGTTTGGACCGGTTCCCCGTGTCGCGTTGGCCACGGTGGCGACCAGAGCGAAGTGCAGTAGGTAGCCGGTCGCTGGTTGCTGGTGGCCTCGGGCTACTGCGCGCTGGGGAGCGGGTGCGACATGGGAGACGGCGCTCGGGGGCCGGAAGCGGTTCCTTCTTGCGATGTGGCTGACCTCCCTCTTGGTATCCGTCAGGGAGGGCTCAGTCCACCACCTCGACGCCGCTCCATCCCCCGACCTGCTCAAGGTAGACCGCGAGATTCTTGGGCCGATACTTTGAATCCGCTTGGAATCGTCGCTCCACCGATGAATGGATCAACACCGCACCGTGTCCGTG
>JACZVU010000103.1 GCA_022572485.1 Myxococcales bacterium
GCACCGGCCACGGCTCCGCCGATCACCGCGATACAGTGAGATGGATTGGCATTGGACATGGCCGCAGTTTAGCGAGCACGCCGTAACCATGCGGTGCTGTTTATCCGAACAGGGCGGGGCCGGATCCCGTTGCATCCATCCAGAGGTCAGCTCGTTCGCGCCCATCAGGTGTGGATCCACCCCGTCCGTCTGCTGCTAGGCTAAGCACGCGGGCCCTTAGCTCAGTTGGTTAGAGCAACCGGCTCATAACCGGACGGTCCCAGGTTCGAGTCCTGGAGGGCCCACCAAATCGAAACGCGAGCCGTCGCGGCGGTTCGTAACTTTTGCGCCGCCTTCGAGTGCGCGACGGCCCACAGCGATTTTTTGACCAGAATGACGCCTCAAGCCAGCCTAGTTGCCTGCCGTAGATGGGAGTCGGAGGCTGTTCCGAATGACCCGCGGTCTCGTGCTCGCCCTCACGCTGCTGACCGGGTTTACCGGCCTCGTCTACGAAGTGGCGTGGCAGAAGTATCTCGCGACGCTGCTCGGGAGTCACAGCGAAGCGACCGCTTCCGTGCTCGGGATCTTTCTCGGCGGTTTGTCTGTGGGTTACGCACTCTTTGGCCGCGCAAGCCGCAGGCTCGCCGAGCGCAGCCGCAGCCGCGGTAGCGCGCTAAATCCGCTCGCCGTCTACGGCGCGGTCGAAGCATCCATCGGCGCCTGGGCGCTGCTCTTTCCCATTTCGTTCGGTGCGGTTCAGGCGATCTCGCTCTGGATTCCGCTCACGACGCCGGGCGTTTCGTTTGCGCTGGATGTCGGTCTATGTGTGCTGCTGATCGGCCCGCCTTCTGTCCTGATGGGTGCGACCATTCCACTGCTCACCCAGGCGCTTTCTCGCAGCGTCGACGACTCGACGCGCGTTCATGCGCTGATCTACGCTTCAAATACCGCTGGCGCATTTTGGGGCGCGCTTGCTGCGGGCTTCTTTCTCGTTCCCACACTCGGGCTCGCCGGTTGTATGATTGCGATGGGGATCGTCAACGTCGGTGCCGGAGGCATCTTCCTCGCGTTGAGCCGCCGCCGCAGCTGCACAGTGTCATTGCCCGCGGTCGAAGTGCTTGCGTCGAATTCGACCCTGACGGCGCGCACCCGCATCGCGCTCGCGGGAACCGCACTGCTCGCCGGATTCGCGCTGATGGCGCTCCAGATGACCCTCAACCGCGTCGGCGCGCTTTCGCTCGGCGCGAGTCACTTCACTTTCTCGATCATCGTCGCGACGTTCGTACTCTGCATCTCGATTGGAAGCTTCGCGGTTTCCGCGTTTTCTCGGATCCACTGGTCAGCGATCGTTGTTTCGCAATGGGCATTGGTCCTGATCCTGATCGTCGCCTATCCCAGTTTGGGCGATGCGCCCTATTTCGCGCACTTGATTCGTTCTCTCTTCGCAAACCATGACGGCAGCTTCTATCCCTATCAGATCTCGATTTTCATCGCCTTGTTTGGAGTCTGCTTCATTCCGCTCGCGCTCTCCGGTGCGATGCTCCCGTTGCTCTTCCACCATCTCCGCAACGAAGTCGGCGATCTCGGCAGCGTCGCGGGCCGCCTCTACAGCTGGAATACCGTCGGGTCTCTGCTCGGCGCGCTGCTCGGCGGCTACGCGCTGCTCTACTGGCTCGATCTGCATCAGATCTATCGGCTTGCTGTGATCGCGTTGGGGGCAGGTGCTGCCATTCTCACGGTGGTCATCCGGCCGCGCCTTGCTGTTGCCAGTGTTTTGTTGTTCGCGTTCGTCATTGTGACGGTATCGACACAGCCCGCCTGGAACGCGCGCAATCTCGTCTCGGGCTCCTTTCGGATGCGTGAAGCCTTGCTCACGACCCCACTCGGAGCAGAAGTGTTCTTCGCCGATCTCGCACAGCAGTACGGTGAGGAGGATTTCCTGTTGTTCTACGACGACGACCCGATGATGTCCGTGGCGGTTGTTCGTGGTCAATTTGAGAGTCGGTCGATTCTGGTCAACGGCAAGTCGGATGGAAACATCCCCAACGACAACCAGACGACGGGCCTGCTCGCACTGCTGCCCGCACTCTTCAGCGCACGGGCCGAACGCGCGTTCGTGATCGGCTATGGAACCGGCATGTCGGTCGGAGAACTCGTCTCGCTCGACTCGATTCGCGAAGTGGTCGTCGCCGAGATCTCAACGGGCGTGATGAAAGCGGCGCCACTTTTCGAGACGATGAATCACCGGGCGCTATCGAGCCCGAAGACGAAGGTCATTCGCAGCGACGCCTATCGCGCGCTTCTCCGCGACAAAGGCGACTACGACATCATCATCTCGGAGCCGAGCAACCCCTGGGTGACGGGAGTGGAGAATGTCTTTGCGCTGGAGTTCCTCGAGGCCGCCAAGCGCCGCCTGCGGCCGGGTGGCGTCTACGCCCAGTGGTTTCACAACTACGAGACGAACCGAGAATCCATCGAGCTCGTGTTGAACAACTATCGGAAGGTGTTCGAGCGCGTCTCGATCTGGAACGGAAAACCGAACGACATGATCTTGTTGGGTTTCGACGAACGCGCGCCGACACCCGATATCGACAAGCTCGTCCGATCCCTCTCTCGGCCGGATTTTCAACGCCAACTCGACGCCATCGAGATCGATGGTATTCCCGCGTTGCTGGCCCACGAGGTGATTCCGCTCGGTGTGGTTCACGAGGCGGATCTGCCGGCGAGGTTTCACACGCTGCGCCATCCCCGCTTGTCTCATGCTGCCGCGCGGGGATTCTTTACGGGTGACACTGCCGAGCTTCCTCCGATGCTGAATTCCGCCTCGGTCCGCCTCGGAGCGGAGCATTCGTTGCTTCGAAGCTATGCGGCGCATTTCGACGGCCGACTTCCGGATCCGCTGCGGGCGACGTTTGCTCGCGAAGTCTGCCGTCTTGACGGAAAGCGTTGCGCGACTGTGCTCGCCAAGTGGCGCTACGACGACGCCGAGTCCGCCGCCCTTCAGGCCACCATCGCCTGGGCTCGGCAGAATGAATCACTCCAGGAGGAGCTCGAAGACGGCAGGCTCCAGTTCCTGAGCAGTTTTTTCGCCGCCGAGAATTTTACAGACACCCCCAACAACTACGCGTCATCGCGCTCTCTCAGCAAAACATTCACGGACTACTACGAGTACTCGACACCCTTCGACATCGATGTCCTGTCCGGCATCTGGTGGCGGTGTGCGGGTGATGACCGCTGTGAATCGGTCGGCTCTCGCTACCGCGAAATGGGCGCTTCCCGCTCGGCGTCCACGGGGAGCATCAGTCCTTGAAGCTCGGTCACCGCTGAGTGGCCACGCACCTCGCGAAGCCCGCTCAGCACCGAGGCCAGATGCCCTCCGGAACCACAAGCCACCGTCATCGTTGGCGAATCTGGTTCCGATCGCTTGACACGCAAGCGGCGCTTCGTACACTCCGGGGTCTCTTTCACACAGCTTTGCCACCTCCATTTGGTCCGGCGGTGTCCCTCGTGCGGTACCGAGCCGCTCTCCAGGAGAATTTCATGGCCCACGTCGCGTTTCCTTCGGATATCGAGATTGCCCAGAGCGCCAAACTCAAGCCGATCGGCGAGATCGCGAATCAAGCGGGGTTCGAGGATGGCGATTTCGACTGCTATGGCCGCTATATCGCCAAGCTCAGCCGCGAGAAGTGCCAGGCGCTTTCGAGCGCGAAAAGCGGTGACGGCAAGCTGATTCTCGTCACTGCCATGAGCCCCACCCCGGCCGGTGAAGGCAAGACGACGACATCCGTTGGGCTCGCTGACTCGCTCTCGGCGATCGGCGAAAAGACGATGCTCTGTCTTCGCGAGCCTTCGCTCGGGCCCTGTTTTGGCATGAAGGGTGGTGCCGCCGGCGGTGGCTACGCCCAGGTTCTTCCGATGGAGGAGATCAATCTCCACTTTACCGGTGACTTTCACGCGATCGGCCTGGCCAACAACCTGCTCTCGGCTGTGATCGACAATCACATCCACCACGGCAACGTCCTCGGGATCGATCCCCGCCGGATTAGTTGGTCACGCGTCGTCGACATGAACGATCGGGCGCTTCGCAACATCGTCATCGGAATGGGTGGTGTGGGTGATTCTGTGCCGAGACAGGATCACTTCCAGATCGCGGCCGCGTCCGAAGTCATGGCCTGTTTTTGCCTGTGTACCGATCTGATGGACCTCAAGCGGCGTCTCGGAAACATCGTCATCGGGTATACCTACGACCGAAGAGAGGTATGCGCCCGGGAATTGAAAGTTCACGGCGCGATGACCGCCTTGTTGAAGGATGCGATCCGGCCGAATCTGGTCCAGACGATCGAGCATACGCCGGCGTTCGTGCACGGAGGCCCGTTCGCGAACATCGCCCATGGCGCGAACTCGATCATCGCGACACGTGCAGCGCTCCAGATGGCGGATTACGTCGTGACGGAGGCGGGGTTCGGGTCGGATCTGGGCGCCGAGAAGTTCATCAATATCGTCTGCCGCAAGGCGGGTTTCAAGCCCGATGTAGTCGTCATCGTTGCGACAATCCGATCGCTCAAGATGAATGGTGGTGTCGACAAGGCGAACCTGGGTGTGGAGAACCTCGAGGCTCTTTCGATCGGTCTGGCAAACTTGAAGCGACATATCGACAACATTCGCTCCTTCGGTCTTCCCGTCGTGGTTGCGCTGAATCGTTTCTCACAGGATACGCAAGCAGAAATCGCGAGTACGATGGAAAAGTGTGCCCACCTCGGGGTCGACGTCATCGAGAGCACCGTCTGGGAGCACGGATCCAAGGGTGGCCGGAAGCTCGCCGAAAAGGTCATCGATATCATCGATCGGATTCCTTCGGACTTTCGCTATCTCTACGAAGACTCGCTTCTGCTGTGGAAGAAGATTCAGGTCATCGCGAAGAAGATCTACCACGCCCGTGAACTCGAGGCAGACAAACGCGTGCGCAACAAGATTCGCGCCCTCGAGGAAGCCGGCTATGGTCCTCTTCCGATCTGCATGGCAAAGACCCAGTACTCGTTTTCGTCCGACCCGATGCTGCTGGGTGCTCCCGAACACTTTGACCTGACGGTGCGTGATGTTCAGCTCGCAGCCGGCGCCGAATTCGTGATCGCCTACTGCGGAGACATCATGACGATGCCAGGACTGCCCAAGGTCCCGACGGCGGAAGTCATCGATGTCGATGATGAAGGTAGGATCACCGGCCTGTTCTGAAGCGCGGACGGCAGATCGCTGGAGAGCAGCGCGTTTTCGGTGTTGCGGAGCAGCGCTCGAAGGGGCGCCAGGGCGAGCTGCCAGATCGGGTGGCGCGATCCTGGCACGGACCCGAAGTCAACCGGCGGGCGCCCGGATCCACCCTCGAATGGCCTCGGCGCGGCACCTTTCCTCCGCTCCAGTGCCTGCCTGGTTCTGTAACTTGTTGTTTTAACTCAATAAAACGTACACTCAGCCGCTCCGAGATTCGCTCTGTTCAGCGCCCGCCCGCGGGTTTAAAATAGAGGGTCATACCGAGAAGTGGAGGGAGCGAAATGGCCTTCGAGGATCGAGACGATCTGATCGACGAAAACTATTTTGAAGCGCCGCGGACGAATGAGCGCGCGTTCGATGCAGCACTCTTGCGGGAACCCGTCGCGGTGCTTCCGGTGCGCCGAGCGCTGACCGTATCGGCTCACACGACGGTCACCGAGGCCATGCGCTTGATGAAGAGCGAGCACCGCAGTTGCGTGATCATCACCGACGACGGCAGCCGAAACAGCAAGATCACGGGTATTTTCACCGAACGCGACGTGCTCTTCCGGGTGGTTGACCGCGGAAGAAATCCCGCAGCCCTGCCGATGGGTGAAGTGATGACGCCGGATCCGGAGACCCTTTCGGTGCGTTCGCTGGTCGCTTCGGCGCTCAACATGATGTCGGTCGGGGGCTTCCGCCATATTCCTGTGGTCGACGACGAGAACCGGCCTGTTTTCGTGGTCCGGGTTCGAGATGTGGTTGAATTCATCGTCGAGGCGTTTCCGCGTGAAATCCTGAACCTACCGGCCGGCCACAACAAAATGGTGCAACGCCCGCGGGCCCGCGAGGGTGCTTGACCGCGAATCCGCGCTCGAATCCGTGACGCTGCGCTAATCGGCTCTGCGGTGTCGGGCCGGAACGACCTGTGCGCACCGTTGATTGCTCCGCTTGTCGATTCGCAGCTGCAACAAACCGTCGACGTGCTGGCCCGCGCGTTCTGCAGCAATCCCCTCAATCGCGCGGTGGTTCGATCGGACGATCCCGACCACTGTTTCCGCTTCAATCGCCACAGCATGCGAACACTTCTCCCGATGGCGTGCCTGCACGGGCAGGTTCTCGTGGCAACCCTGGATGGAGAGGTGGCGGGCGGGCTCGTGGCGTCTCCTCCAGGTCGTTTCCCTTTGCCTCCCCCGCCCCTGCTGGGTAGGCTGCGCGGTCTGATTCGGCAGGGATGGCAGGTCACCCGGCGCTGGGAACTCGTCTTCGAGACTTTCGAGGCGCTTCACCCCGTCGAGCCCCACTGGTATCTCGGAATCCTGGGGGTCACCCCTTCGGTGCGGCGCCGTGGCGTGGGGGCGGCTTTGCTCTCGCGCTGGTTGGCCGCAGTCGACCGCGACGCCATGCTGGCCTATTTGGAGACCGACCGCGAGGGGAATCTCCGCTTCTACGAACGGGCGGGATTCTCGCTGGAAGGAGAAGCAACGGTTCTCGACGTGCGGGTGTGGCGCATGAAAAGGGCCCCCGCGGACCGTCGCCGCAATAACTAGACTCTCGCTCTTCGGCCGCAACGCCCCCTAGGAGATGACAATGTTCGGCAAGCGCCCCGATGCCACCCTGGTTCGCGATCTCAACGCAATGCGTCGCTTCATGCCCTACGTATCGCCGAGGCGAAACGATTCGCTCTTCTACATGAGTCAGGACATTCGCGTCGACGTCGCGTTCGAGTTCCTTAAAAAGAAGAACAAGGATCGCCCGAGGAACCGCCCGATCACGCTTTTTCACCTCTACCTGCGCGCGGTTTCGGTGGCGATATCCGTTCGCCCGGGTGTCAATCGATTTGTGAAGGCTGGCCGCCTCTGGCAGCGTGACGGTGTGTGGATGACGTTCAGCGCCAAGCGAAAGCTCATCGATGGCGCTCCCATGATCACCATCAAGCGCCGCTTTTCGCCGGAGAGCGAATCCCTCGACGAGATGGTCGACGCGACCTACGAGCACTTGAAGGCGGGTCGCGCGGGCAAGCAGACGACGAGCGAGAAGGAGATGAAACTGCTGCTCCGCCTCCCCGGCCCACTCATCAGAATTGTGCTCGCCATCCTACGGCTTGCGGATCACTTCGGCTTATTGCCGCGTAAGATGATCGACGCGGATCCGCTGTACACATCGGTCTTCCTCGCCAACCTCGGTTCGATCAATTACCCAGCGGGCTTCCACCATCTTTGGGAATACGGAACCGCGTCTTTGTTCGGCGTGATGGGCAAGGTCGAGCGCGGAGCAGATGGAGGTCGAAAGTTCACCGCCGCCTGGACGTACGACGAGCGCATCGAAGATGGCCTCTACTCCCAATACGCGCTGGGAATGATCCGGGACGGGGTCGAAAACCCCGAGACCATCGCCGATCCGGTGAAATTGCCCGAGGACCCTTGATGGGTGTATCGAAAACGAAAGATCCCTACGCGATCTTGGGTGTCGCCCGCGACGCCGATGAGGACGCCATCCGCAAGGCGTATCGCAAGCTCGCGCGCGAGCTGCACCCGGATGTGAATCCCGACAACCCCGCTGCGGAGGAGCGTTTCAAGGCGGTCTCGGAGGCCTATTCGGTGCTTTCGGATCCCGAGAAGCGCAAGGCCTACGACGAGTTCGGAGAGGTTTCATTTCAGCAGGGCTTCGACGCCGCGGAGGCGCGGCGCGCCCGCGATGCGTTCGGAGGGGGGTTCGGCGGGTACACGAATTTTGGCGATGGGGAATTTGGCGCGGCGGGATTCGAGGATCTGCTCTCGAACCTCTTCGGCCGTTCCGGTCCCGGCCGGGGGCCTCGCCAGCGTCGAGGAGTGAATCTCGAAGCGAGGATCGATCTCGACTTTCTCGACGCAGCGCGCGGCTGCGAACAGCGCTTCCAGGTCTCCCGACCCACACAGGATGGGGGTCAACGCGCCGAGCTCGTGACCGTTCGGATCCCGCCCGGTGTCGCGGATGGGGGCCAGATCCGCCTGAGGGGCAAGGGCGGCGAGGGTTTGGGCGGCGGCCCCGCTGGCGACCTGATCGCGACGATTCGCGTCCGACCGCACCCGTTCTTTCGGCGCGAGGATCGCGACATTCTGCTCGAGGTTTCGCTGACGATCGCAGAGGCGACTTCGGGAACCAAGGTCGAGGTTCCGAGCCTCGACGGTCGAGTCACCATCACCGTTCCGCCGGGTACAGACAGCGGTTCCAAGTTGCGTTTGCGCGGTAAGGGGGTTCCGCATCCGAGCGGTGGGCCCGCCGGTGATTTCTACGTGGTCATCAAAATCTGTGTTCCGCGGGATCTCGACGACGCAGCCAGTGGGGAACTCGCGGAAATAGCGGCCAACAATCCGCCGAACCTCCGCGGGGCATTGAAAGGTGACGCGTAATTCCCCCAAAGTTTGCAGTCTCGAAGGCCGGTTTTTCCGCTGGCGGACCGCTCCAAATCTATGCGATCTTGTTCGCGCAGATGCAGCCCCAAGGTTACGGTCAAATACCAATCTCCGGCGCGCAGCGCCGGCCCGACGACGGACGCTTGCTGCGCGGCGCACGCAGCCGCGCCCGGATTCGCGAAGCGGCCCGTGCGCTTTTTCAAGAGCGCGGTTTCGACGCGGCGACCCTCCGCGCCATCGCCGCGCGTGCAGGAATGGGGG
>JACZVU010000104.1 GCA_022572485.1 Myxococcales bacterium
AACCTGATGGCGATGGCGATGGCGATGTTGATGGTGATTACGATTACGATATAGATCAAAATAAAGAAGGGAGTCAGCTCGGCACATGGCGATTCCCGAGAATGCGCGGCGAACCAGCGATGATTCGATGGATCGAGTCCACCCGCGAGTAGCGCGCGGCGGGCGGGATCTCGATGCGCGGCAAGATCGCCTTCTTCTGGCTGCGAAGGCGCTCGATGTCTCGCTTGGTCGGGGGGCGATCCTTCACGGTGACGACGTGCGCGTCAACCTGAACGCCGCGAAGAAGCTCTGATGGGCGAAATCCCTTCGACGGGGGGCGCAGTCCCGTCATTGCCATGTAATCCTGACTCAAGCTACTGCTGCGCGCGAGGTGCGCACCCTTGCGCGGCTTGGAGTAGAACCGGAGAACGCGCTTGTTCTGGTGCTCACCCTCCGCGATCTGCATCGTGACGAACCAGACGTCTCGGCCGAAGTTGCTCGCAAGCTCTTCCTTCACGAACACCAAAGCGTACTCGCCTTCAGGAACCAGCGTGCTCAGCGGATTGGTTTGGTTTTCATCGGGTTGATCGGCGGAGGACGCTGGGTTCGCGCTTGCGGGCACCGCCGCCAGCTTGTATTTTCTCGACTCTCTCTCCACAATCATCCCCGAGCGGCCGCCTTGCCTGAGGCGGCCGTTCTACTTCTGCGCTTGTTGAGATGTCGTTTCTCGGCGGTTTCGCGCGATGTACTCGCGGAGGTCGGCGGGCATGTAAATCACTCGCGCACCGACCTTCACGTAAGCCGGCCCGCCGCCGGTGACTCTCTTCTTTGCGAGCGTCGCGGGCGCGCAGTCCAGTACTTGCGCTGCGTCGTCGGTGCTAAGTCCTCGCTCGATTGCCGTCTGCGTCATGCTTGCTCCCATTGCTATCTAACGGGAGCAATACGTGGCCTACTAGGTCAATGCAAGCTACGTCTAGGATGTTTCGTTATACAAAATCGCAGAATGAAACATTTCGTTAAATCGGGGGCTTACGGTGCTTCTGACGCGCGTGACGCTAGCCGGTAGCTGGAATGTACTTTGGTTCTGCTTTGCGGAATCTCGAATAGACCTCCCGGAGGTCTTTTCGATCGAGCTTCGAGACATCATGGCCTAACCATTCAAGCGCGCGCCGAACGTCGCTCCAGTTGACCTGTTTTTTGGGGCTCGCGTTATAGAGTTGTACGCACACAAGATCGTGTATCGCTCTGCCGAACGAGAGGTCAGTCCTCGTTTTTCCAACCGCACCGGACGCTGGAGGATACGGGGGATTCATCTCTGAGGCGCCAATGAGTACATTCATCTGACCATTAAAGTCACTGATAAACTCGTGGATACGGCGCAGCTCCTCTTCAAACAATTCGATCATATATGAGGATTCACACAGTCTTGGGTAGCGCGTGTGACGTCGCTCTTCTGGATAGGGTTCGATTCCTGCTTCGTCGTCATTCAGAAGGGCGCTTAAAGCGCCTGATGGACCCGAAGAGCGCGCTGAACGCAGCTCCTCCAGCCGACTTTCAACCGAATCCTTGGCGCCGCGAAGCGGCTCCGATAGAGAATCCATCGCCTCGTACAAACCGCGAAGCACGCGGTCACGAAATGCTTCAGCGCACTCTCGAACCGCTTCTTCGGCACGAAACGTTGCAATAGCAGCTGGTGAGGAATCAGTAAGCTCTTCGAGCGAGAACGGATACTTTTCGCGCCACTCAGCGGCGAATCTTTGCCGCTCCTCCTCGGTCACACCGGCCTCTCGAGGGCCTCGGCAATTCGCCCCTGAACCCGCTGCTCAGCAGAGCGAACGGGATCAGATGCCAAGTGTGCGTAACGCTCTGTAGTGGATGCTCTCGCGTGCCCGAGCATCGCGCCGATCATCGGCAGCGAGAAACCAAGGGCTGCGCCAACGGACGCTTTGCTGTGCCGAAGGTCGTGAGGCCGGAGCTTCTCGATCTCGGCACGTTCAAGCAGCTTTGCGAACGTCTTCGAGATGTCCCGCACCGGCGAATCCGGCTTGCGCCGCGAGGGGAAGACCCATCGCCCTTTTCGCGGGAGCTTCGAGAGCAACTCGAGAGCAGGATCTTCGAGCCGAAGGGGTCGCGCTCCGGTCTTGGAATCGGCAAGCCAAGCCACACGGCGCTGAACGTCGATGTTCTCCCATCGGAGCTGGAGAACTTCGTTCTTGCGCGCGCCGGTCAGCGCGAGCAGGCGGATCGCCGCAAGCGTTGCCCATCGCGCGGGCAACTCGACTTCGAGCTCAGCGAGCGCCTTCCCCAGCCGGGCGAACTCGTCATCGCTGAGAAAGCGATTCCGCGGCTTCTCGCGGTAGCGCTTGACGTGAACGCAGGGGTTCGGCCCGTCGAGCACCTCCCATCGCTGAGCGAGCCCGAACAGGTTCCGCAAGAGGGCGAGCACTCGATTGGCCATCACGGGCGTCTTGCTCATGTCTCGATGGAGCCTCGAAACGTCCCGCTCGGTCACTTCGGCGAGCTTCTTCGACCCCAAGCGCGGGAGGATGTGAAGCTTCAACGCGAAACGATCGTGCTCCTGGCTCGCGGGCTTCTTTCCCGGGAGGTATTCGGCCTCGTACCGTTCGGCGAACTCGGCAACCGTGGGCGCGGCGCGACCCGTCGAACGGGCCTCTGCCGGGTCGTGGCCGGCCCGGACCTCGGCGAGCATCTTGTTCGCGATGCTGCGCGCCTGGTCTGGGGTCAGCACGCCGTAGGGGCCGATCGTCAGCCTTCGGCTCCGGCCCGAGAGCGTCCGGTACTGGAGAACGAATGCCTTGGACCCGTCGGGGTGAAATCGACTCGGCGGCCGGACCACTACCCCGAGGCCCTTGATCTCGCTGTCCCAGAAAAATTGCTGCTGCTGGCCGATCGGGAGCCCGTCGACCACCCGTTTCGTGAGCTTCGGCATTCTCGCACCCCCTCAAGGCGGAGAAAGTAACGGATAAGTAAGCAATGCGTAAGCAGTCGAGGGCAAATTCAGGCAAAGCACAGCAACGCGCAGCAATGCCCAGCATACGCTAAGTGTCTGGTTTATTAGGATGAATCTCGGTAAGTCGTGGTCGGGCCGGCGAGATTCGAACTCGCGACTTCTTGACCCCCAGTCAAGCGCGCTACCAGGCTGCGCTACGGCCCGACACCCGGGCACGGGTAGCGAGTGCCGGCCGCTCTGTCGATGCCTCTGGGTTGGATCGGCGCCTCACGCGAAGCGGATGAACCGCCTCTCGGCCTCGGGAGCGGATTGAATCCGTCGGGCGATTCGGGGTTCGAGAGGATCCGCGTGAGGCTCAAAGCCGGAGAGAGCTGGATGGCAGCTTCCGACGATCCCCTCTCTCTCGGCTTGGCCGCTGGCGTGCGCTTTGAGTTGCAGAGGCGCGAAAAAGCCGGATTGGCTCTGCGAGGCTCAGAGCATCGCGCGGATGGATTCGAGTTCGGAGCGTATCTTCCGGTAGCGGGAACGGTGATCGGTTTCGATCGCGAGGTTTCCCGACTCGAGGGCGCGATCGGCGCCGAACTCTCGCAGCTGCTTGCGCGCGCCGGCGATCGTGAAGCGCTGTTCGTAGAGCATTTTCTTGATCAGCAAGATCATGTCGATGTCGCGGCGTCGGTACAGGCGCTGTTTCGATCGCGATTTCTGCGGAGCCATCCAGCGAAATTCGGATTCCCAGTAGCGGAGCACGTAGGGCTTGACGTCGGTGATGCGGCTGACTTCACCGATTCGGTAGTAGCGCTTGCCCTGGGTGCTTCCTTCTCGCTCGGCGCCGCCGCTCAAGGCCTGGGTTTTGCGATGCAACCTGGTCGCGTTTGCCAACGGTCCCCCCAATCAAAACGGTTCGACGAAAAAACCGATCCACAAGGTGCGGATTGCTCCTGCCTCCTGCTCTTAGCCCAGGTGGCCAGCTTCGCCCAGGCTGCTTCCGCTCGTCGAGGTCCCCTCTTCGTTCAAGAGGTTCTTTAGCACGAGACTGGGTTTGAAGGTGAGAACTTTGCGCGCCTCCAGAAGAATTTCTTGACCGGTCTGGGGGTTGCGGCCCTTGCGGGAGTTCTTGCGGCGCACGACAAAATTCCCGAATCCCGAGATCTTCACTTTCTCACCCTCGGCGAGCGTGGTCTTGATGGCTTCGAAAACCTTCTCTACCAGTTCAGCGGATTCCTTCTTCGAGAATCCAACCTGCTCGTAGATCTGTTCGACGATGTCTGCCTTCGTCATACGTGTTCTCCCGTAATTCTCGCTAGCGGAGCTCTCCTTTGAACCGATGCGCCAACATTTTGACGATGCGGTCGGTCGTCTTCGTCACTTCCTCGTCCTTGAGTGTTCGATCGTAGCGCTGGAAGACCAGCCGAAACGCGAGGCTGGTACGCCCTTCGGCGATGCCCTTTCCCGCGTAGCGATCGAACAACTCCACCGAGATCAAATCCTTCCCGCCGGTTTTGCGAATTGCCTCGAGCACTTCGCCCGCCGCTTGGTCGACATCGACGACGACCGCAAGGTCGCGCCGAGCACTCGGTTGCCGCGACACTTCCTGGAATCGAACCTCCTGCTGGGGCAGCGCCACGAGGGCCTCGAGGTCCAACTCCATCACCGCGCATCCGACATCCAACCCAAACGCCGAGGCGACATCCGGATGCAGCTCTCCGATCGACCCGATCACCGCTCCCCCCACTTCGATTGCCGCTGCGGCCCCCGGATGCAGATAGGGTGGAAGGCTCGCGCGTGGAAACCATGCCACATAACCCAGCTGATCCAAAAGCTTTTTTGCGATGCCTTTGAGCTTGAAGAAGAGCGGAACCGAAGTCGGCGCCTCCCAGAGCCCCCGCTCCTCGCGCTCCGCAATGGCCGCCACGAGGCCCAGCGACTCTTCCGGAAGGTCGCTGCCCCAGCGCGAGGGGCCTTTGCGCGTGCGGAACAGGCGGGCGAGTTCAAAAACCTCGATCCGCTCCAGCTGGCGGCTGCGATTCTGCTGGACGAGGCGGAGAATTGAGGGGAGCAGCGTCGTGCGAAGCAGCGGTTCCTCGTCGCGAATGGGGTTTACGAGCCTCACGGCGCGGCCCCGCGGATCATCGGCGTCCAGCTGGAGGGCTTCGAGCCACTCGGCGTTCAGGAACGGCAGCGTCTGGCACTCGATCAAGCCCGCGGCGACGAGGGCATCCCGGGAGCGTTCCGCAACGCGCCAGAGCCGCGGTGGCTCGACGCCTCGCAGGACCCCCCTCGGCTCTGTGATCGGAATCCGGTCGTAGCCGTAGATGCGCGCCACCTCCTCCGTGAGATCTTGGTGGAGGTGCAGGTCGGTGCGGTGAGAGGGGATCGCACAGACGAGCTCGTCCGCGCCCGCTGGCGCACAGCGCACGCCCACCCGCTCGAGCAATGCAGCCATCTCCTGCTTCGAAAGCGCAGTGCCGAGCAACTTGTTCGCTCGATCGGTCGGAAAGCGGATCTCCTCGGTCACGACCGGTGCCACGCCTTCGGCCACCACGCTGCCCGCCGCAACCTCTCCGCCCGCAAGTTCGGCGATCAGGCGTGCCGCGCGATCGGCAGCCCGCTGAACGCCGAGCCGATCCACGCCCCGTTCAAAGCGATACGAGGCTTCGCTCTGCAGCCCGTAGCGCTTTGCGGTGAGCCGAACACGGCTCGGATGGAAGTGCGCGCTCTCGATCAGGACGTCGGTGGTCGCATCACCGACTTCCGTGTTCGCTCCTCCCATCACTCCAGCCAGCGCGATCGCTCGCTCCGAGTCTGCGATGAGCAGATCTTCTGTGGAGAGCTCGCGGGCCTTGCCATCGAGGGTGGCGAGCTTTTCGCCGGCCGCGGCGCGCCGCACCTTGACAAGGCCACCGCGCAATTTTGCGAGGTCGAAGGCGTGCAAGGGTTGTCCGAACTCCAACAACACGAGGTTGGTGACGTCGACGACATTGTTGATCGAACGGATGCCCGAGGCGGCGAGCTTCGCGACCACCCAGCCGGGTGAGGGGCCGACACGCACTCCTCGCACGATTCGCGCGACGTAGCGATGGCAATCGTCTACGGCTTCGATCTCGACGCGGATCGCGTCTGCTGCGGCCGGTTCGGTCTCGGGCGGATCCGTTTCGGGTACGCGCAATTCACCACCGAAGAGCGCTCGGACCTCTCGCGCCAACCCGATCAAGGAGGTCGCATCGCCGCGGTTCGGTGTGATGCCGACCTCCAACTCGCGGTCGCCGGTAGCGATCACCTCGGGTAGTGAAACGCCCACCGGGGTATCGGGATCCAGAACCAGAATGCCATCGTGGTCGTCTCCGAGTTCGAGCTCGCGATTCGAGCAGATCATCCCGTTCGAAACAACACCGCGAATCTTGGCGCGTTTGAGAAGGGTGCCGTCGGGAAGTTTCGTTCCGGCCGCCGCGAAGGCGACCTTCTGGCCCGCGGCGACATTGGGCGCACCGCAGACCACTTCGGTGGTCTCAGCAGCGCCAAGATCTACCTTGCAGACGGAAAGCCGGTCCGCATGCGGGTGTTGCGCGCACTCGAGAACCCGACCGACTCGAATCTGTGAGAGATCGGGCCCCGTCGCGGTGATCTCGACATCCTCGAATCCAGCGAGCGTGAGGCGCTCGACGAGATCACCTTCTGCGGGGAGGTCAATGAATTCCGCAAGCCATTGAAGAGATAGCCGCATCAGATCTGCTCCAACACGCGCAGGTCCCCTTCGAAGAGCAGTCGAATGTTGGGGATTCCGTAGCGCAGCAGCGCCGTGCGATCGACGCCCATCCCGAACGCAAAACCTTGATAGCGATCCGAGTCGATCCCACAGTTCTCGAGCACCCGGGGGTGGATCATTCCGCAACCGCCCCACTCGATCCAGCCGCTGTTCGAACAGACCCCGCAACCTTGTCGTTCACACAGTAGACATCCGTAGTCCATCTCGGCGGAGGGTTCGGTAAACGGAAAATGGTTCGCGCGGAAACGCAGCTCGATGTCGTCCGCCATCAGGTGGCGCCCAAAAGCGTAAAGCACGCCCTTGAGATCGCCGAAGGTGACTTCCTCATCGACCAAGAAACCTTCGATCTGGTGGAACATCGGGTAGTGACGCGGACTCAGGTCGTGTCGGTAGACGCGCCCCGGCGCGATGAATCGAAACGGCGGCGTCCGGCCTGTCATGGCCCGAATCTGAACATTCGAAGTGTGGGGGCGCAGCGCGTTTCCGCCTTCGACGTAGAAGGTGTCTTGTTCGTCTCGAGCGGGGTGGACTTTGGGAATGTTCAGCGCTTCGAAATTGTGGTACTCGGTTTCGACCTCCGGGCCCTCTTCGATCGAAAACCCCATCGAGGTGAAGAATGCCACCATGTCCCGGAACACGCGCGTGACCGGGTGCAGGCGGCCCGCGCGCGGGTCTTCGGCGCCGGGCAGCGTGGTGTCGAGGCGCTCGGCGTCGAGCGCGCGATCGCGGTCGCTGCGCTCGAGCGCTCGGCGGCGCTCGGCGACCGCCTCTTCGATCCGCTGCTTGGTGGAATTCGCGAGTTGGCCGACCCGGGCGCGCTCGTCGCCCGCGAGGCCGCCGATGCCGCGCAGTACTCCGGCCACCGAGCCTTTCTTTCCGAGGTAGCCGGCGCGAACTTCCGTGAGCGCCTGCAGGCTCGCGGCTGCGGCGATTTCGCGGCGCGCCTCTTCCTCCAGCCGCTCGAGGTTGTCGACTCCAGCCGGCACGACGGTCTGGCGGCTAGGGGGTGGACTGTGATTTCGCGAGATCTGCGAGCGCGCCAAACGCCGTCGGATCCGTCACCGCGAGTTGAGCGAGGATTTTGCGATCGACTTCGACATTTGCGCGCTTGAGCCCGTTGATCAGTCGGCTGTACGACAAGCCGTTTTCGCGCGCTGCCGCATTGATTCGGGTGATCCAGAGTGCCCTGAAAGTCCGCTTTCGCTGTTTGCGGTCGCGGTACGCGTAGCGCCAGCCGCGTTCCACGGCCTCTCGGGCCGTCTTGAACAGCTTGCTCCGTGCGCCGTAATAGCCTTTGGCTTGCTTGAGAATGCGATTGCGTCGCTTGCGCGCAGCGACGCTTCGTTTGACTCGCGGCATCTGACTCCCCCTTTATCGATTCCGTCGGATCGTAAGATCGCCAGTTTAGAGGTACGGAATCATCTGCTTCACACGTTTTTCGTCGGTCGAATCGACGAGAGTGTCCTTCCGCAGATGGCGCTTTCGCTTGGGTGACTTCTTCGTGAGGATGTGCTGCTTGTTCTTGTGCGACCTCACGATCTTACCCGTGCCGGTCTTCTTGAAGCGTTTGGCTGCACCTCGATGGGTCTTGACCTTCGGCATGCTGAATCCCTTTCTACTCGCCTTCTGGCTCTCTCCGAAGAGGTTCGCTCAGCCGCTGTTTTCGCCTTGCGTCGCTTTGGCATCCCCGGAGGTGCCAGTCGCCGTCGGCTCTGCCGTGGCAGCTGCCACCGGGTTTTCCTCGTCAGCTGCCTTGCTGCTGGCCTGCGCGCGCCGAATTTCGGCGATCGCTTCTCGATTGGGCACGAGGATCATCGATAGAAAGCGCCCCTCCATCCGCGGCGGATTCTCGACATTCGCGATGTTGCTGAGCAACTCCGTCACGTGCTTGAGTTGCCGGTAACCGAATTCGCGATGAACCATCTCTCGGCCTCGATACATCACCGTCACCTTCACTTTGTCGCCCTCGACCAAGAAGCGCCGCGCGTTCTTGAGCTTGAAGTCAAGATCGTGTTGATCGGTGCGAGGCCGCAGCTTCACCTCCTTGCGAGATGCCG
>JACZVU010000105.1 GCA_022572485.1 Myxococcales bacterium
GCAGCTCATGTCCTGGGCGGATCTGCTGCTCGTGATTGGTGTGGGCGCGACCATCGGCTATGTGCTCGGAGCGCAATGGGGCCTGCTCTTCGTGATCGCGTTTGGTGCAAATCCGCTTAACGACTACATCACAATTGGCGGAAGCTATCTGCGCTATCTACATTTTGGTTGTCTCGCGTTGGGTATCGTAGCCCTGCGCAAGGGGCGCGGAGTGACCGCCGGGCTCCTCTTTGCCGTGGCTACACACCTGCGTATCTTCCCCGTTCTTTTCGCGTCGGCTCTGCTGCTCAGTGATCTACTTCGCCCGGAACGTCGACGCTTGCTCCGCGAGAGGCGGCGTTTCTATCTGAGCTTCGGCGCAGCGGCCTTGCTCCTTCTCGCAGGAACTTCGTTGCTGAGAGTGCCCGGGGAGCAGAACGTCTGGGTTGATTTCGCGAAGAACACCGTGCTGCACAGCAAGACCTACGGGGTCAACATGTTGGGGCTCAAATATCCCTTCATGTACTCGGACGAAACGAACTACGAGGTGCTGGCGAAGCGCTCGAAGCCCATCGACTGGCGGGCCGAGATGAGCGCGAGGCTCTCCCGGAATGCTGTCGGCTATCGCCTGGCTGCCGCCGCGCTCATCGCTCTTTCGATCTTCTATCTGCGGCGGGTCAGAGACGGCGGAGAGGCGTTGTTTGTCGGACTCGTGTGGATTTGCGCTTTATTACAGGCAGCGGTGTACGACTATATGTTGATGAGTCTGGTTCCGTTGATGTTCGCGAGAGATCTGCGGATGTGGTGGCTGCTCGGCCTGGCCTGGGGTCTGATGATTGCCGTCACATTTCTGCCTGCCACCGAAGCCGCCATGGACTGGGGATTCAGCGCCATCAGCGTCGTTCTGGCGGTCTATCTCGCGGGGACTCTCGCGCTGCGCGCGTTCATCTGGCGCGAGCCGGATGGCCCTTGTCTAGCTGGTTCTGATCCGTAGAACAGTTTCCAGATGTTCACAGCCAGCGCTTTCCGGTGGGGCGCCAACACCGTCCGGCCTAGCACAGCCCCTGAATGCGGCGTAACCCGGGCAACTAGGCCCCGGCCAGTGCAGCCCAGTCACAAGGCAACGGTCCTGCCCGGGCTACACAGGCTATGCGGCGCTTCGCGAATGACCCTAGACTCCTCGCGGCATGCAAGGTGAAGAACCCGAACAGAAGCGTCGATGGCTGGTGGGCGTCGCCTTTTGCCTCGGCGCTGGATTGCTGGTCGTCGCTGTGCTGCGCTCCATCAGTGTGACGAACGTCGATCGGACGGGCCCGGTTGATCAAGCCGTCAATGAATCGGTTGTACGCACGATCCGAGTCAAGACTGTGGATCGCCACCCGATGGACCCGAGCTGGCAAAAGATCGAACAGAGCGACTTCGAACTGGTTGCGGGCGAGACGACGTCGATCACCGCGCAGGATCTGCCGACCGAACGTCCGCTGGTCTTGAACCTGCTCCTGCCTGCTTCCCTGTCGAACGCGGATGTGCTTCCGGTTCGGATCCTATCCATGGATGGAAGCGGAGAATTGAAACTACCAAACGCGGTAGTCGCGGCCGACGGCGACCGGGTCCGCGTCCAAATCGATAGCACTTGGCTGTCGCCCGGGAATTACCAGATCGAGATCCAGACCAGCGAGCGATCCCAACTCGATCTGAGACGCTATCTGCTCGAAGTCCTCTGAGCCGGCGCCCGTCGTCACGCTCCGTTGGCGGCCCGGAAAGACAACACGGCCGGGGAGCCCGACAGGCCCCTCATGGCAGCGCGCTCCGGGTTACCATGGCGCGCGCCCTGTGGCCGGGCGAGGGAATCCGCTGAAGGAGAGGGCATGGCCAGCGATCGAGAGGCACGGCAGCAAATCGTTCAGATCGTGAACGAGCTCTACCGCGATGGACACCTGACGGCGACCGGAGGCAACGTCAGCAGTCTGTCGAACGACGGCGAGACGGTCTGGATCACACCGAGTGGTCTGTTCAAGGGGACGCTCGCGGAAGACTCCCTGGTCCGAATTCGCGCCGATGGCAGCATCGTGGAGGGCGCCAACAAGCCTTCGATCGAATTCCGGATGCACTTTCGCGCCTACGAGGCGCGCCCGGGTTCGACCGGCGCGGTGCACACCCACTCGCCCATTGCGACGGCCTTCGGGATCTGCAACCAGCGCTTCGAACCGATCAACACCGATGCCGTCGCGCTGGCCGATACCGTGACGATTCCCTGGTTGATGCCGGGCTCTAGTGAATTGGCGGATGCCGTTTTCGAGGCGCTGCAAACCAGCCGCGGAGCGATCCTCCAAAACCACGGACTGATCGCGGTTGGCGACGACCTGCGGAAGGCGGCCACGCGCGCGAGCATGATCGAGGAGACGGCGAAGCTCTCACTCTACGTCAAGCAATTCGGTGGCACGGTTTCTCTGGTTCCCGAAGTGGGGATTGAGCGGCTCGCGTCGATCACGGACTTCATTTAGGCTGGAATCGAAACCGGGGCCGAAAATCGCAGGGTAACACTACGATGCTGAGTGAATTCGCACGAGAAAGACTGCACCCGTTGACGCCGGGAATCAGCGCCTGGCCGCACGCTCTCGCGCGATGCGAGCTAGCCGGTCTGGCGTCAATCGAGATGCTCTAAGCTGCTTCGAGGTGAAGTCGTCCAATGGCCATCCGAGCTGTTGTCTTCGATCTTTTCGATACGCTCGTCGATCTGTCGCTGAACGATCTGCCGCGGATCGAGATCGGGGGCCGATCGGTGCCCTCGACGGCCGGCGCGCTGCACGAGGTTGTCGCGGCTCACTCGGATGTCGACTTCGAGCGTTTCATCGCTGCGTTGACCGAGGTCGATCGCGCGTTTCGCGAAACCCGCTACGCCCGCGGGCTCGAACTTCCTACGCTGGAGCGCTTCGAGGCCGTGGTCGATCGACTCGGGATCGACGCTCCGGAGCTCCCCGGAGTTCTCACCGAAACCCATATGGGAATGATTCGCGCGCAGGTCAGCGTTCCCGAGAACCACAAGCAGGTTCTCGACGATCTCGCGCGCCGGGTGCGCCTGGGTCTCTGCTCGAACTTCAGTCATTCAGCGATGGCGCTGGGCCTGCTCGACGACTGCGGGCTTCGAGTTCATCTGGACGCGCTGGTGATTTCCGATGCGATCGGTATCCGAAAACCACGCGCTGAGATCTTCGAAGCGGTGCTCGCCGAACTCGGTGTTGCGCCCGAAGAGACACTTCATGTCGGCGACAGCCTCTCTGCGGATATCGCTGGTGCCGCTCTACTGGGCATCCACACGGCCTGGATCACGCGGCGCATCGCCGATCGTGAAGCCGCACTTCGAGTACACGAAGGGCCATCACCCGATTGCGTGATTGCGGACTTGTCCGAGATTGAAGGCCTCTTGGACGCCTTTTGATCGCTACTCACAGTGTTTCGATGTGTTTTTACGCTCGACCCAATCGCTTCCGATACGCCTCGCCATCGTAGACTTCAGGGTTCAGGCAGTTGGGGGCATGCTCGCCCTTTAGCATCGCCAGCGCATTGATGGCGGCTTTCGTCGCCATCAGATTGCGGGTGCCGCGGGTCGCGCTTCCCAGATGGGGGAGCAAAATTGCGTTCTCGAGCTCCGCGAGGCCCTCCGCCATCGCGGGTTCGCGTTCGTAGACGTCCAAGCCTGCTCCGGCGATTGTCTTCTTGCGCAGCGCCCGCACCAGGGCCTCTTCGTCGACGATCG
Organism: Myxococcales bacterium; assembly: GCA_022572485.1. The sequence continues at coordinate 3,737 of JACZVU010000105.1, forward strand.
GGCCGCGGGCGGCGTTGATCAGATACGCGGTTGGTTTCATCAGCGAAAGCTCGCGCTCGCCGATCAAATGATGGGTGTCGTCCGATAGCAACGTGTGGACGCTCACGAAATCGCTCTCGCGCAGGAGGTCGTCGAGGTCCGCCCACTCGGCCTGGTCGTCCGCTTCGATTGCCTCGCGCGCGAACGGATCGAAGGCGAGTACGCGCATGTCGAAGCCCAACGCGCGTCGCGCAACGGCCTGGCCGATCCGCCCGAATCCGAGGATTCCAAGCACCTTCCGGCGGCCGTCGCTGCCCACCGAGATGTCTTCTCCGAGCAGCAGATTGGGCCCCCAGGCTTGATAGTTTCCGCCGCGCATGTAGGTGTCTCCGGTTGCGATGTTTCGCGCCGTCGAGAGCAGAAGCGCCCAGGTGAGGTCCGCCGTCGTATCCGTCAAAACGCCTGGGGTGTTGCTCACGGGGATACCCAGCTCGGTGGCAACTGGCACATCGATGTTGTCGAAACCCACTGCGAAGTTGGCGACGCCGTTCAGCCGCGGGTTGACCTCCATGACCTCTCGATCGATCGACTCCGTAAGCACCGAGAGCACGACGTCCGCCCAGCGCACACCCTCGAGTAGTTCTTTCCGGTTCGGGCAGGCATTTTCGGCGCCGGGCCAGACCCGCAGTTCGACTCCGGCTTCGCTGAGCAGATCGAGTCCGGCATCGCGGATCCGTCGTGTGACGAAGATTTTTCCGACCATGGGGGTGCCTCCGTGTGTTCGTCACCTGCCCTTCGGGCGCCGTAGCTTACCACCCTGTTCGAAAGGTGGCCGCATCCGCTAAGGTTCACTGTTCCATTCAACGGAGCACCCGCCAATCGTGTCTTCTGCACCCGATTCCCGATCGCTGAGCGTGCTGGAAGCCAAAGCCCCGACTTTTTCGCTTGCAGAAGCCGAGGGGATCGCCAAGCGGATCTTTGGCGTCATGGGTTCGGCTCGCGCACTCGTGAGTGAGCGCGATCAAAATTTTCACCTGCGTACCCACGACGGTCGAGATTACGTGCTGAAGATCGCGAATCCCGCCGAGGATCCGGCGGTTCTTGATTTCCAGACCCAGGCGTTGCTGCACATTGCGCGCGTGAATCCGGAACTCCCCGTTCCCCATCTCGTGACGACTACCGAGGGCGCTCCCAGCTGTGTGGTCGATGGCGCGGACGGGGGGCGCTTCATCACGCGCTTGCTCAGCTATCTGCCGGGTGAGTTGCTCGGCCAGGTTCAGCCTTCTCGGGCTCTGTTGCGCGATGTCGGCGCGAGTGCGGCCCGGCTCGGCCAGGCTTTGCGCGGCTACTTTCACCCCGACGCGCGCCACGAGCTGCCTTGGGATCTTACGCAGGGGCCCTTGCTCCGCGAGCGGACCCACTGCATTGACGATCCCGAGATTCGCCGCAGGGTCGAGGGCGTGCTCGACCGGCTCGCGGAGCAGGTGCTGCCCGCCCTCGAGGGCATGCGTGCCCAGGTCATCCACAACGACGTCAGCTGCATGAACACGCTCGTCGAAGGCGACCGTGTGGTGGGCGTAATCGACTTCGGCGATCTGATTCACGCGCCGCTCGTCTGCGATCTTGCCGTACCGATCTCTGAATTGATCGTCGAGGTCGAGGACCCCTTCGGCGTTGCGATGGAGATCGCGGCGGGTTACTGCGCCGTCGAGCCGCTGACCGCCGAAGAGATCGCCGTCATCTTCGATCTCGTGGCGGCGCGGACCGCGATGGCCATCACGATCTCGGCCTGGCGCGTCGGCGACCACCCCGAGAATCACGACTACATCACCGCTGGAGTCGACGAGCACAAGACGATGCTCGATTGGCTGTCGGATCAGAGATCTGATTTCTTTCACGCCTGCCTGCGCAACGCCTGTGGTCTACCCGCGTCGGTGAACGCGCCGCGGGTCGCGGACTGGCTGGTCGCCAACGCGAACGCAATGGGGCCGATCTTCGAGCGCGACCTCGCCCAGCTGCGCAAGCGCGTTCTCTCGAACGAGCAGGTGCGCAAATTGAGGAGCAACACGGGCCCTGGCGCTGTTGGTTTTTTTGCTGAGATCGACGTTGGTCTTCACCCCTACGGTGCACCCGGCTGCGGCGCACCTGCGGCGGGTGACCCGTCCGAAAGCGTTGCTTTGCACCTCGGAACGGATCTATTTGCGGCGTGTGGTACCGCGATTCGCGCGCCTCTCGCGGGTGTTGTCCACCGCCTTGCCCCGGTAAAATCGAAGCAAGGCCTCCGAGACCTGATCCTCGAGCACAATGTTGCGGATGGGATCTGCTTCTACACGTGTTATGGAAACCTCGCCGGAGAAGCGTCGGGCGACTTTCGGCTCGGAGACTCGGTCGGAAAGGGCGACCGGATCGGTCGGGTTTCGGATTGCGGCGCAGCGATTCATTTCCAGATCCTGACGGATCCGCTCGAAATTCCCGGAGGCTTCCCCCGCGTATGCGAACCGGACAAGTGGGCCGTTTGGCGCGACCTCTCGCCCGATCCGAACGCGATTCTCGGGATTCCACACGAGGCTTTCGCGCCGCAGGAAGACGAACTGGAGGTGCTGCTCGCGCGCCGCGTGGAGCGCCTCGGGCCGGGTCTTAGCCTGTTCTACGATCGCCCGCTTCACGCGGTGCGCGCGCATGGGGTGTGGTTGATCGACGCTTCGGGGCGTGCATTTCTCGACGTCTACAACAACGTTCCCCAGGTCGGTCACTGCCATCCCGCCGTCGTCGAGGCGTTGTCCCGGCAGGCTGCGACGCTAAACACCAATACACGTTACGTCTACAAGTCCGTGCTCGAATATGCGGATCGCCTATCGGCCACGATGCCGGGCAATCTCTCTGTCTGCATGTTCGTCTGTTCCGGAAGCGAGGCGAACGATCTGGCGTGGCGGCTCGCCAAGGCACACACGGGAAACGACGGCGGCATCGTGATGGAAGACGCCTATCACGGGACGACGGAAGCCGTGAACGACCTCTCGCCCGCGGAGCTCCAACCCGGAGAATCGCCGGCTCCCCACATCGCCACCGTTCCGCCCCCCGACGGTTACCGCGGACCGTATCGACGCGATGAGCCCGGATTTGCGGAGCGCTACGCAGAGACCATCGACCACGCCATCGCGTCTCTGGCCGAGCGCGGACGCGCACCCGCTGCCTTCTATCTCGATCTGATCTTGTGCAGCAACGGGATCATGGAACCGCCGCCCGGGTACCTGCGCGCCGCGTTCGCGAAGGTTCGAGCGGCGGGCGGCCTGTGCGTCGCCGATGAAGTGCAGTCTGGCTTCGGCCGCACGGGTGCCCACTTCTGGGGCTTCGAGGCTCACGGGGTGATCCCGGACATCGTTACGCTCGGCAAGCCCATCGGCAACGGCTACTCGATGGCCGCAGTGGTGACGACACCGGAGATCGTGCGCTCACTCGTTGGGCACTCTGAATTTTTCTCCACCACGGGTGGCAATACGGTGGCTTGTGCGGTGGGCATCGCGGTGCTCGACGTGTTGGAGCGCGAGAAGCTCCGGGAGAACGCGGATCTCGTCGGCGCCTATCTTCGCTCGGGCCTCGAATCACTGGTGGATCGGCACCCGTTGATCGGCGACGTGCGCGGCGCGGGCCTGTTCATTGGCGTTGAACTCGTGCGGAATCGCAAGACCCTCGAGCCCGCGAAAGAAGAGACCCATGCGATCGTCAACGGGATGCGGGAGGATGGCGTGCTCGTCGGGATTGAGGGAGTGCACCACAACATCCTCAAGCTGAGGCCGCCGTTGGTCTTCAGCAAAGCCAACGCGGACCAGCTCATCGCGGCGCTCGACCGGGCACTCGACGCGATCTGATCGGGTCGATACGCGGGAAGAAGCTGGGACAGAGGCAATTTGGGTGTTTTTCAATACATGACGTGAGAAATTTTGCTGACTCGGTCACGCGATTCCTGTAGGATCGGCGGCTGCGGCCTGGAGACCTGGGTTTCGCAATTGTGCAGTCTAGCGGCCAGGACATCTGGGTTCCGCGGTACATGCAAGTAAGGAGAGTAAGTTGGCTATCGGCACCGTGAAGTGGTTTAGCGACGAGAAGGGTTACGGATTCATTACTCCGGACGATGGAGGGGACGACCTGTTTGTTCACTTCTCGAACATCGGAGGTGACGGGTTCAAGTCTCTTCAGGACGGCCAAAAGGTCGAGTACGAATCGGGGCAGGGTCGAAAGGGGCCCGAAGCCACCAACGTGCGCCCCGCCTAGTTTCGGGCCACGAGAACATCTGGATGCAACGGCCCCGGCCAACACCGGGGCCGTGCATTTCTGGGAAAACTCCAGCACGCAATGCTACCGGCGAGGCCGGGGTCGCGTTTTGAGGCGCGCCCACGGCCTCAACAGGGCGGCCTCCCGCTCCCGACCCGATAGAATGGCTCGCTCTGGATCCCAGTGAGGATCTGGCACCGGGCTACAGCCGCATTGGCACGTACGAAGATGTGGCTCCGAAGTGCCTGGCGAGGGTTTGGGGCCTGTGGAATTGAGATCTGCGAGGAATGGGGAGCGTAAAGCATGCCGATGAACATCACCTTCGAGCTCAGCGACAAGGACCTGAGGTACTTCAAGCGCATCATCAAAGAGGTGCGCGAGCGCAGTGTCGGTATCGACGAAGCGAAGCTCATCGCCGGATCCCGGAAGCTGGTCGAGAAAATTCGCGGCATGAATGCCGTGGGGTTCGTCGTACAGCGCCTCGAGAAGCTCGAGCGCATGCTGAAGATGCTCGAAGACAAAGAATGGGACATGGAGGGGAAGGATCGCTCGCGGGTGGTGGACGGCCTCGTCTATTTCGCGGAGGGTGAAGATCTGATTCCCGACCGCATCCCCGGACTCGGCTACCTCGACGACGCGATCATGATCGAACTCGTCGTCCAGGATCTGAAACACGAGATCGAGGCCTACGACGATTTTTGCAAGTACCGTACGAGCAAGGCGAAGCTTCTTGGCCGCAAAGATGCGAGTGCCTCCCACGAGA
>JACZVU010000106.1 GCA_022572485.1 Myxococcales bacterium
TCAAAACAGACCCCACGCGCTGAATCGTGTGCTCAACACCGTCCCCAATTGAATTGAATAATTCAACTATTCAACTACGTCCCCGCTCCCCTCACTCCCGGGCCCCACAGCTAGGCGAGCGCTTTTTCGACGATCGAGAGCGCCCAGCGGTAGTCGGGTTTGCCGTTGGCTGCGCGGTGAATCTCATCGACGAGCACGATCTGCTTCGGGACCTTGTAGGACGCGATCTTCGCGTGCACAAATTCGCGCAGCGCGACTTCATCCGTTTCGCTGCCTGCACGCAGCGACGCAACAGCAGTCACGCGCTGTCCGAAATTTGCGTCGTCCACGCCGACCACCAGGCAGTCGATCACGTCCGGGTGCTGCTTGACGGTCACCTCCACCTCTTCGGGATAGACCTTCTCCCCCGCGGTGTTGATGCAATTCGAGCCTCGGCCGAGCAGCGTGAGGGTGCCGTCGGCCTCGACGAGCGCCCAATCACCCGGAAACGAATAGCGGACGCCATCGATCGTCTTGAAGGTGGCGCGAGACTTGGCGTCGTCCTTGAAGTAGCCAATGGGAATCGTACCGCTCGCAGCGACCATGCCCGATTCTCCGGAACCGGGCATCACTTCGCGGCCCTCTTCGGTGAAGACCTTCGTGGTCTGGTTCATCGCAAACCTCGCGGTCTCGCCGACATTGCCACGCGTCGTGATCTGCGTGCCGATGCCCGTCTCGGTGCTACCCAGCACATCGATGAGGACCCAATCGTGCCAGTCGAGAAACTGCCGCTTGACTTCCGACGTCCACATGACACCCGACGACACCACCGACTTCAGCTCCGAGAGATCGTATGGCCGACCCGCGTCCCGAGCTTCTTCGAGGGCCCGCAGCATCGGCTTCGCGAACGTGTCGCCCACGATCACGATCTGTTGCGCCTTTTCGCGCTCTGCCACCCGCCACAGCTCGTGGGCGTCGAATGAGCTCCCCTTCAGGGTAACGACCGATGCTCCGACGCAGAGGGGTGACATCGCGCCGAGCCACATTCCCGTCGCGTGCATCAATGGACAGGTCGGGATCGAAACGACCGATTCACCACCACGCCAGAGTTCGCCGCAGTCTGAAACCTCGCCAATCACGGGGGGAGCACCGCGGTTGAACAATGCGAACCCGATGTTGACGAAAAACTGCAGCAAGCCACCCATGTCGTACATCACACCCTTGGGCATACCCGTCGTTCCGCCGGTGTAGATCATGTAGACGTCGCTCTCGGAGCGCCGGATGCGGGGGGCAGGCTCGTGGTCGCTGACGAGCGACTCATACGCGACGGCACCCGGGACGGAGTCGCTGCCGTCATCGACTTCGATCCAGAGCTTGACCTTCGGAGCGCGATCCATCACGCGCGCTACGCGTTCGCCAAGGCTCGCGTGAAAGATGAGGATCTCAGCGTCGGAGTTGTCGAGCAGGTAGAGAAGCTCGTCATCGAGATAGCGGTAGTTGATGTTGACGGGAATTGCGCGCAGCTTGAACGCCGCATACTGGGATTCGAGGTACTCGTTGCCGTTGTAGAGGTAGAGACCGACCTTCGAGTCGGTCTTCAAGCCGGCCGCCGCGAACGCGGACGCGAGCCGCGCGGCGCGATCGTCGTAGGCGTGCCAGGTGCACCGGCTTTCCCCGCAGACCAGCGCTTCGCAGTCGCCGATGGCATCCGCGAACGACTCCCAGAGCGTCGCTAGATGCGCCTCCATGGAATGCTCCTCTTCTCGCGGTTTTCAGACGCGGCGCCGCCGACCCTCGCCGCCATCAGCGGAGCGACAGCGGGGACGTTGTTGAATAGTTGACCCCGTGCCAGCGATTGGCATCGGCTCGCAACGAGCGGGCACGGGGTCAACTATTCAACAACGTCCCCGCCCTCAGACCCCAGAGCCTGGCAACGCGGCTTCGATGTCCGCTTCGATCTGCTCGGGCTTCGTCGTAGAGCCGTACCGCCCGACGACTTCGCCCTCGCGGTTGACGAGAAACTTCGTGAAATTCCATTTTATCGGCTCGCTGCCCAGCACTCCGCGTGCTTCGCCCTTCAGGTACCGGTACAGCGGATGTGCGTCTTTGCCGTTCACATCGATCTTTTCGAACATCGGGAATGTGACGCCATAGTTCACGTTGCAGAATTCGGCAATCTCCTCGGAGCTGCCGGGTTCCTGCTTGCCAAATTGGTTGCACGGAAAACCGAGTATCTCCAGGCCGCGCGCTTTGAACTTGCCGTAGAGATCCTCCAAGCCACTGTACTGGGGCGTGAAACCGCATTTACCCGCGGTGTTGACGATCAACAGAACCTTCCCCTGATACTCGCTCAACTTCACAGGATCGCCGTTCAAACGATTGGCTTCGAAATCGTATACGCCACCCATGATCTGAACCCCTCCGACTCTTGCAGCAGCGGGTTTCGCGTTCGCTGATCCGATCCACGCAGGTGTCGACCCACGCGCAATCAACGAGAGTCTACACCCTGCTCGGCCGACCCACTCATCGCATTGGCGAGCAGCCGGCCCGCTCGTTCGAAATCATCCTCCGTCACCGCAATTGGGGAACCATACGTGATGGTAATCCTCGACCACGGGAGGGGAATGACCTTCCGGTCCCAGCCAGTGCGAATCGTCCCGCTCGCCGACAGGTGAAGCGGCAGGATCGGAACCCCGCTTTCGCGAGCCACATGGAGAACACCTTTCTTGAGAACCCGCCGTGGGCCCCGCGGACCATCTGGTGAGATCGCTGTAGAACTGCCGCGGCGCAAGTGGGTGACGAGTTCGCGGGCAGCCTCGCGGCCCTCCTCACCTCCGGAACCGAGTAGGGTTTGAATGCCCGCCAGGCGCATCGCGACATGCACGGGTTTCATGTAGGCATCGGGGTGTTGCATCCAGGCGTGGTGCCGATGCGATCGCACGAAGGCGACGAAGTAGAGAAACCACGACTCGTGCCAAAGACTGTAGATGTAGTTCTCGCGGCCGGCGCGATGCTGCTCACCCTCGAAGCGGATGCGGCAGGTGAGGTTGAGTAGATTCCACGTGCACCAGAAGCCGATCCCGACCACCCAGGAATAGGCGAGCCAGAACGGGCGCCACAGGGCCGGAACGTTATCGACCCGGTATGCCAGCGAACGCGACCTCACGTTCGAAAAACTTGAAGCGTTTCGACGAGCTGATCTGGCAACGGCTCGTTCTCCTTTGGCAGCAAAAAACTCTCCGGCTACGGCAACCAAGAGCCCGGCCCAAGGCTCACGAAAATGCTGAAAGCATGCGCTCGAACACCCTGAGAACACGCGCGAGCACACTCATTTCGCACCGTGAGTCTAGGCTCCTAGAGCCAGCGGCGGGTTTTTCGCCGGTAGTTCAAATACGACTCGCCGAATTTCCCTTCGAGGTACTTTTCTTCCCTTTCGATCACGAGCTTGTTCGCAATGAGAACGAAGATCAGTAGGCTCAAGAGCATCCAGCCGGTGTTGAACGCGAGCGCAATCCCGGCCCCGGTGATTACGAATCCCAGGTAGATCGGGTTGCGAGAATACCGATAGGGGCCTTTCGTGATGATGCTGGAGGTGGTTCGCCAGGGTTCGATACAAGTTTGCGCCTTCTTGAACTGCCAAGCGCAATAGCCGATCAGGCCGAAGCCGAGTAGGATTAGCGCGCCGGAAAGGGCAAGGCGCGGCCCAACCCAACGGGTTGCAGGCAGGATGAACCCGCGCCAGCCCTGATCCATACCCCAGCCCGCAACCAGGCAGACCAGTAGAAAAATGGGTGGCGGAATTCGCACCTGCGCGCTGTCGGGCTCGAGCGACATCAGATCTACCAAAGAGAGGCCATCCGCCGCTGACGGCCTGCGGAAACTCGCGACTCGCTGGCGAATCCTTTGGATTCGCTTGCATCGCCAGCTCACTGGCGAATCCTTTGGATTCGCTTGCATCGCCAGCTCACTGGCGAATCCTTTGGATTCGCTTGCATCGCCAGCTGATCCGCGCCTCGGGGCAGCCTCTTAGTAGTCGCCCATAGGCTCGCCGAGCGGCCGTTCGAACGTATCCTCGTAGGGCTCGGTCCAGAGCAACGTAACGACATCTTCGCCCCAACCGCTTAGTAATGTGAAGGGATAGAAGACAAAAAACGGCAAACCTAACACGAGACGTGTGAAGTAGAACGGGCGAACGATCATGAGGTCGGCATACTTCCTGACATTGCGGTTGAATGCAGACGCGGTCTCGGCTTCCGGCTCCGGCGCGACCTCTTCCTCGACGTAGGGCTCGGCCTCGGCTTCCAGCTCCAGCGCGACCTCTTCCTCGACGTAGGGCTCGGGCTCGATGTCATCGGCCTGCACGGGCAGTGCGAGCAATAGAAGAGCTGCAACCGCCCCGAGCCAGGGCAGGGAGCGGCGAGTGCGGCGAATCATCGGGTCTCTCCTCTTGAATCCAGGGCTGCGAATCGACCGCGGGGGCGCCCATCGGGCCCCCATCCGCGCTGCCTCGCGGCCGAGCATATCACGATTTTAGCGGCCGTCCCGGGAGCCCTCCGAGGGTCTCCGAAAGGCCGGGTTCACTCGAGCTGGCAGCGCTGGGCTCCGCGCAGCGACCCGCCCCTGCCGATGGGGAAAGCCGAACCCTCGCTGGCGAATCTTTCGGATTCGCTTGCAGCGCCAGCTTGCTGGCGAATCTTTCGGATTCGCTTGCAGCGCCAGCTTGCTGGCGAATCCTTCGGGTTCGCTTGTGGCAACGGGACCTATTCGGACCCGTCTGGCTGACCGGAAGAACCCGAAGGCTCGTCGTCGCGCTTGCGGCGCTCGTTCCAGAGCACCTGCTTTTGAGCGCGCGAGAGCCAGGCAGGCGTACACAGGTATGCGGTGGCAATGCCCGCAAGCAGGAAGACAGCGAGCAGGCTCAGGGAGTTTGGGCTGTAGAGCAGCCGAATCTCCACCTGCAACGCGTACGCGACGAGAAGCTCACCGCAGGCGCACGCGAGGATGCAGAAGTAGGCGGACATCCGCGAGTAGCGGCGATCGACCGCTCGCCCGAAGTGGCCGACCGCGAAACCACAAACCGCGCCGATCCCGATTGCGAGCGTCTGGAAGAGGAAGCTCGTCGACAGCGCGACGATCATCCAGACCATCGCCCCGGCCATCGCGACCACCGCGCCCGCGAGCATCGCGGCGCCTGGCTTCTGTCCTTCGATGAGATGCTGGGCGAGCAGTGGGTCGACCCGCTTCTTGGGCCGCCAGCTGAGCTCGTGCTCCTTCTTTTCGAGTCGGTGACGCTTGGAGGGTCGCATTCGGTTACCCAACGGGCGGAGCACTCGGCGGTCAAGCGCGCCGCAACTCCGCACAGAGGCGCCCCGAATCGAAATGCTATCAGATGAAACCTGGAAGCACGCGCGAGGTGGTGGTCGATCGTTGGAGGTTTTCGTGGCGCATTGATCGCGCAGGGAGCGAGCGCCCAAACTTGCGGAACGGGAACCTGCACGGGCGATCAGTTCTGTTACGTGGGTGACGGATACCTCTACGATCCAGGAGTCTTTTGCATCATCTTCCAGGGACGGTTCCCTTTTCCGATCACAGCGATCCCGAGTCTCGAACAAGTCGCACCCGCGACCGTGGAACGGACGCCCACTAGATGGGCCAATGCTACCGCGAAATCTTCGCACATGGGGCACGAGATCCGATTCGCATGGTGGCGCACGCACTTGCCGCGCTCAATCTGGCGAGAGTCAGTCGAGAATCTTCCCCAACCCCACTTCTCGCAGCAGCTCGGCTCGAAAATCATCGGGGGCCACCGCGATGGCGTCGTACCATAGGCCGTGAGCCGCGTAGCTGCGGGCACTCCGCTCGAGTCCGGGAGGCTCGTCGACGACCATCACCCAACCCGTGGTGACAATGTCGTTGGCGCGCCGTTCGGGGTCAACGACGACGGCGATCGTCCATTCGTACTCGGTGCCGCGCTCGAGTTTGATGCCGTGCTGGGCGAGATCCACCCGCTGAATGCCGGCTTCGGACACCTTCGGAAGTTGGATCTCGGCGATCGGATCGATTTCCTGCTCGTTGGTGAGCGTGAAGTACATCGGTGTATCCTCGGACGGGAGCGTGTCGAGGTACCAGAAGAGCGTAGGCTGCGCGGAGACGGTCTGCCCCGTGTGTTCGGGCACGAGGCTGTAGAGGGTTGGCCCCGGCAGGCGTGCAGAGCGTGAGGCGGCGCTGCCCGTCCGATCGCGCGGCGCGCCGATCGACTGCGGCGGGATGTACGCGAGCGGAGCGGCGGAAACGTTTGGAGTGGTCGCCTCCGGCTTGCTCTTTTCGCGCTCGGAGTCGTCACCGTGCGCAGCGGCTGCGAGCAACACGCAACACAGGCTCACCAATGCTCTCATCGGTTTCTCCTTGTCTTTGGGTCTCACCATCTACAGCCCGCTACTGATCAACAGCTACGGAAACCCGTAGCTCGGGATGCCGATACGCGTGATTCCGGAGCGTTTTCAGCGGAGCGCGCCGGAGCGCCTCGGCTCGAGAAACCTCGGGGCCACCGAGTTGAGTATAGAACTCGATCCCCCGAACGCGAAATCGCGTGCGTCCCACGAGATCGGCGAGTTCATTCATCGACAGCTTTCCGTCGTAGGTCAGCAAGAAGCTCTCGGCGGCGTAAATATCTCGCGCGGTGCGTATCGGAATTAGTCAAGCACCCTCTCGAGCCCGGCCTGGCTGAGCAGCGCATCGCGCTGGCTCCGGCGGCCGAAATCCGCGGGCGCGGCGTCGACCGCATCGCTCGCCGCCTCGAGGGCGTCGTACCAGAGACCCAGCGAAGCGTAGGTGTTGACCGAAGCGAGCCTCAGCTCGCTGCCCAGCTCCGCCGGAGGGGCGACGCGGAGGATGTAGCCGGTGGTGACCACGTCGCGGGACCGCTGGGCAGGGTCCGGCACCAGCGCCACCGACCACTCGTACTCGGCATCGGGATCGAGCCTCACGCCGAACTCCGCCAGACGGATCCGCTGGATGCCGGCTTGTCGGACGCGCGCCAGTTGGGTCTCGACCAACGGCTCCATGTCGTCCTCGTGGATCAGCGTGAAGACGATCTTCACGTGAGCCGGCGGTGCCTCGTCGATGTACCAGAACAGTGACGGGTTGGGGCTCGCGGTGTGGGCCAGGTGGTCCGGGCTGAGCGCGAGGGGAGTTGGAAGCGCGCGCCCCGCGCGCAGTCCGCCGGGCACCCGGTTGCGCGGTGCGCCGCGGAGCGGCGGCCGGTAAACGGGTATCCCACGCAGCGGGGCGGCGTCCACACTGGCCACGCGGCTCTCAGTCGACGCAGCCAGCTTCGCCGCGTCGCAGCACTCCTTGGCTTCCTCCGTCTTCCGCTGCTCGGCCCGATCCGTCCCGTGGGCCGCTGCAGCCAACATCAGGGCGGTGACACCCGCCAGAAGCACCCACCCGTTCCTCACAATGCGTCGTTGCATGCTGAGCCCCTCCCTCGTCATGGCCTGATCATCGTCCACGGGAGAGGGAGACACCTATGAAGTGGTTCACACCGGAGCGAAAATTCTGTCGCGGGAGCCGGCCTCCCGGACCGCGCTGCCCACCCGCGAACGCGACGTGGCTGTAGCGCTGCTCCCGAATGCACCCATGTCGCTGCTTAGCGTACACCCGGGGCGACAACTCGTCCCTCGACCCGGTGAGCCTCGACCTGCTCTTCCATCCCCTTCATCGAGAAGAAGCCCAGCGACCGGGCCGCGTAGCGGGAGCCCAGCCGGCTCAGGGTCTGGCTGCTGATCAGGATCCGGAATGGCAGCTGTTCGTAGTCGTGCGCGTCGTCGTCCAAGCTCTCGAGCCGTTGGGCCATCACGACCACGTCGCCCACCGACGTGTATTTGAAACGATCGGTGCTGCCCAGGCTTCCCACCACCACCGCCCCGGTGTGAATCCCGGCGTGTACGGCCACCGTGGGAATGCCCCGAGCCCGATACACGCGGTTCAGGCGATCGAGCTCCGACGCCATGTCCAGGGCGCAGTCCACCGCGCGGCACGCGTCGGTGCGGATCTCCTCTTCCGACCAGGAAGGGATGGGGACGCCGAAGTTCGCCTTGAGACCGTCGCCGAAGTAATCGTCGACCACGCCGCCGTGTCGGCGCACGGTGTCGGCCATGGGCTCCAAGAAGCCGTTCACCCACTCCATCAGCTGCTCTGGATCCATCTTCTGGGCGTGCGGCGTGTAGCCCTTCATGTCCAGGAACAGCACCGTCGCAGTGACGCGCTGCGATCGCAGCCGACCTGCCCGGAAGAGTTCGGCCCGTTGGCGCCAAATCTCTTCGGCGACTTCGGGCGACACCATCCGCGAGAACAGCTGCATCACCTGCGCGCGCTGCGCGCGCTCACGGCTCGAGGTCCACGCTGTCGCGACGCCCACCGACCCCACCCAGGCCAGGCCGGGCGAGAAAGTGGGGATCCAGCATCCGTTCCAGTACGCCCAGGCTCCTCCGATTGCGACGACCGCCGCGCCCGCCATCACGACCCCGACGATCGCCGCCGCGCGCCGCACGCGAGATCCCAACAGGGCGCCGAGCAGTGCGGCCAGCAGAATGATGGCGGCCTCCCAAGGGTCGGAAAGCACGCGGATCGGCTCGGATTCACCCCGCCCGTAGCGCATCAGCTGGTCGACCAGGTGCGCGTGAA
>JACZVU010000107.1 GCA_022572485.1 Myxococcales bacterium
TGTCGGGTTTCGTGCGCTCGGATGCATCGTTCCACGGCGTACCAGCGATCACCTGCCCTCCCGGCATGGCGCGCCGCGCGCTCTTGATCAACATCAAACGACTCAAGTGGTCCAAGCGCCACGATCCATGAGCTACCGGTAGGCGTTCAGTCAGCGCCCGGAGCGGGCACATGGATCGGGCCGAGCGCAGCCTCGATCGCGTCGGCGTCGGGGATCGGCCCCGGCTCGTAGCCGATGAGGGCTTTCGCGATGGCTTTCAGGTGGATCGGGGTGGTACCGCAACAGCCACCGATGATGCGCGCACCGGCGTCCCGGACCAAACGCGCATACCGGGCCATGACCTCCTCGTTTCCGCTGTAGACGATCTCGCCACCGATCAGCTGCGGAACGCCGCAGTTGCCCTTCGCGATGAGCACGTCGCCATCCTGGCCACTTCGGCGAATTCTGCAAATGCTGTCGAGAAGCATCGCTGGACCGGCGCCGCAGTTCGCACCAAACGCGATCGGTTGAGGGGCCAGCGTCTGGATGAATTCCCTCGCCTTCTCTGGCGTGTCACCCATCATCGTTCGCCCCACGGTGTCGAAGGTCATCGTCGAAGTCACGGGCAGGCCCGTACTCGACGCCGCTGCAACAGCGGCCGCCAACTCGTCGAACGCGAAGATCGTCTCGATCCAGAGCACATCCGCGCCACCTTGCGCGAGCGCCTGTGCCTGCTCGGTGAAGGTTGCCTCGGCTTCTTCTTGGCTCAACGTCCCGTAGGGCTCCAACATCTCGCCTGTCGGCCCCATGGAGCCTGCGACGACCACTGGCCGGCCCGCCGCATCGGCCACGGCGCGCGCAATGCGAGTACCCGCTTCGTTGATTTCCCGTGTTCGCCCCTCCGCGTTGTCGAGCTTGAGGCGGCAGCGATTTGCGCCAAAGGTGTTGGTCAGGATGATGTCCGAACCGACATCAATGAAACTCTCGTGGAGCCGCGTCACGTTTTCCGGCCGATCGAGATTCCAGAGATCCGGGGCCTGACCAACCGGAAGCCCCATTGCCATCATGTTGGTACCCGTCGCTCCATCCGCCAGCAGATAGTCACGCTCGCCGAGAAGGTCGCTGAGCAGGGTACTCATCGGGTCACTCCTGGATTGCTTCGCACGGGCCGCTGCTCCCGCATGGACGGGCTCTCTCAGCTCGGGTCCGGGGCCGGCGTGTCCGGGCCGCTTGGCAGCAGTGTGGGCTTCGCGATCAGTTCGGCATCCACGGTCCCGGTCAACGAACCGAGAAATGCGTGGATCGCGCTCACTTGCGCGTCGTCGACCGGGATGCCGAGCTGGTATTCGGCCATGATGCGAATCATCTCGTCCAGCCGCTGTATCGATCCGTCGTGGAGGTAGGGGGCTGTTTTCGTGATGTTTCGCAGCGACGGGACCTTGAAGACCTGCCGGTCCGCTTCGTTGCCCGTGATCTCCACGCGACCGGGGTCTTCGGTCGGGTACGGCTTGATGACACCGAGCTTCTGGTAGAGGCCACCGCCAATGGCTGCCCCTTGGTGGCACGCGATGCAACCGGCCGAAACGAACGCATCGAGTCCGGCGAGCTGTTCGTCGCTGAACGCGCTGTCGTCGCCGGCGATGAATGCGTCAAACGGGCTCGGTGTCAGGAGCTTGCGCTCGAAGGCCCCGATTGCGCGCGCCATGTTGTCATAGGTAATGGAACTCTCATCCTCGGGAAATGCCGCGGCAAAGAGCGGCGCGTAGTCCGGGATCGACTCCAGTACAGCGAGCACAGCCTCTTCGGACGGCATCGCCATCTCGATCGGATTGAGAATCGGGCCCTTCGCCTGCTCTTCTACATCCGCTGCGCGCCCGTCCCAGAACTGCGCGATGTGGAGAGCGGCGTTGTAGACGGTGGGCGCATTGCGACCGCCGCGCTGCCCGCGATGACCGCTGGAAGTCGGCTGCCCGTCGACGCCGTGGCGATCGAGGAGGTGACAGGTATTGCAGGAGATGTCGTGGTTCTTCGAGAGCCGCGGGTCGTAGTAGAGCAGCCGGCCCAATTCGACCTTCGCGGCCGTGACGGTGTTCTCCGGATTCGAAGCTTCGGTGGGCAGCGTGCCGAAAACAGCCAAGGCTCGGGCGCGGAGTGCTTCGCGGTCAAGAGCTGGCGCAGCCGCTTCGGTCACGGGTTCGGGCATAGCGGTGACCGCATCGGTCCACTCTTCTCCGCTGCACCCGACGAGCAGTGCCGCGATGAAGGGTCCCAACGGGAGCACGCCGTGCCGCTTCGCCTTTCGCAATCCTTCCGATCGGGCCATTCCCTTCCCTCCTGCGATTTTCTGAGCCGGGGCGGCGATGCTACGCATCGCGCATCCTATTTCTCCGCCGAGCGTACCCGTACGGATACGGATGCAAGGACCACGATGATCTGGATTCAGAGCTGCAATTGGCATTCTAGCCGCAGAATTCACCGACTGCGCACGAGATCCAGTGGAAGGCAGGCCTGGGCGGCCCAAAGAACCGCTCTACTCGGTGATGTGCTTTTCCAGACTCGCGAGCGCATCCGCGACGCTGCCAGCGTGCTCGTCGAGCAACCGGGCGGCTTGCTCGGAATTGAGCTGGGTCACCGATTCGAGGATCCCGATCGCGCGTTCGCGCAACTTCTGGGAACCGGGTACCAGATGCGTCATGAGGTTGCCCTTTACATAACCCAGCTGCACCATGACGGTCGTCGAGAGCAGATGGAGAACCATCTTCTGAGCAAGTCCCGCTTTCATTCGGGTGGAACCGGCGATCACTTCTGCGCCCGTATTCGTTACGATCGCAATCTCGGCGGCTTCGGCGAGGGGCGAATTCTGAACACAGGTGATCGCGATCGTCCGAGCACCCGCGGTGTGAGCCTCTTCAAGGCAACTGAGCACGAATGGCGTGTGACCGCTCGCAGAGATCGCAACCACAGCATCACCCGCTCCGAGCCCGCGGCGGCGGAGTTCGCAGGGGCCCGCGTAGACATCATCCTCGGCACCCTCCACGGCCCGCGACAGCGCTCTTGCCCCGCCTGCCACGATGGCCTGTACGCGGCTCGGCTCGATCCCGAACGTGGGGGGGAGTTCTGCGGAGTCCAGGACGCCCATGCGGCCGCTGGTGCCGGCTCCTACGTTGAACCACCGCCCGCCCCCGCCGAGCGTACAGGCGAGGACCTCGACGGCCTCCTCGATCTGGGGTAGCAGCTCGCCCACAACGGAAACGCTCTTGGCATCTTCGGCGTGAATGGCCGCCAGAATCTCGGCCGCGCTGCACCGATCGAGATCCCGGGTGGCGTCCAGAACTGCCTCGGTGGACCGGTTTCCTTCCATCCGCCATCGTTTCGGTTTCCGGTGCCGCATTATGAATGCTCGTACTTGAGCCAGTGAGTGCGCAATGAGCTTCTTTGTCACGCAAAAAACGCTCGAACACCTTGAATGGAAAGCTGTTCTCACCATGCTGGGCGAGCGTGCGAAGACGCCGGGAGGCCAAAATCGATGCGTGGCGGAGGCCTCGGAAGGAAAATCGGGCGAAGCCTCTCTTTTCGAGCCAACCCGCCACGGGGTTCTCGAGCGCCTCGCCGAAACAGGCGAAGCCCGAAGCATCCTCGCAGCTGGAGAGGCACCGCCGATCGGGGGCACTTCCAGCCTCGAGCAGACGCTGACCCGTGCACGCAAAGACGGCGCGCTCGCGGCACGTGAACTGCTGAGCCTGGCTTCGACACTCAAAATTACCCGCGACGTCAAGTACTTCTTGGAAGCGCGGCGAGAATCGACGCCCCGACTCGCGGAGCTTGCAGAGACCCTCGTCGAACACCGCGACTTCGAACGCGACATCGAGGCCTGCCTCGAACCGTCGGGCGAAGTTCGCGACAGTGCATCCCCGATTCTGGCAGGCGCGCGCCGGGAGGCCCAGCAGATCGCCACCGAAATCCAGGCGAAGGCGAGCCACTACCTGCGCGACCCAGACATCACGCCTCATCTCTCCGACAACTACTACACGATCCGAAACAATCGTTACGTGCTTCCCGTTCGCGCCAACGCACAAGGGGCAATCCGGGGCATCGTGCACGATGCGTCGAACTCGGGGATGACACTTTTCATCGAACCCCAAGCTCTCGTCGACCTCAACAACCAGCTCAAGCAGGCGGAAATCACCATCGAGCAAGAGGCGCTGCGGATCTTGCGCAAACTTTCGCGCGATGCGGGTTCCGTAGCAGACGAAGTCGAAGCAAACGTCGCGACCCTCGAAGTCATCGATCTCGCGTTCGCTCGAGCCGACCTCGCCGAAGAACTCGATGCAGTAGCACCCGAGGTCGGTGACGAGGGGATCCTACAGTTGCCGCAGCTTCGACACCCTCTTCTGCCTCCCGACAAGGTCGTTCCCAGCGACGTTCGGCTCGGCGCTGACTTCACTTCACTGATTCTCTCGGGGCCGAATGCGGGAGGCAAGACGGTCGCGTTGAAGGCAGTTGCGCTCGCAGCGCTCTTCGTCCGTGCGGGAATGCACGTACCCGCAGCGGAGGGGGCGCGCGTTGATCTTTTCGACGAAGTGCTCGCTCATATTGGAGATGGACAGGATATTCGCGAAAACCTCTCGACATTCTCGGCCCACATGGCAAACCTCGCCGACATCACCCGCCGCGCAGCGCATCGCTCGCTCGTCGTGCTCGACGAAATCGGCGTCGGGACCGACCCTGGAGAGGGGGCGGCCCTCGCACAGGCAGTGCTGGAAGCGTTGGCCGAGCGCGGCGCACGCGTGATCGCGACGACCCACTACAACCTGCTCAAGGAGATGGCCGAAGTCGACGCGCGTTTTGCAAACGCGAGCTTCGAGTTCGACCCTGAGACGCTGGAACCCACCTATCGCCTCCGCATGGGATTGCCGGGAACATCGTCGGCGACGGCCGTCGCAGCTCGGATGGGGCTCGGCCCACAGGTGATCGCACGCGCAAATCAGTTGTTGGATCGAGAAGATCGCCAACTCGATCGGGTGCTGTCCGAACTCTCCGTAACTCGCTCTGCGCTCGAAGCCGAAAAGCGCGAGATCGCGCAGTTGCGGACGGAAACAGAGGCGGTGCGAGATGAGCACCGGGTGAAACTGGAGAAACTCCAGGCCAGGCGCGACAAGCTGTTCCTCGCAATGCGAGATGATCTCGAGCATTCGTTTCGCGATGCGCACGACCAAGTTGCCACGGTGATCCGCGAGCTTCAGCGCGGCAGCAGCGCACGCGACGCGGCCACTGCCCGCGAGAAGTTGCAGACGATCGCCAAAGACACGGAGGTCTCGCAGCGAGAAGCGGGGCTCGGAGTACCGCCTGAAGAATCGTTGAATCCCATCGACTGGTCCCGGGCCACCGTTGGCGACCTCGTTCAAATTCGGGACGGTGGCAAGGGCGCGCTCTCGGCCTTGCCCGATCAGCGAGGTCGTGTGACCGTGCAACTCGGCAGCGCGCGGTTGTCCGTTCCGATGGAGCGCGTGGGAGCGCTGGAGCCCTCGCAGAAACCGCCGCCGACGGGTCGCGCGGCGCCGCGAATCACCATCACTCGCGCGGGCTCCGCCGACGGACAGATCGCAGGACGGGCCGACTTCGAGGCTGACGCGGATCGATGCGACCTGCACGGCCTGCGCGTCGACGAAGCCCTCGATCGCCTGGCACACGCGCTCGACTGGGCCGCCTCCGCGGGCCAATCAAGCCTGGCGATCAGCCATGGGCGGGGGACGGGCACGCTGCGCAAAGTCGTCCGCGAATACCTCTGCGATTGCCCGTATGTCTCGCACTTTGCTGCCGCCGCTCAGCAAGACGGAGGGGATGGCGTAACCGTCGCCTTTTTTCGCTGAACCCCGCCTCTTGTGCTGAGCCCTCGTTGAATCTTGCCTTTGTCGTTGAATCCTGGCTTTGTCATTGAATCTTGACTTTGCCGCTGAACCCTGACTTTGTCGTTGAACCCTGCCTTTGTCATTGAGTCTTGCCTTTGTCGCTGAACCCTGGCTTTGTCGTTGAACCCTGACTCGAAGCGCGGTCAGACCACAGCAGCCCGCGCGGTCGGACTGAGATCTTCTTCGACATCGGCAGCTGCCCGATAACCCGATCTCAGCGCCGCATTCCAGCCGGGACCCATCAGATAGTCGCCCGCGAAATAGATGCGTCGGCCCCGACGCCGCCAATCCGCCTGGATGCGCGTAAAGTCCGCGATCGCCCGGTAACGGCCCACATCAAATCGCGGTACGGCGCGCTTCTCCCGCAACACCTCGGTGAAGATACCCGCACCATGAATGCGCGGGAAGATTCCACCCAGCGCGTCGATCAACTCTTTGCCGACCGTCTCATCCGGCGCTTCGAAGTAGTCCGCGCTCCAGCTACCCGTTGCACGCAGCAGGGCGAGGCCGCGCCCTTCGGGCACGCGCCCGCCTGCAACCCCAGGTTCGAGCAGGACCGACTCGAGCGGCCAATCCTCTTGATGGGGAAACTGGATCTGCCGTGGGTGAACATGGAAGGGTCGGCGCAGCGCAACGGCCAGCGAGAGCCCGGGCGCATAACGAACCTTATCGAGGGCATCCCGCTCCGCGAAAGAGAATTCCGCACCTGCCAGATCGACGGCTTCGGGAGCGGGAACAGCCAGAACGATCGCGTCTGCCTCGGCGGAACGCGCTCGCTCACCTTCTCGAAAGCTGAAACGAACCCCGCCTCCGCTGCGACTCTCGACACTCGTCACACAGACACCCAGGGATACCGGAATCGAGCACGCCGCTCGATCGATGAACTCCTGAGACGACGCGCGCAGCAAACCAAGGCGCGCACCGGCGCCATCCCGATAGTAGTGGAGAAAGAGCACCCGGCTCGCCTCGCGCGCATCGGCGAGCGAGACGCGCGCCACCAGCGGGCCCATCCAATGCTCCATGACGCGCACTCCAAAATACAGCCGACCGAAATCCGCGAGGCTCCGATCGTCGAGACTCGCGGCGCGCTCGGGTCGATCGGGGTCGATCCGATTCCCGTAGCGGGCGAGCAAGCGCGGAAGCCGCAGCACGCGGAGCGCCTGGTGAATGCGGATGCCCGGGATGCGCGCAATCCCCAACAAACTCCGAGAATCGATGACCTGAACCCGACCGCGATGGGCTAGCGCGCTCACCACGGGCCGCGGAGGCAGCAGCTCGGGGAGATCGAGCTCACCGATCCAACTCAGTAGGGCCTTGTCGGCAGCGCTGACGATCGCACCTGAACGCTCGATCGTGAAGTTTTCGCGTATTGCAGGCCGCGCCCGTCCCCCGGGCCGCTGCTCACGCTCGAAGAGCGACACCTGAAAACCGCGCCGGGCGAGCCGCCAGGCCACCCCCAATCCAGCGATCCCAGCGCCCACCACCGCAACTTGCTTGGCCGCCATGCGCCGCAATCCCCTCACGTCCACGATCCCGAAACCAAACCCTCGCAACCCGCTGCACACGAGCCGCGATCCCAAAACCGAACACTAGCAACCCGCTACACACGAGCCGCGATCCCGAAATCGAACCCTAGCAACCCGCTGCACACGAGCCGCGATCCCAAAACCGAACACTAGCAACCCGCTACACACGAGCCGCGATCCCGAAATCGAGCACTCGCAACCCGCCCGCGATCCCGAGCACTTGCAGGCCCATGAGAGGACTTGGGTACACAAATTGCGTCACTTCCGAAGTCGGAGTTGCCTATCCGCTGCCGCGGAATGCCGACACGTGTGTCCAAGACCACGTTTTTCAAGGGGTTAGCGCATCGACTGAATCCATCGATCGAGTGGCACGCGACTTGCTCTATCACTGGGGCGTACGACGAACGAATTGTCCTAGCGCTCGGGCCGACAACCCCTCCCGCCGCACTTTGTGTGGCGTGTCGGCCCGAGCGTGTCTCTTTGGTTGTCTCTCTACATCCGGTGCAAGTCTTCCGGCATCGACTTCGCTCGACCCCATCGACACGCACCGCTGTCAAGCATCTCTGCTCCAGCGGGAGCCCGCGACGCGCTCGTTCGAGTCAGCGTCGCAAAATACCCGGCGGGCAATTCCGGCCAGGTAGATCGAACCCGATACACAGAGCAGATCTTCGGCACCGAGTTCTTCCCGAGCGGCGCGAAGGGCGAGCTGCGGATTCGGTACCAGCTGAATGGAAACACCCGAAGCCACAGCGCGGATCGCCGTCGCAACCTCAGAGGGAGGCAGCGAGCGGGCGGGTTCTGCCCGGGTCACCGTGACTGCGTTCGCCTCGGGCAACAGATGTCGCAAGATCGCGTCCGCGTCCTTACCGGCGGAGATCGACAGCACCAGATGCGACCGCCGCCGCGGGATGCGCCGCAACACCGCTGCCAAGGCAGCCGCGGAAGCCCCGGTGTGGGCGGAGTCGACCAGCAACCACGGAGAGCGACCGACCAACTCGATTCGGCCAGGGAGCCGCGCGGCCGCGAAGCCCCGCTCGGCAGCTTCGATCAACTGCTCACCCTGGACGACTCCGGGGGCGCGCGCCACACAAGCCAGCGCAAGCGCGGCGTTGCACGCCTGATGGGACCCCAATGCAGCGATCCTGGCATAGACACGCAGCGATCCATCGGTCAGGCGAATCGACTGGCCTTCGAGGTCCGGATCGAGAACCTCGAAGTCAAAATCGCGCCCGAGC
>JACZVU010000108.1 GCA_022572485.1 Myxococcales bacterium
TTGGTCGCGAAGGCCAGGGGCATCGTGGCCCGCTCGGCGACCGTTCGCGCCACCTGGATGAGGTTCCGATGGTGGTAGTGGCCACTCCGGATGTCGGAAACGATGAGCGCCGCAGCCGTGTCGGGGTCTTCCATCAACGCTTCGAGGCAGCGTTGGAATGTATGGACTGCGTCGCGGCCAGTCCCCCAGGCGTCGAGCGGATTGACGGCTTCGAGCCCGGGGTCCAGGTGTTCGCGGAGTGTTTGTTTGGTCTGGTCGTTGATGCGCGCGAGCGGAACCCCGACATCCGCCGCCAGGTCGATCAGCAACTCGCATTCGCCGCCGGAGTCGTGGATGCTTGCGAGCGCACCCGCGCCCGGCCGCGCCGGATGCGAAAACAGCAGCAGCGTGGCGGCGAGTTCGTCGAGCGTGTCGACGCGCACCACCCCGTAGCGATCAAAGAGTGCGCGATAGGCGGCATCGTCGCCCGCAAGCGCGCCGGTATGGGTTCGGGCCATCGCAGCGGCGTCCGGCGTGCGGCCGGCCTTGAGGACGATCACCGGGATCTCGCGCCGAGCGGCCTCGGCGAGTGCCGCCTCGAAGCCTTCGGGATCCCGGATGGATTCGAGGAAGAGGCCGATGACGCCAGTCGACTCTCGCCGGAGAGCCCATTCGAGGTAATCGTTGGAGCGCGTTACGAACTCGCCGCCGCTCGACACGCAGAGGTTGAACTTCAGGCGCGGATTGTTGAAGGCAAGGGCGCCGTAGACCGACCCCGATTGGGCGATCCAGGTGATTGGCCCAAGCTTCGCGTCGGCGTAGCACGGGAAGGCGGTGATCCGCAGGCGGATCTCCTGATTGACGAATCCCATGCAGTTGCCGCCGCAGATCGCGACGCCCGCCTCGCGGGCCATCGCGGCAATTCGCTTCGAAAGCGCGGGCTCGCGATCCTGTTCGAGATAACAACTCGCAAAAATCGTCGCGGCCCGCGCACCGTGGCGGATCGCCTGGGCGAGTGCGTCTTCAATCTTCTCGCTCGCGACGCAGAGCACGACGTGGTCGACGATTTCCGGGAGGTCGTCGACCGATGGAAAGCACGAGAGCCCTTCCACATCGCTGTAGCGGGGGTTGATCGGGTAGAGCGCGCCGTCGAAGCCGCCCAGCACGGCCTCCCGCACCATGTCGTTTCCGGGCGTGTTCGGTCGCTGCGACGCGCCGAGAAAGGCGATCGCTCGAGGGGTGAGCAGCGGGTCCAGCGGGTGGGCGGCGGCGGGTTCTGGATGTTTCAAGGGTGCAGGCTCGCTCATCGGATGCTTCTACAGCTCGCTACAGAGTCATTCTCAAAGGCTCGCAGCCGATCCGCTAACGCGGTGTTTGGAGCCGACAAGGACAGCAGGGTACCAAGCCCGCCCGGGCCCGCTAGGCGGCCATTGCGACAATTGTGTCCGTGCAGCCTTTCTTCGCGGCAGTTCCCGCGGTATCGATCCCCTGGGCTCGCTATAACCATGCGACCCGGCCCCCGGCGGCGGCCGAGCAGGGCCGCCGAGGCGGTGGCCCAAGGGAGGTGAGCAGGGTGAACGCAAGCGACGCGAGAAAGCGGGATCTGGCCACACTGCTGCACCCGGCGACGAATCTCGCACTCCACGAGGAGCGCGGCCCCCTGATGATCGAGCGGGGCAAGGGGATCTACGTCTACGACAGCGATGGCAAGGAGTACATCGAGGGCCTGGCCGGCCTCTGGTGCACCGCCCTCGGCTATGGGGTCGAGGAACTCGCGGAAACCGCCGCAGAGCAGATGCGCAAGCTCTCCTTTGGCCACCTCTTTGGCGGCAAGACCCACGAGCCGGCGATCGAGCTCGCCGAGCGTCTCAAGCAGATGGTTCCCATCGACAATGCGCGGATCTTCTTCGGAAACTCCGGGTCCGAGGCGAACGACAGCCAGGTCAAGTTCGTCTGGTATTACAACAACGCCATCGGTCGGCCCGAGAAGAAGAAGATCATCAGTCGTAAGCGCGCCTACCACGGAGTAACCGTCGCGAGCGGAAGCTTGACGGGGCTGCCCGCGAATCAGCGCGATTTCGATCTCCCAATCGCGAATGTCCTCTTTACCGATTGCCCTCACCACTATCGCAACGCGGAGCCCGGTGAGAGCGAAGAGGAATTCGCGTCGCGACTCGCCGCCAACCTCGAGCAGCTGATCGTCGACGAGGGGCCGGATACGGTGGCCGCTTTCATCGCCGAGCCGGTCATGGGGGCGGGTGGAATCGTCGTTCCGCCCCGCACCTACTTCGAGAAGGTCCAGGTCGTGCTCGACCGATACGACATCCTCTTCATCGACGATGAGGTGATCTGCGGATTCGGGCGAACCGGAAACGTCTTCGGTGCGCAGACCTTCGGTCTGCGGCCGGATACGATGTCGCTCGCCAAGGCGCTCTCGTCTGCCTATCTCCCGATCAGCGCCGTGGTCATCCCCGAATTCATCTACGAATCCATGGTCGAGTCGAGTCGCAAGATTGGCATCTTCGGGCACGGTTTCACGTACGGTGGCCACCCGGTGAGCGCGGCTGTGGCGGTTCGCACGTTGGAACTCTACGAAGAGCGCCAGATCTTCGCGCACGCCGCCAAGGTGGCCGAACACTTCCAAGCGCGGCTTGGGGCGCTTTCTGATCACGCGCTCATCGGTGAGACTCGCGGCGTCGGGTTGATCGGAGGCTGCGAGATGGTCGCCGACCCGCCCACCGGGAGAGCCTTCGCGATGCCCGGAAAGGTGGGTGCCTACTGCATGGATCGCTGCCAGGAGCACGGACTCGTCGTGCGCAGTATCGGCGACACGATCGCGCTCTGCCCGCCTCTCGTGATCACCGAGTCCGAGATCGGAGAGCTCTTCGACCGCCTCGAAAGGGCGCTCGACGACACCCTGGCGTGGGTGGAGCGCGAAGCCCTGCGCGGCTGAGCGGCCTCCCCCGGCCGGCTCCAGTTGCAAAATGCTCCACAGATCTCGTTCCGGTATGCCGATGCGCGAAGGGTTCACCACCACGGGATTTGCGATGCGCATCTTGTTGGTAGACGACGAACCGCTTCTCTTGAAATCCTTCGCGCGCTATCTGGGCAGCGCGTGCGGCCACGATGTCCTCTGTGCGGGCGGCGGAGGCGAGGCGCTTGCTCAGCTCAAGACCGAAAAGCCCGTAGACCTGATCTTCTGCGATTTGACGATGCCCGACATCGATGGCGTGGATGTCCACCGGGCCATCTGTGAACACCACCCGGAATTATGCAGTCGCTTTGTATTCCTCACCGGAGGAGTGGCCGATGAGGCCACCGAGAATTACGTCCAGAACTCCGGAGCGCTGGTTCTCTCCAAACCGGTCCGCCAGGCTGCATTCGACAAAATTCTGGCCGACGTAAGCGGCACCCGATACGCTTGATTTTCCACGCTGGCGGGGCCCGCTACCGCCCCAGGCGGCGGTATGCGGTGCATCTTGCATTCCGAAACCTTACGAAGGTGGCGTGATTCGCTCGCCTCCGATTCCGTGGCTGAACAAGCGTCGCAATTTCAGGCAGTTGGGCTGGCGATCGGCTCGGGATTGCCGTTCCTCTCTTGAAAAGAGGCCGCAACACTTCGAGTCGCTGGTAGACGCGGCCAACGTTTCGGCACCGGATCGTTGGCCGCCTGCTAGAACAGCGCGATCTCGCCCGCGTCCACCTTCTTGATCAACGACTCGATGCGCTCCCAAATGTCGTCGACTTCGCCCGCGGTCAGTCCGAACTGCACCGTGGTGCCTTCGCGCCGCACGCCTTCGCCGGGATCGATTGGCGGTCCCGCTGGGACGGTCTTCAGGATTCCGTCCGAGTCGGCCTCGAGTTGACTGACCACCATCAAGAAGTCGAGATCCCCACGCCGCAGTCCTTGCAGGCGATCGACGGATTTTCGCGGAAGTGCTGGAACGCGGATCTTCCGCCACGAGTAGGTGGGTGGGTAGAACCAGTTGTACCAGATCGTTCCGAACGCGACGCCGTTGTCGACCGCGAAAACGTGGCGGTTGCTGTCGTCCTCGGAGACCAACACGTTTCCCTTGCGGTTGTCGCGTAGATTGATCAGATAGGCGAAGATGTTGAAGTTGGCCAGGTGGTAGGCGTAGTTGACGTCGTTGAGGAAGCGCTCTTCTTCGTAGAGATCGTCGGGGACGGTGACGTTCTCTATCCAGATGGCGATTCCTTCGAGCATGCACGTCGTTCCGGGGATGACGGGGATTCCGCCGGAGTGGTGCTCTTTCCACTGTTCGAGCGGCACGCAGCGCAGGACCATCGCGGGTACGGTGAAGTCCACCGGATCCAGGAAGAGCGATTGCAACTTCCAGGCGGCGAGTTCTTTGCGCGGCGAGTTGTTGAACCCATCGAGAGCAGGTGGAACCAGTTTGCCTTTGACGCTGAACCGATCGCCGGTTTCGGGAAAGAGAAGTTCACTCTTCTCGGGCCGCGTCGTCCCGGCGCCCGCGGCTTCTACGCTCAGGATCTCGTATTCGGCCCGCTCCATCAGCAGCGCCGCCTGGAGCGGATCCACCGGCCAGTTTGTGAAGCCCTGCGTGCTCCTGTCGGGAACCGATTCTGTGAACTGCACCTTCTTGGGTTGCGACGTCGCACAGGCCGCAAGGCTCGCCGACACCAACAGAAGAACAACCAGTCGTCCCGTCTTCGGCATGGATTTCCCTTGAGCGTGGCGGGGCCGGGTTGGCGGGCCGCCCTCTCAATCGGTTAGGGCGGAGAGTCGCTAATCGTCGGTGGCCTTCGCCAGGCCTCTTGCAGCCTTTAGAATGGCGGCGTTGTCCGGTCGGATCTCGTAGTCCGGGTTGGAGTACGCCCAATGGATGGTGCCTCCGGCTTTTACGAGGAACACGCTCGGTACCGGGAGTTGATGGTGTTTTTGACCCGACACCGCTTCGAGGTCGATCCCGTATTCGAGGTACCCGCGAACCTCGTCATCGCTGAGCTGGAACGCGATTCCGAATGCGCGAGCGGCCGCGAGCGAACTATCGGAGTAGAGCCGGTAGCCGAGGCCCTTCACCTTCCGGCTCTTCTGGAGTTTGGCGGGTTGGTCTGCGCTGATGGCGATGATCGGAAAACCCAGTGTCGCGAGTTCGGCTTCGATCTTGCGCAGCTCGCCGAGCTGCGTGTCGCAATAGGGTCACCAGCCGCCGCGATAGAAGATGAGCAGCGCACCAGATTTGTGGAGGAGTTTCGAAAGGTCGACGACCGATCCGTCCAGGGCTTGGACGCTCACCGAAGGCACGGCCGCGCCCGGCTGCAGGGGCTGGGTGGCCTCTGGGTTCGGATAGGCGCGGTTCGCCGCAGTCGCCAGGCCCGCGATCAACAACAGACCGGCTGCCCAGCCAGCGCTCGCTCGCGCGCGCTGGCTGGGGGTTCCGGCGGCGTCGAAGTTCGCATTCACAGTGCCCACTCTAGCATCCTCCAACCCCTGGCGAACATGCGGTTCACCGGAGGACTATAGGGTGAACAGCAACGTCGGCCAGGCCCATTGCTCAGGGCTCCAAGCCGCGCAAAGCCTGCTCGACTGAAGTCGTGACCGGCGTCAAGATCAGAAGCTTCCGTGCCCCAATCTCGCACCGATAATTCCTCGCTCGGCGTGTTGCTGATGAGCTTCGCAGCTTTCCTGTGGGTGCTGCACGACGCGATCAGCAAATGGGTGATGCAGGACTACTCGATCTACCAGGTCTTGTTGCTGCGGACGCTGTTCTCGCTGCTGCCGATCCTGATCGTCGTGCGCCGCGAGGGGGGGTATATCCGCCTGCGGGGAGCCCGGGTCTGGGTATGCCTGGGCAGGGGGTGCCTGGCCGTTGCTTCCTTCGGGTTCTTTCTCGCGGCGCTTGCGCGGATGTCATTGACGGACGTCTTCGCAATCGTGATGTCTGCCCCGCTGTTGATCGCCGCGCTCTCCGCGCTCGTCCTCAAGGAGCCCGTCGGGCTCCGGCGCTGGGTGGCTGTTCTGGTCGGATTTTCCGCCGTGTTGGTGATGGTGCGGCCCGGAGGAAACATCGCTTCATCGGGCGCGTTGTTCGTGCTGGGGTCCGTGGTCCTCTACTCGTTTGCGATGATCCTGACGCGTCGACTCGGAAGCACCGAGAGCGCGGGAGCGATGACCTTCTACTCCGCGCTGGTCTTTCTCGCGGTGGGTCTGATTGCCGCACCGTTCACCTGGATCCAGCCGACACCGTTCGGGATGCTGCTGATGGCCGCGACGGGAGTGCTCGCGGGTTCCGCGCAGTATTGCCTGACCGAGGCATTCCGAATTGCCCCAGCGTCCGTCGTCGCCCCATTCGAATACACATCACTGCTTTGGGCGATGTTGTTGGGCTTTCTGGTTTGGGGGGATGTTCCCACGACGCTCGTTCTCGTAAGCGCCGCAGTCGTCATCGTCAGCGGAATCTACGTGCTTCACGACGAGAGAGCGGCCCAGAGGCGCAATCGCGATGCGCCGGCCCCCGTCGTCCTTCCCCCGCGCGCTTGACGCCATTCCCCACCCACAAAGATCCGATTTTCGCGACGACAGATGCTGCGCGAATCCCGCGAGCCGCGTCGGATTTTGCTGGATTTTTGGAAGCGCGTGCGTTTATTTTCTAATGGCTGCACGGGCCGGGCTGTGCAGCCATCTCGGAGGAATGACACAAATGACCGGACTGCGGAACGACCTCAGAGCGGCCGAATTCGGACTAGCGGTTCTTGCGGCCGCAGCCATTTGCCTCGCCACGACCACTGCTGCGGCGGACGATCTCGATCCAAAGGTCGATCCGATGATCGCGGCGATCGATGCTTTCATCGCCGAGCTGGCTATGGACAAGAGCGATCAGAAATGGAAATCGAAGGTGCCGGTACCCGGCGCTACGGCAGCGTTCGATCCTGAGAAGACCTACTACTGGAATCTGGAGACCAACCGAGGAGATCTCAAGATCGAGCTGTTTCCCAAATCTGCGCCCCTCCACGTATTGAGCACGATCTACCTCACCCGGCTGGGCTTCTACGACGACGTTAAGTTTCACCGCATCATTACGGATTTTATGGTGCAAGGCGGCGATCCGACCGGCACTGGAAATGGCGGACCGGGTTACCGATATGGGGGCGAATTCGATCCCGATCTGTCGCATAACAGGAAAGGCATCGTGAGCATGGCCAACGCGGGCCC
Source organism: Myxococcales bacterium (assembly GCA_022572485.1). The sequence goes on from JACZVU010000108.1 coordinate 7,175, forward strand.
CGGAACGGATGGCAGCCAGTTCTTCATTACCTTCGGTCCAGCTGCGAGGCTCAATGGGAAGCACACGATCTTTGGCAAGCTTGCCGAGGGAAGGTCGACACTGAGCAAGCTCGAGCGGGTGGGTACCACGCGGGGCAAGCCGAAACGAAAGGTGTTCATCAAGAAAGCCACGATCACCGTCGAGTGAGCGGTCTGTACACAAACAGCGTTTGATTTTGTTCTTAATCGCTGAAGTGTCAGGCGCATGGGTTCGCGGCTGATTTTCATGAACTAAAGTCCAAGTATTGATCGCGTTCCGTGACAGGCGTCACGGAACGCGATCGCAGCCGATGTTCCAATCTTGTTTACCAACACACGGCATAGGGGGGAGTATTCAATGTCAATTCAATCGATCATCAAGGTTTTCGTAGTGGCTTCATTGCTCTCGCTCGGATTGGCCGGCGTGAGCTGGTCGGAAGATGCCGACCAGAAAGACGCCGACGAAATGGCTTCGGTCGATGCGGCACCGCCCGCAGATGCCGCGGATGCGGACGCGAGCGCCGAGAAGGTCGAGACCGCAGAGACGGAAGAGGCCGAAGCGGCCAAAGACTGATTCACTGGGGAACGCCGTCGCGGGTGGTAGGTGCGGATGGCGCGGGCGTCGAGGCCATGGCGCCCGCCGTGCCTGTTTGAACCACCACCTGCGACGGCGTACGTCGCTCTGCCGGTCGAGCGACAATTCGTACGCGGTCAGGATTCAGCCACCCTATGAATGGATTGGTTCGGTGGTGTCTTCGGCTGAATTCTTGTCCGCGGCCGATCTTGCAGGGTGGCGGCATGCAGCAGTGTGCGCTGCTAGCGGGAGGTTTCCGCTTTGGCGGGAGCCATCGCGTCGAGTTGCAACAGCAGCACCTCGGCGCGCAATTTCGAGCGATCGATCTCGCGGCTGGTCGTCTTGCAATCCGGGCAGTTTGAAATCTCTAGAACGCGTGCGATTTCGCTGCGCGCCTCGGCGGGTCGGCTGAGCTCGATTAAACACTCCGCGGCGCGAATCCGAGAGAAGACTTCGACGTCACGGTAGATATAGGCGTCCGCCTGGGTTCTGGGCTTTGATTCGTTCAGGATCGTGGCCGCGCCAAGCAGGCTTTCAAGAGCGGGCTCGCACTTCCCCATCTCAAAATAGCTGCTCCCGATCCGCGCCAGCGTCATTGGGCGCGAGGGCTCCATCTTGTCCATTCGCTTGTAGTAGTCGAGTGCTAGCTGGAATTCTCCGAGGTTGAAGATGATGTCGGCCAGGTTCCCCATCGCAGAGTAGTTGCGCGGATCGAGTTTGATCGCGCGCGTCAGGGACTTGCGGGCAAGCTCTCCGTAGCGCGATCGCTCGGTGTCGGGTGTGTCGGGGCTGTTCGCGAGGAGCACGTAGTTGAATCCGATGCGACTGCGAATTTCGGCTTCCTCGTAATACTGCT
>JACZVU010000013.1 GCA_022572485.1 Myxococcales bacterium
TCGGAAATCACGCTCGGTGGCATCCACGCCGATGCGTTGATCGACGAAGCCGATCTGCCGCTCCGCATGGCGGGCATCTCTCATTGCTTTCGGACAGAGGCTGGCTCTGCGGGCCGCGAGAGCAAGGGGCTGTATCGGGTTCATCAGTTCAGCAAGGTCGAGATGTTCGCGATCGTTCGCCCTGAGGATTCCGAGGCGATGCACGACGAGCTGGTTGCGATCGAAGAGCGCATCCTCCAGGCGCTGGAAATTCCCTATCGGGTAATCGACATCGCAGCGGGTGATCTCGGAGCGTCCGCCTACCGAAAATTCGACATCGAAGGTTGGATGCCGATGCGGGGAGACGGCGGAGGCTATGGGGAGCTCACGAGCGCTTCCAATTGCACCGACTATCAGGCGCGGCGCCTGAAAACGCGCTTCCGTCGTGCGGGTGCCAAGAAGAGCGAACTCGTCCACACCCTGAACGGAACCGCGATCGCTGTACCCCGCACGATCGTCGCGATTCTCGAGAACCACCAGCGCGTCGACGGATCGGTGGCGATTCCCGCAGCTCTGCAGGGCTATCTGGGATTCGAGAGCATTGGACCCCGCTGATCACAAAATTGTCCTCGGCACCGCGGGTCATATCGATCACGGCAAGACGGCGCTGATTCGCGCGCTTACCGGTGTCGATACCGACCGGCTCCCCGAAGAGAAGGCCCGGGGGATCACGATCAGTCTGGGTTTTGCGCCTCTCGACCTCGACGATGGGCGTCGGGTGAGCGTCGTCGACGTACCCGGCCACGAAGGACTCGTTCGGACCATGGTATCGGGAGCTACGGGAATTGATCTCGTGCTTCTCGTCGTCGCGGCCGACGAAGGCGTGATGCCCCAAACCCGCGAACACGTCGCGATCTGCGAGCTGCTGGGGATCGATCGGGGGATCGTGGCCCTGACCAAGATCGATGTTGCGGAAGCGGATCTCGCAGCGCTCGCTCGGGACGAGGTTTCCGCATTCCTCTCCGACACTGCGTTGTCCGGTGCGCCCGTGATTCCCGTTTCATCACTGACCGGAGAGGGCATTGCCGAACTGCGCGCCGCGATTCGTAAAGCGGTCGAGGCTGCGAAACCCCGCACGTCGCGGACGGGCCCACCCCGTTTGAATATCGATCGAAGTTTTTCGGTCCGGGGTTTTGGCTGCGTGGTGACCGGAACACTCACCGGCGGTTCTTTTTCGGTTGGCGATACTGTCGAGATTCAACCATCGGGTCGGCGTTGCCGCATCCGCGGCTTGCAGAGTCACGGCGTCTCCGTTGAGAGTTGTCCGCCTGGGTTGCGCTGCGCGGTCAATCTCCAGGGCGTCGAGCTCGACGAAGTCGCGCGCGGCCAGATCATCTCGACACCCGGACTCCTGGAGCCGACGGTCAGTGTGGATGTCGAGATTGCGTGGCTCCCCAGCGCAACACCGGTTGAAGACCAGGCGGCGATCGAATTTCTGTCCGGAACTGCGAAGCGCCGCGCGCGGCTCGCACCCATCGGCGATGAACCCCTGCGGCCCGGTGAGGTTGGCTTCGCGCGCCTTCATATCGACGGCGAAGCAGTAGCTCTCGTTCCGGGCGATCGCTTCATCGCCCGGGGTTTTTCGCGCAACGCGGCTTCGGGAAGCACAATCGGCGGTGGAATCGTCCTCGATGTGTCGCCGCCACATCGCCGGCGCAGTGACCCGGAGGTTCTCCGCGACCTCGCCCAACTCGCGACGGGTGAACCCGCCGAGCGACTCGTCGTGCTGATTCGCCGCAGCGGTTTTCGCGGCGTCGAAGTCGACCGCCTCCATCGCGAAGCCGGGATCGAAGCGAAAACCTTCGACGAGACGCTGTCCGTTCTCGCCGCCAAGCGCGAAATCGCGCCGACCGCAAATCGCCGCTGGCTCCACCGCGATGCGCTTGAGGATCTCGAGCGCCACCTGCTCGCGAATCTCGACGCCTATCACCGCGCCGAACCGATTCGACCCGGTATGCCGACGAGTGCGCTGCGCGGAAGCCTGCCAGAGAATGTCGCGCGTGACACCGCCGAGCTGATCGTCGTGCGCCTCTCAGGGCGGGGTTTGATCGAAATTGAGGGCGACCTTGCCCGGCTTTCCAACCACCGCCCGACGCTGAGCGCCGCCGATCAGGCACTCGTGGTGCGCATCGTCACTGAAGCCCGCGCTGTGGGGCTCGAAGCGCCATCGCTGCTGGGCTGGGGGAAGCAGCTTGGGATCGCTGGCGACCATTTGCGGAACCTGCTCGCGCACCTGGTTCGCGCTGGGCACCTCGTGCGCGCACCCGGAAACCTGTGGTTCGATCGCGAGACCGTTGACGCGCTGCGCGAAGAGGTCGTCGCTCAGCTCCGCGCGCGCGGACGTCTCGAAACGTCCGACTACAAGCAGCTGATCGGAACCAGTCGGCGTACGGCGGTTCCGCTGATGGAGCTCTTCGATCAGGAGCATCTCACGGTTCGCAGCGGAGAGGCCCGCGTGCTGCGGCGCGGTTGAGCCCGAATCGACGACCGTGACCGGCTCCTTCTCCGTAATGAGATATCATCCGCGACGCCCCGGCGCAGCGGGTGCCGGATACCGTGGAGAACCCTGGCCATGGCCGAATTCGTCTATCAGCCCATCTTCGAGCACGGCGATGGCGCTGTGGAATACAAGAGGCTCGAGGGTGCGTCGAAGCACCTTTCCGTCGCCGAAATCGACGGCCGCCAGATTCTGAAAGTGGGCGCCGAGGCGCTGCAGCAACTCGCCGCCGAGGCCTTCGACGACGTTTCGCACTTGCTGTCTGCTGAACACCTCGCCCAGCTACGCAAGATCCTCGACGACCCGGACGCCTCCGCGAACGATCGCTTCGTGGCACTCGAATTGCTCACCAACGCCAACATCGCAGCCGGACGCGTGTTGCCGGGCTGCCAGGACACAGGAACGGCAATCGTCATCGCCCACAAGGGCGAGAATGTGTTCACGGGCATCGACGATGCGGAGGCGATCTCGAAGGGGATCTACGACACCTATCAGCGCAAGAACCTCCGCTACTCACAGCTTGCGCCGCTCGACATGTACAAGGAGAAGAACACGGGAACCAACCTCCCGGCTCAGATCGAAATCTACGCGGAGCCCGGAGACGAGTATGAACTTCTCTTCATCGCCAAAGGGGGCGGATCAGCGAACAAGACCTTCCTCTACCAGGAAACCAAGGCGCTGTTGAATCCGGAATCCCTGTTGCGCTTCGTGTCTGAAAAGATTCGCTTCCTCGGGACGTCGGCATGTCCGCCCTATCATCTGGCACTCGTGATCGGTGGCATGTCCGCGGAGTTCACGCTCAAGACCGTCAAGCTAGCAAGTGCCCACTACCTCGATCACCTTCCGACGTCGGGCAACGAATACGGTCGCGCGTTCCGGGACGTCGCTCTCGAAGAAGAGGTCCACCGGCTCTGCAACGAGACGGGTATCGGCGCTCAATTTGGCGGCAAGTATTTTGCGCACGATGTGCGCGTGATCCGCCTGCCGCGCCACGGCGCGTCGTGCCCGGTCGGTCTCGGTGTGTCGTGCTCCGCGCACCGGCAGGTCCGGGCCAAGATTACCCGAGAGGGTGTCTTCCTCGAGAAGCTCGAAGAAAACCCCGCCAAGTACCTGCCCGAAGTAACTCCCGAAGATCTCGGCGGAGAGGTCGTGAAGATCGATCTTCGCCGGCCGATGCCTGAGATTCTCGCTGAACTCAGCCGCTATCCCGTGGCGACGCGTCTCTCGCTCAGCGGTCCGATGGTGGTCGCTCGCGACATCGCCCACGCCAAACTCAAGGAGCGCCTCGACGCGGGTGAAGATCTGCCCCAGTACTTCAAGGATTACATGGTCTACTACGCGGGGCCCGCGAAAACACCCAAAGGTCGCGTCTCTGGCTCGTTCGGGCCGACGACGGCCGGTCGGATGGATTCTTACGTGGATCTCTTTCAGAGCCACGGCGGCGGCATGGTGATGCTCGCCAAGGGAAACCGCTCCGTGCAGGTGCGGGATGCCTGCAAGAAGCACGGCGGATTCTACCTCGGTTCGATCGGTGGACCGGCCGCGCGTCTCGCCGACCACAGCATCAAGAAGGTCGAAGTGCAAGAGTACGAGGAGTTTGGCATGGAGGCCATCTGGCGCATTGAGGTCGAAGACTTCCCCGCTTTTATCGTGACCGACGACAAAGGCAACGATTTCTACAGCGATCTACTCAAACGTCCAACAGCGACGTTGCAGATCACATCGGAACCCGAAAATTAATTCCAGGAACGAAATGCGATCTGCGAAGCTTGTTCGCCCGACGTGAAGTAATGAGTTCCCTCGCGACGAGGGCATTCTTGTTGCCGAGCCGCGCGGCGAGACGCTACACCAGCAGGCGAGTCGTCAGGTGGTGGGTGCGCCTGGCTCCATCTTGGGGGCCGCGACGAGCTGGCCCCCATCGACCACAAAGGTTTCTCCCGTCAAGAAGCCGCAGCTCTCCGACGCGAGAAAAAGAATCGCGTTGGCGAGCTCCTCGGGCTCGCCAACGCGGTCCATCACGCCGAAGCCCACGAGCGGCTCGCCCAGGGGTGGGGTGTAGTCGACGGTCATATCGGTGCGGACCCAACCCGGCGCCACGCAGTTGGCTCGAATCCCCCACTTCGCAAAGTCGACGGCCATCGAGCGAGTGAGGCCGTGGATCCCGGCTTTCGCCGCGCAGTAGTGGCCACCCGACGCTTCACTCTCGAACCCCGAAACCGATCCGACTGTCACGATTCGTCCGCGACGGCCCCCGCTCCGCATCGCCCGCGCTGCTTCGCGACCACAGAGAAAAGTGCCGCGCAGATGTATGGCCATCATTTCATCCCATTGCGCGACCGTCATGTCGGCCAAATTCACGGTGTCGCCATCGATGCCCGCATTGGCAACCATCACATCGAGCCCGCCAAAGCGATCGACGGTTTCTGCGACCAGATGAACGACGTCCGCTTCGACGGAGACGTCGGCCGCGATGCCCTCGACGGTTCCGAGCGCGGAGAGTTCTTTGGCTGCCGCCTCGACCGATTCCGGTCGCACGGACGCAATCACGACTTTTGCTCCTTCTCGGAGCAGCGCCTCTGCGGCCGCGCGTCCAATTCCACGGGAGCCGCCCGTTACAATCGCCACCTGATCTTTCAGACCGAGATCCATCGAAAACTCCTGTATGGGGTTTATGGAAATATACCTCGCATGTGCTTTGCTGATTGGATGCGTCCGATGCCCCGCATCAAGGCGGCTGTGCGCAGAGAGACCTTTTTCTCTTTTGCGAGTTGATCGACGCTGCGGTAGGCGGATTGCATCAGATCGATCAGTTTCCGATTGACCTCCTCCTCGGACCAGAAGAATTGCTGCAACCCTTGGACCCATTCGAAGTAGGAAACAGTGACGCCTCCTGCGTTGGCGAGGATATCGGGCACCACCAGAATGTTGCGATCGGCGAGGATGGCATCCGCTTCAAGAGTGGTCGGTCCGTTGGCGCCTTCCACGATCATGCTGCAGCGAAGCGCGGCGGCATTCTTTTCGGTGATCTGGTTCTGAATGGCGGCCGGTATGAGGATATCGCACGACAGTTCGAGCAGCTCCTGGTTGGTGATGCAATCGCCCTCCGGGTAGTCTGCGAGCTCGTCGCCGTTGGCTTCCACCCAAGCACTGACAGCAGCGATGTCGAGGCCTTTGGGGTTGTAGGTTCCACCGGACGTGTTGGACAAGCCGACCACATGAGCGCCCAGCGTCGAAGCCAGTCGAGCCGCGGTGCTGCCCACGGAACCGAAGCCCTGCACGACGACTCTCGCACCGTCGAGTGAAAAATCCATCGAGCGGCAGGCTTCGGTCGCACATGAAATCACGCCGCGCCCAGTCGCTTCGCTCCGTCCGTAGGAGCCGCCGATCTCGATCGGCTTTCCGGTCACGACGCCGGGAACCGCGTAGCCCTTCTGCTGGGAATAGGTATCCATGATCCACGCCATCACGTGTTCGTCGGTGCCGAGATCCGGCGCCGGAATGTCCCGATCCGGGCCGATTATTTCGATGATCTCCGACGTGTAGCGCCGCGTCAGACGCTGGAGTTCATCGCTCGAGAGCGAGTGCGGATCGATGCGCACGCCGCCCTTGGCGCCGCCGAAGGGGAGGTTCATGATTGCGCACTTCCACGACATCCACATCGAGAGAGCCGTCACCTCGCCGAGGTTGACGCCCTTGTCGTACCGGATGCCTCCTTTGGTCGGTCCCATCGTGAGCAGGTGTTGCACGCGGTAGGCGAAAACCGTTTCGACGGTCTTGTAGTCGTCACGCCGGAACGGGAAGGACACGATGTGGGCTCGCTGCGGAGTGCGCAGCCGCTCCCAGATGTTCGGATCCAGGTTCATCAGTTCTGCGGTCTGATCGAGCTGGTTGACCGCGAGGCGGTACAGCGGCGTGTCCCACTCCAGCGGCACGTGGGTTGGTGTGGTTTGAGGTTCCGGATTCGCCGGGTTGGTGTGGTTGCTCATGTTGCTGCTTTTCCGATTGTGCACGGTGTTTGCTCCTGTAGCGAACGGGTCTGCGAGACATCCAGCTCTGGCCAGATTCGAGAACGACCGCGAAGTTGTCTGGACGCCTTCACGGGCCAGCATCCAACGGGAATTCGTCGAGGTAGGTAGCAGCGCTCGGGCTCGAGCACCAAGCCTTCGCGGATGGCGGGCTGTGTCCGCCTCGCCGACGATCCTCGAGACCGTCGATCGGTCTTGGGGAGGCCCGCCTCGCCCCGCGGGGTGTCGGCCTTGCGAATGGCTGCTCCGCGGGGCCATTTCAACGACCCTACGGGCTGTTAGGCTAGGGGGGAGCGGGTGACCCACCTTGCCGCACCTGTCGATAGGGCCGTCGAAGTGTCCAAATTCTGCGCGCCAGCCGGATTGGGTGCAGACGTGTTCGCCTCGGGTAGCGCACCCACAAAGGAGGGTTGTCGTGTTCGAATCGGCGACCCGCCCTCGTCGGAGGTTTGAGCGATGGGTGATATTGAAGAGTTTTCGCTCGTTGAGCGAATCTTCCTCAGGGCGTATCGCTGGCGGAAAATCGATCCCGTGCCGTGGGCGCCGCTCGAAAAGCGGCTCTCGGATTGTCGGCTCGCGCTCGTCTCCAGTGCCGGCTTCGTCACTCTGGACCAAGCTGCCTTCGATGGATCGATGCGCGGTGGAGACCCGAGTTTCAGGAGCATCCCGAGTGATTGCTCCACCGCCGATTTGATCGACACCCATCGGAGCGATTCTTTCGATCACGAGGGGATGGTTCAGGATCCGAATCTCGCTTTTCCGATCGATCGCGTGCGAGAGCTGGTCGAATCCGGACGAATCCGTTCGGTCTGCGAGGAACATTTTTCCTTCATGGGATCGATCACGGCTCCGGGACGGCTGGTCCGCGATACCGCACCCGAGATCGCCCGCAAGTTGGTCGAAAAGCAGGTGGATGTCGCACTGCTGGTTCCCGTCTGACCCATGTGCAACCAGGCCGTGAGCCTGGTGGCTGCAGAATTGGAGCAGCAGGGAATTTCGACCGTCGCGATTCAACTGCTGCGCAACGTCGCCAAACGGGTGCGGCCTCCGCGCGCGCTTTTCGTCCCTTTCCGGCATGGCTATCCCCTCGATAGCCCGCTGAACCCCGCGAGACAGCATGCGGTGATCGAAGCTGCGCTGCGCCTGTTGGAAATTTCCGAACTTCGACCTCCCGTTCTCGTGGACTTCGAGCTACCCAGCCCCTCGTAGCGTCGTAATTTTGCCGCGAACAGGCCGCGTGCAAATGGGGGCCCATCCAAGATGTTGATTGGAGTCACTGTCACAGCTCTTCTGATTCTCTTCGCAGTGGGTATCCACTACGAGATTTTGAGTCTCACCTCGAATGGGATCCAGCGAATCAAGCTGACTCATCGGATTCGGGTTGCGGTTGTCGTACTCGCCGCGTTGGGTGCGCACTTTCTCGAGGTGATCCTGTTCGCGATGGGTTGGCAGGTCTTGCTCGCGGCAGGTGTCGCTCGTCTTTCCATCGAAGACCCCACCTTCCTCGAGATTCTGTATTTTTCATCGGAGACCTATACGTCGCTCGGTTTCGGCGACATCGTCCCCATAGGCAATGCGGGCCTTCTCGCGGGGATCGAAGCGTTGACGGGTCTCGTCCTGATCGCCTGGACGGCATCGTTTACCTACTTCGAAATGCGCGCGTTCTGGAACGACGGCATAGGGCGGTAGATTTCCGTGACCCGGGCGAAGGAGCTTATCTCGATGCGCTCGGCGACGGTGAACGCGCTGGCCCTCGTCGGACTGTTCATCGCGGCGCCGACCTCGACCAGCCAGTGTTGATAGGAAAAACAAGCTGGTTTTTGGGCATGTCGGAGAAAAGTACAGATGTCCGTTTTTTCCCTGCGGCTCAAGATCGCACACTGTCGACCGTGGTAGGTGTCGCTTGGTGTCAACTCCCCACGGTGTCTCTGAGGGCCTGTCCGGTTCTAGAGAGGCTCGTTGATTTTATTGAAATCTTTTCTGGTACGAAACTTGTGTTATTGTATTAGGTATTGGTCGGATCGAGTCACTCCTACGTGGACGGGTAGCGCTCGCAAGGGCCTTCTCGATTGGAGGCGGACGATGCTATTTATTCGACTGGCGTTTTGCACTCTGATCTTATTCGCATTCTTCACCCTGATCGCACCAGAAGTTGGCGCTCAGAGCTGCGGGACCAGTGTTTGCACAGGTAGCGAGATCTGCCTCGCCGGAGGCGGAATAATCGCCGATGGTGGGGGGATAGACGGGTGTGGCCTCTACTTTATGGGGTTTTTGGATTTCCTGGTGAATGCGGGACTTGACAATTACGGCGGGTTTCCAGCCGGCACCGTGGTTCACATCGAGGGCTGTGGGGAACCCGGCGCGGGACTCTGCCCCATCAATTGGATCATTCGTGACAACACGATCGAATCGCCTACGCCCGGGGTTCCCGCTCTAGGTCGACCGGGGCGAGTGCTCACCGTTCTCTTGGTGTTGGGCATTGGAAGCTTCGGGGTTTGGCGTTTTCGACAAACGGCGCTCCACCGTCCGGCGCGCTGAGTTCGTCCAAATCTCGCGGAACTCACACCTTCGACCCCGACTCCTTTCTCGCCTGAAGCCACCTCAGTCCCCAGCGAATCCGTTTCTCCGCGCGGAGCAAAACCACCGTACCCAGAAATTCTCTCGAACAGGAGCGTCACTTGAGTGCGGTGATGGGAGGCCTGAGGGCGACATGGGCCTGAGCCCGATGGCCTCCCATCACCACACCCGTGCAACCAACTCCCGCAGAGGAGTTCGACTCGGGGTCTCACCTACGATGCGTAATGAAGGTGGTTACGCGACACTGCAAAGCGAATCCGCAGGGTTCGCCAGCTACGCTCTTGCGGGGTGCGCCGCTTTCACGTCAAGTGACGGGATCGGCGGCTGAGCGTTCCGCTCAGCGTGCCTTCGCGTTTCGCTCGATCGAACCGAGCCCTTGTGGGTCTGCTGGCTCCGGGGAGAATGCCAATCGCTCCAGCCGCCGCGATTCGTAGAGTGACAGTGCCCAGAGCGGGAAGTATTGGCGGTAGAGGGTGTAGTCGAGTAGCGCCGTGCGAAAGAAGACGCCCGCCGGATCTTGTCGAGGCCAGCTGCCCGACTCTTCTTGCTGCTCGATCAGGAAGCGCGAACCTCGAACGATTGCCTCCCAGTCGGAATCGCGCGCTTCGAGCAGTGTCATCAACGCCCAGGCGGTGTGGATCACCTGGCTCTCTCGATGTTCAACATAAATGTCGCTCACGCAGCTCACGGGGTCCTCTCCCCATCCGCCATCTACTCGTTGCCTTGCCCGAAGCCAATGGCACGCTCGGCGAATGGCCGAATCATTCGGCTTGGTACCCGCGGCGAGGAGTCCCCGAACACCAAATAGCGTGCCATAGATGAAGCGCACACCCCAGACGCCGCGCCATGAACCGTCTGAAGCCTGCGAAACCCGCAAGCGCTCATGCGCGCGTGCAATTGCTGGCTCGATCTCGCCACCCAGGTAGTTCGGAAATCGACGCCGAAAGGTGTCGAGTGCCGAGATGCACGAAGCGGTGCACTCGACGTAGGAGTGCTCGGTCATTGAATCCCCGAAGATCTCGGCCGGATTCAACCATTCGAGTCCCACCCTGGATCGCCGCGCCTCGTAGCTTCCGAATCCGCCATCTGGATTCTGGCAGCGGAGGATGAAGCACACCGCGTTGCGGGCGTCATCGGCGTCGAGGGTCAGGGTGGGTGTCCTCAGCAGCGCCTTCAACGCTTCGGCTGTGCAGTCACTAACCGGCCATCCATGCCACACGCTCGCAAAGCACCACCCTCCCTTCGGATCCACCCGAAAGGCTTCCCGATATCCCGGAAAGGTTTCCCGGATCTGCTGGCTATCGAGGAATGCGGCGCCTCGCTTGATCGCTGTTTCGGTTTCGGCATGCGGGCTCGCGGCGGTCAGCGCTTGCAATGAGAGCGCGGTATCCCACGATGCACTACGGGCTCCGGCAACGCGCATCCCGTCTGTATCGTCTTCCCACACCCAGGCTTCGAGTCGCTCCAATGCCCGCTTGGCGTCGGGGTCGTCGATGTAGCCGGCTCGCAGGGCGAGCACGTTCAGGATTCCACTCACCGGTGAAATGCTGGTGTGGTCCGTGGTTTGCAGCTCCCAACGGATGCGGCTTTCTATTTTGCGCAGTACGCGCTCGCGGAACGCCGGACGGTGGTGTCGCTCGAAGAGTGCGAGGAGCTCGAAGATCAGACGCAGCGGCCGACTCGGTGGTGTCACGAGCTCAGCCCGACGCAGCGACCGGCGGGCCGCGACCCAATCGACGCCCGCATAATTTTCGGTGTAGATCTCGCCGCGAATTCGATCGAGCAGCGCGGTCTGTGGTGCCGACGCCTTACGGCCGTAGAGGGCCGACATCGCCATCTGGATGTGGCGGGTATGGCAGTAGAGCTTGGATGGATGGATCGGAAGCGCTTCGGGTACGGACCACAACTCTGGCACCAAGGGGGAGACTCCGCGCCAGTCGTAGAGTCCGAGGAGCGCCAGCCAGAGTTTGCCCCAGCTCGGGATCGTCAGGATGCCTTCGCGGTGGATGAACTGCTGTGCGGGGGCGAGCAGCGGATCGGTCGCCTCTACGCCGAGCAGTCTCATTGCGATGTACACCAATGTCGTCACGAAGAGGTAAGGGGGTGAAAGTTCGTGTAGTCCCCAGAGTCCTGAAGACAATCGCGTGCGCTCGAAGTGTTGGATCAACCTCGCTCGTCGCTCCGGCGAAATTTCTACACCAATGAGATGTTGGAGCATCACGTACTGGGCGGCGAGCATTGGGCACCAGACCACCTCTCCCTCCCAGCTTCCGAAGTCGCCGGAATCGGTGGCTGTGTTGCTCGGTTCGCCGTCGGAGGACCATTGCCGGGCGATCAACGCGTCCGCGCCGCGTTGGATTGCCGGCGCTGCGGGTGTCGCCTCCATCTCCTGGCGCGACGTGACCGCCATCGACAGCATCGGTGACGACATGACCGCGGGATTGCCACGCCTAAATGCGCCCGTCGCCAACCAGTGCAGTCGTCTTCCCATCTCTCTCGCAACTTCGGCTGCGCCTTTTGGATCTCCGCTTCGCGCGGCGCGTGCGCCGAGTCGAAGCAACGCGGGGCCAGCGACTTTGACGAACGATTGCGCGAAAGCCGTGAGTCTGTGGTCATCGCCCGCGAGGTACCGCATCGTGCGCTCGCGCTCGCGTGGATCTCGACGCCACAGTTCGTAAACTTCGGCGCGGATCGCCGCGGCCGAAGCGGTGTCGGAAGCGAAGATCTCGTAGAGAGCGCCCGCAAGCATCTCGGCCACCCGGGTTCCGCGCTCTCTCGAACGTCGCCAACTCTCGAAATTCTCGGCCTGGACCAGAGTCGCGGCATCCACCATGCCAAACGTCATTCCGGCAGCCGTGAGCGGGTGGTGGAAGCCGACGGCATCGCCTACCAGTGCGAGTCCGGGTCGGCCGTGGTGGGCGCGCGGGCGCGCCTGGTTGACCGCCCAGGAGATGTCTCCCCCGTGCAGAGCGGCCTCGAACGATGGGCGCAGCGATTTCGGTAGCGCGGGCCCGTAGGCTTCGTAGAGCGTTCCCGGCGAGGCAGATGCGCGAAGGGGGAGGTCCAGGCATAGTCGTATTTCGTCCTCTGTAATTCGATAGGCGAGCATCGGGCCGGGTCCGCTGAGAAATATGTGCCCGTATCCCTCGAACGGAAGCTCGCGCGTGCGAAGGCGCAGGCCCGCCATTCGCGACAGCGTGACGCGCTCCGTGGGTAAACCCAGCGCCGCGCGCGCGCACGACGAGCGGCCGTCGGCAGCGACGATGTGTTCGGCTGTCACGCGCTCTTCGCCGTCCGAGCGGGATTGTTGGAACGACACGCACTGACCATCGATTCCGGTCGCACGCGCTCCGGGCAAGTAGGTGATATTGGAATGTGCGGACACCGCCTCGCGCAGCGCGTCGACGAGTGCGAGGTGTTCACCGCTCCAACCGCGGGCTCCGTTCGCGTACGGGAGAACCACCGGCGTGCTTCCGTCGTCCGGGAAGATCGCGAACCCGCGCCCCGAGTCGAAGCGGGAATTTTCGGACGGATCGAGGCCAAGCTCGTGCAACACACTCAGCCCGAGGGGGTGCAGCCATTCGCCCGCGAGCCGACGCGCCGCGTCGGGGTTGGCTTCGAGGAGCAGGACTCGCGCACCTGCCCGCGCATGAGCGAGCGCCGCGACGCAACCGACGGGGCCCGCACCGATCACGATCGCGTCGAAGGTTGCGGATTGGATGTTCACGCGGCTACCTCGCGGAAGTGCGCCTCGGGCGCAGTCTCCGCGCGGCTCGTCTGCCTCGGATCATGGGTTGGCTTCAATTCCAGGGGGGGTGGAACGGATTGGGGCTGGACGAGCATGAACCTCCTGGGTCTTCGTCGCCTAGGCGGTGGTTGACGCGGCCAGGGCCGGGTCGGGTGAGGCTGCCATCGGCACTCGCGCAGCCGGGTTTTTAATGGCACCACGCGCGTAGAAGAACGCATACGCTTCTTCTATTGCGCTCTCGATATCAGTGGGCCGATACCCTAGCTCAACCTGCGCCTTGCTGGTGTTGGCATGTCGCCGCATTTGCAGTAGCCGAATCGCGCCGGGTGTGAGTCGCTGGCGGACCTTTGGAAAGAAGCGACTCAAAAACGGGCTGGCGATCTCCGCAAAAACTCCCATCACGGGTGCCGGCAGCCGCCTGCCCGGGCGGGGGACGCCTGTCACCCGCGCAAACAGCCCGACAATCTCGTCGAGCGTCGCGAAGCGCGTGCTGAAGATGTATTTCTCGCCCGTGCGGCCGCGCGACATTGCGAGCAGGTGGCCATTGACGATGTCTCGAGTGCTCACAAATTCGAAGCCGCCGGGCACGTAGGCGCGAAGCCGACTGTTGGCAAAATCACACAGGGTTTGTCCCATCCGGGACGGCAAAAAATCGTTCCCGCCGAGAATCGCACAAGAGGTGGCCACCACCACGTCGAGCCCACGTACAACGGCTCGAAGGCATTCGAGTTCGGCGAGTACCTTGGTTCGCTCATAGGGCATGGCGCGGTGGAAGGGGTAGAAGGGAGCGGATTCGTCGCTTGGCGCGGAAGGGTCGTCGAGGTGATGACCCACGGCGCTGAAGGATCCGGTGACCACCACGCGGGCGACGCCGTGGGTTCGCGCGACTTCAAGGATGTGCTGTGTGCCGATGACATTGGACTCGAACAGCTGGCGCCGGTGTTTGGCGTCGCCTTGAATCGTCGAAACCATCGCCCCGCAGTGATACACGCGCTGGCAACCCTTCATGGCGTCACTCACTGACTCGAGATCGCGGAAGTCGCCTTCCGCGCGTTCGACGTCGAGGCCATCGATGGCACTGTTGTCGCAACCGGGCTGGAGCAGAACGCGGATGTGCTCTCCGTCTGCGAGCAAGCGCGCAAGCAGGTTGGCGCCCAGGTGGCCCGAGGCGCCGGTCACGAGCACCAAGCCGGTGCCCGGAGCGAGGTCGGGTCGATCGCAGTTGATGGATTCCGGCATTGCGGTCGCCTTCGTCATCCCTTCGGCAATTTTCGATCGGGAAGAATAGGCGAGAAGCCGGGTCGCCACCTCGAAATCCGCCACCTAAAGAGCGAAGTAGGCATCGCGCGCTCTCCATCTGTGCGAAAATCCGCCGATGACTGCGGGCCGGCAAGATCGAGGCGGCTCGACCGAGGGTGGGGCGAGCGCGCGGCAATCGCGCTCGGATTTCGGCGGAGTCGCTGGGAATCTCGCGCTTTTGGTCGCGCTGCCCATCGGAACCGCGTATCTCTATTTTTGCGCGCGCTTCAACGACGGGCGTTTGTTCCCGAACCCCGAAGCCGATCTGGGTGCTTTTGCGGAGAGCCTGGCTCCGAGCTGGGAAACCGCGGCTGTCTACCTCGCCTGGCTGGCGTTCCAGGCCCTGCTGCAGGCCTTCGCGCCGGGGCCAATGGTCAAGGGAACGCCGCTCGAAGACGGCACTTGCCTCCGCTATCGGATGAACGGTCGCTCCTCCCTGCTGATTACCGCCGTCGTGTTCACCGTGGGCGTCGGAAGTGGCCTGTTCCCGCTGCGCTGGATCTACGACCACTTCGGAGAGTTGATCTCGGTGGTCTCGTTGTTCTCCTATGTGTTTGCGCTCTTCTTGCTGATCTACGGTCGCGTCACCGAGCCGGCCCGCAAACCGCGCAGCGTGATCGTCGACTACTTCCTCGGGGCGGCGCGCCATCCTCGCGTTCCGCCGGTCACCGGGTTCGATCTCAAGGTTTTTTTCGAAGCGCGCCCCGGCCTGATCGGTTGGATGCTGGTCGTTTTTTCATTTGCCGCGGTGCAGGTCGAGCGCCACGGGTCACTGTCCACCGCAATGGCTGTGGTCGGCGCACTGCAGCTCGTATACGTGCTCGACTACTTCTGGCATGAACCTGCGATCCTTACAACGCTCGACATCCAGCACGAGAATTTCGGGTGGATGTTGCTCTTCGGTGATCTCGTATGGGTGCCGATGACCTACACCCTCCAGGCCCACTATCTGATCGACCACGCTCCGGAACTTCCAATCTGGGCCGCTGCGCTCTGTGTCTTGTTGGGGCTCGTTGGCGTGACGTTATTTCGCTTGTCGAACCTCCAGAAACACCGCTTTCGGAGCGATCCAAACGACCTGCTGATCTGGGGAAAGGCCGCTGAATTCATCGAGACCCGCCACGGCAACCGCCTGCTCGTTTCGGGTTTCTGGGGTTGGTCGCGCCATTTGAATTATCTGGGTGACTGGCTGCTGGGCCTCGCCTGGTCGCTGCCCTGCGGGTTCCGGTCGCCGCTGCCTTACTTCTACCCGATCTATTTTGCGTTTCTACTGATCCATCGCGAGCGCCGCGACCACCACCGCTGCGCGGCCAAGTACGGCGAAGATTGGGACTGCTACTGCCGTCGGGTGCGCTGGCGGATCGTCCCGGGATTGTATTGAGACAAACGAATCCTCCAACGCAGAATCTTGGCGCGCCTGCGTCAGCGGCCGGTGACAACCGTGCTTGCGGTGTTCGTCATCGCAGTCATCTTTTCGCCGCTGCTATTCGCACGGTTACGTACACGCCGCGCAGAGGGAGCAGGCGAAGGCCGGCTTCGTTGGCTGTGGCTGGCTGACGCGAGTGCTCCGGGCTAGGCTCTGCCTCCAGTTTTCTGCGTAGAAGTTGTTGGATCTTGAAGATGCCTCGAGACCCCCGCTACGACATTCTCTTCGAGCCGCTTCAGATTGGTCCCGTCACCGCACCGAATCGCTTCTACCCGGTGCCACACTGTACCGGTATGGGTTACGCAAGGCCCCAGATGCTGGCTGCGATGCGTGGTGTCAAGGCCGAGGGTGGTTGGGGCGTTGTCTCGACTGAATACTGTTCGATCCACCCAAGCTCGAAAGACGATCCGATGCCCGCGGCGACGTTGTGGGACGATGAAGATGTGCGCGCGGCGGCACTGATGGTGGAGAACGTTCATCAACACGGTGCTCTGGCCGCGTCGCGCAGCTCGACAAGCTCGCGAATGTCGAGATCTTCCTCGATAGCGAACTCGACGAGGAACAGATTCTGGAGTTTGGTGCCGATCGTGTTGCGCTTGCGACGGGGGCCGCGTGGCGCAAGAGCGGCATCGGACGTTGGCATACGGTGCCGATTCAGGGCTGGGAGAACGCGAACGTGTTGACTCCGGACGATGTCATGGCCGGCGTGATTCCGAAGGGGCCGGTCGTGGTTTTTGATGACGACAACTACTACATGGGGAGCGTCGTTGCCGAAAAGCTACTCCGTGCGGAATACGACGTGACTTTTGTGACGCCCGCCGGGAAGGTATGCGAATGGGCATATACGACTGATGAACAGACGCGCGCCCAGGCGATGCTCATCTCGTTGGGGGTTCATCTCGAAACCGGTACGGTCGTTCAATCGTTGGCCGGCGACAAGGTGACGCTGGCCTGCGCGTACACGGGACGCAGGCGAGACGTAGAGGCGGCGAGCGTCGTAATGGTGACGTCTCGAGAGCCGCGCGATGCGCTCTATCACGCGCTGTGCGAGCGTATCGAGATCATGCGGGTCGGAGATTGCAGCGCGCCGGGGATCATCGCATCTGCGGTCTACTCGGGTCATCGTTACGCACGAGCGATGGATGTCGATTCCAGTTGCGGAAATTTCCGGCGGGAGCGCGCTGTCGTACCTCCAAAATCCGTGTCTGTGTGACGTGAAATTGAGTCGTATCGCGAGCGGCTACTTGCAGCGTGGTATTCTCTCTCTGGCTCTCGCGTTCTCATACAAGGGCATCACGCTCGGGATGCGCCGCTTGAGTTCGTCGATCCGTGAGCCGTGTGATGGGTGGGTCGAGAGGAACGCCGGAGGCCGGGCGCCGCCAGCTCTCGACATATTGCGCCAGAGTGTGATGCTCTCGTGGGGGTCGAAACCCGCTTTTGCCATCAGATCCAGGCCGATCAAGTCGGCCTCGCGCTCGTGTTGGCGACCGTACGGAAGCAACACTCCAACCTGAACGCCCGCACCGAGAAGCCCGATCATCTGGCCGTGTACCGGGTTGGTTGTGTTGGCGACCGCCGCCAGCAACTGCAGAGCCGTCTGCGAAGCAAACTTTGCCGACACGCGCTCGTTTGCATGTCCCTCCAATACGTGGGCGATCTCGTGACCAATCACGGCGGCGAGCTGGCCTTGGGTGCGCGCCACCTGCAACAAGCCCGTATTCACGCCGATCTTTCCGCCCGGTAGCGCGAACGCATTCGGCGTGTCGTCCGCAAAGACGCGAACTTCCCAGCGGGTTCTCGCGTTCACTCCGGTCAGGGCTCCGGTAATGGCATTTGCGACACAGCGGACCATCGCGTTCGCACCTGCATCTTGGGAGAGAGGTGTCTGCTGGGAAATTTCCGCAAATGCAGTGACACCCATTGCAGACATTTCCGCTTCTGGCATCAGCTTGAACTGGCGACGCCCGAGAGCCGAAGTCTGACAACCCGTGACCCATCCAGCCGCGAGGATCGCGACCACGAGCATCGAGCAGCTTACGGTGGGTTTTCTCGGCATCACCGTTCGGTGATCATCCAGAACTTTGAAACCGTGTCGTAGATGATCCACGTGGTATTGGCTCCCTTCGGTACGAAGAAGCTGTCGCCCGCGCTGTAGATTTCTTCCGTGTTGTCGTCGTTGTTTACGACGCCGACCTTGCCACTGATGATCGTACAGAATTCGTCGCACGGATAGTCGTTGTTGAGCGCCTTGCCCGGAGTGCAGATCCATACGCCTGCACTCACTCCGCCTTTGTCGTAGTAGACGTGCGCCGTCTCGATCGGGTCGCCTTCGTACCCGCCTTCAGCGGGCTTCGGCCCGTCCGTCGGCCGATCGAGATCCGACGCATTCATGCGAATTGTCGCTTGGCTCATCTCGAATTCCCTTTCCTTTCAGTCCTTCCAGGTTTCGGCCCCAGCGGGCGCAAACGAGCTAGAGCGTTCCGCAGAATACGGTGACACCAGCTCCTGGCGAGAGTCGTTGTAATTCTATTATTCTACGATCCTCTCTAGACCCGGTTGCGTGGTTTCGGCCTCTCTCGAAGAGCGCGGATCGCGCGCGCGGTCATTATATCCCCGCGAAGTTTCGCTGCACCAAAATGGGTCTGGGCTCGCCGAGGTTCCTTCCATAGAATGATTGCTCGGCGGGATTACTCACAAAGGAAGCGACCCCCATGTACAAACTCTTCTGGGCGAAATCGGCGGGTGCGATGGCTTTGGAGGTGCTCTTCGAGGAGATCGGTGCCGAGTACGAGAAGGTCGTGGTCGATGTCGAAAACAAGGAAAATCGAAGTGCGGAATTTTTGGCCGTGAATCCATTGGGTCAGATTCCCGCACTGATTCTCCCCGATGGTACGGTGCTGACCGAGTCCGCAGCGATGCTGCTGCACATCACCGACCGCCACCCTGAGGCCAAGCTCGCTCCACCGGCGGGCAGCCCGGAGAGCGCGCGCTTCCAGCGCTGGCTCGTCTTCATGGCGGTCACGATCTACACCGCCTATCGGCGCCTTTTCTACGCGGATCGGTTCACGACCGATGCCACGGGTATCGACGGGATCGAAGCTGCCGCACGAACGGACATAGACCACTACTTTGCGGTCCTGAACGACGCCTTGGACCCGGGGCCCTACCTGCTCGGGGAAACCTACAGTGCAGCTGACGCCTATCTTTGGATGCTCGCCAAGTGGCATCCGGACGCCAAGCAGTTGTTCGCCGACAACCCGCGCATCGCAAAGCTCCTGGATCTCGTCGAGGCGCGTCCCGCAGTCGCGAAAGTCTGGGCGGAAAACCGCGAGGATTGATCGCGCGCACGGCTGTGAGTGCGCCTAACGACGGCGCGCCTCCCAGGCGTCGAGCAGCATCTTCCAACCGATGGCCAGGCCGATAGCCGGGCCGCGCAGGCCGTGAAATGGCAACGGCCGCGGTTTCGTCGGCGGCAGCGGCAGGCTGTCGGCGGCGGCTCCACCAGCGCACTCCGCCAACAATCGACCCATCGCGGTTGCCATCGCGATGCCGCGCCCGTTGTAACCACCGCCGCTCCACATACCGGGTCCCAACTCGAAGATCTTCGGCAGGTGGTCCAATGTCACGGCTACTCGACCGCTCCAGAAATAATCCAATCTCGCGTTGGAAGTCTCCGGATACAGCTTGTGCATCGAAGCGACGATGCGCGTGTAGAGTTTGCGGCACTCGATCTCGCGGATAGGCCCCCGCCCGCCGATTACGAGTCGACCCTCAGGAGTCATGCAGAAGTATTTGATCAGGCGGCGCGTGTCGGAAGAGACGTGTCCCTTTGGCAGGATGCGCGTCCGGAGCTCGTCGGAGAGTGGTTCGGTGGCGACTTGGTAGCTCATAACGGGAATCAGGCTGCGGCTCAGGCGCGGCCAGAGTTCGTCCGTGTAGGCGTTGGTGCAGATCAAGACCTGTTTCGCAATCGCGTTTCCCGATGGGGTTGTAATCCGCCACCCCTCTGCGTTCCGAACGATGCGGGTTGCGGGGGACATTCCGTGCAGGCTCGCTCCTGCAGATTGTGCGGCTCGCGCGAGGCCGCGCGTATAGGCGAGTGGTTGCAGCCAGCCGCCGCGGGGATCGAGAAAGCCCGCGATGTATTCGTCGGTTCCAAGAAGGGCCGCGACCTGATCCCGATCGAGTATTTCGAGCGGCACGCCGCGCGCCTGCCATTGGCGCACCCGGTTTTCCCCCAGTGGCAGCGCTGCAGGGCCGTGGACCGCCTGAATCCAGCCTTGTCGCCGCGCCCCGCAGTCGATCTGGTGGCGCGCGACGAGTTCGAACACGAGATCGGGTGCGGCGCCCGCGAAGTCGACCAGGCGTTGTCCACGCTCCATACCGAAGCGGCGCTCGAGGTCGTCCGGGTCGAGCTTGAGCCCCGGAATCACCTGGCCACCGTTGCGCCCAGCGGCTCCCCATCCCGGCTCCGCAGCTTCGACGAGCACGACATCGGCTCCGGCTTTCGCGGCGTGGTAGGCGGCCGAGAGCCCCGTGAAGCCCCCGCCGATCACACAGAGTTCGGCGAATCGATCACCTGAAAGCGGTGGGCAGCTTGGTTCCGACGGTGCGGTCGCCACCCAGAGCGAATCGGGCAACTCCGGAAGTCTTCTGGGTTCTGTGCTCATCGCGGTGGGTATCCTCGGGCGCGGAATTCTACCACGCAGCCCGGCTCACCGCGCTCTGCGGTGAGCCGGGGCGCTCCAGTCCGCCCGATCGAGAAAGATGAATCGCACTCGATCGCTTATGGCCCCTCAACGACGTGATCGTCGTGCAGCTTCGCGATTTCGCGGTCACTCAGTTCCAGCACCGTCGAGAGAATCTCATCGGTGTGTTCTCCGAGCAGGGGCGCGCGGGTCGCAGCGAGTCGGGGCGACGCGCTGAATCGCAGCGGGGAACTCGGCATCAGGTAGGTCCCGATCCCGGGTTGTTCCACCATCGAGAACATCGGATTCTCGGTCGAACATTCCGGATCGCTCTCGACCACCTGTCGCAAGGTTCGATAGGGCGCCCAGGAAACGCGGTTCTTGTCGAAAATTTCGCGGACCTCGTTGAGCATCCGGGCGTAGAACCACGGTTCCAGGATCTTTGCGATCTCGCGGCGCACCCGGTACCGGTTGCCTGCCTGCTGGAGATCGAGACCGATTCGCTTTTCCAGTTCGTCGAACGTGGGTTCCATGTTGGTGGCTCTAACGAGTTTCTCCCACTGCGAGTCCGTCAGCGCCACCACCATCACGCGCAGCCCATCGAGAGTTTCGAAGTCGCGACCGAAAGCTCCGTAGAGGTAGTTTCCATCTTTCGGGCGATCCTGGTCGTTGATCATCACGTCTGCGATCTTGCCGAGGTTTCCGATCATCGCGAGGGCCACATCGGCAAGCGCAATTTGTACGAGTTGACCCTCTCCGGTGTTTCGCCGGTGGCGATCTGCGGCGAGCAGTCCAACGGCTGCCATCTGCCCCGTGATCGCATCCCACGCGGGCAGGAGATGGTTGACGGGGTGCGGGTTGTCGCTCGGGCCCGTTACGGCGGGAAAGCCGACAGCGGGGTTCACCGTATAATCCACGGCCGTACTGCCATCGTGGTGTCCGTAAATGTTGACCATCACCAAATCCGAGCGTTTCGCCTTGAGCAACCCGTAGTCGAGCCACCCGCGCGCGGGAAAGTTGGTGAGAAACAGTCCTCCATCTGTACCCGGGGCGCAGATCAGGTCTTGGATGACCTGCTGGCCCCGGGGCGAGCGAATGTCGATCGCGATCGACCGCTTGCCCTTGTTGAGGCCTGCCCAGAACAGGCTGCGGCCATCGGGAGTGATCGGCCAACGGCCGTAGTCGAGGCCGCCACCGATCGGATCGAAGCGAATCACGTCTGCTCCGAGCTGAGCGAGCGTCATGCCTCCGAGCGGTGCTGCGACGAATGCAGACCCCTCGACCACGCGCATACCACTTAAAATGCCATTCAACGTAGAGCTCCCTTCCATCGAATCAAGCCATCAAACCGATAACGCGCCAATCGAGCACCGAGGTGTCCGCGCCGGGCGTTGGCGCCTGATCTCCGCGCGTTGCGTGTACCACGGCGTGCAGGTCGATGAGGCCTCCGCCGCTTTCGAGTGAGTGCTTCGCGTCGATCGTAAATTCCGTGCGCAAGATGTCACCCTCGAAGACCGGTTCTGTGTGATCGCAGTTTCGCCACGCGATCAAGGTCACGAGGTTGGGAAGCGCGCGCGCGATTTGCGCCGACGCCATCGAAATTGTGTGCCCGCCGTAGACGAGGCGCTTGCCGTATGGGCTGGACGTTGCATCGGTGTGCGCTTTTGCGATGTTGAGCGTCAGGCGCGCCAGCTCTGGTGCAGACGTGACCGAATCTCTCGCTTCGATGTGGTACCGGCTGCCCTCTGCAAGCTCCTCAAAATGTTCGCCGGAGATCTCTCGTCGGAAATGATCCAGGCGCCACTTTCCGGGCACCGCGGCTTCGACTTGTTCCATGTCGAGTTCAGCCGGGATGGTGTCGAAGGAATCGCTCGCCCCGGTGACTGCGTTCGGATCGCGACACGGAATCATCGCGCAACGCCAGAAGTGAAGGACGGTTTCGTCTTGTTGATTGTCTACGTGAATCTCGAGGACCACCATTCCGGTGGCGTCACGTCCGGGTTTCGCTCTGTTTTGCTTGAGCGCGACAATTTTCGTCGAGGTGCGCAGGGTGTCACCGATGAAGACCGGCCGGTGAAGGATGAGGCCCCTGTAGAAGAGGTTACCCTTGACGCGTTGAGTCGGTGAGGTGGTCTGCCCAATGGCGACATTGCAGATTACATTCGGGTGAACGAGAGCACGCGCGGATCCCGTCACTTTTTCGCAAAGGGTTGCGTCCAGTGAGAGTCGCAGTCGATCTCCGAACAATGCCTCGTGAAAAGCCGCGTGTCCCGCGGTCAGCGTCACGGCCGGAGCATCCGAAAAGCACTGCCCCGCCTTCAGATCTTCGAAGTAAGGAGCTTCGATGTGGATGATTCGAGGTGCCGCGTCTGCTGTTTTGTTCTCGTCCATGGCGATCCCGATCAGTCTTTTCCGAGCGCGACAGCCAGTCTCGCGCGATCGATCACCCGCTGGTGGATATCGACGAGAGGTAGATCGATCATTTTCCCGTCGAGCGCGAAAACGCCCTTGCCGTCCGCAACCGCGGCCTCCCATCCCTCGATCACCCGCAGCGCCGTTTCGACCTGATCGGCGGTTGGCGTGAAGATCGAATTGGCGATCTCGGCCTGCGCCGGGTGGATGCAGAGCTTTCCCTCGAAACCCAGTCGCAGCGCCAGGTTTCCCTCTTCCAAGAACGCGGCCGTGTCTTTTACTGCCAGGCAGACTCCGTCGATTGGCGCCACCTTTGCCGCGGCTGCGGCGATTGCGAGGCGACAACGCGCGTGCAGCAAGACGCCGGTCGCAGGATCGGCCTCGGAGAGTCCCATGTCGAGGCTGAAATCCGCGTTCCCAAAACAGAGGGCATCAATTCGCGAATCGGCTCCGGCCAGCGTTTCCACCCGCGAGATCCCAGCCGCGGTCTCGACCAGTGCCAGCAACCTAACGCTTCCGCTGGGGGCTTCAAGCTCCGCCTCTAGCCTCGCTACCGCCGCGGAGGCCTGCTCGAGGCCCTCGGGGTTCTCGGATTTCGGCAGCATGATCGTCCGCGCGCCAGCCGAAACCACCGCCTTCAGGTCTGCTTCGAAGTTCAGAGACTCTGGTGGGTTCACGCGAACGGCTATTGCCGGACCCCCGGATCCGACGCTTCGGATGTGATCCGCGACCTGCTCGCGGGCGCGCGCTTTGTGGTCCGGCGCGACGGAATCCTCGAGATCGAAGACGAGGAGATCTGCGGCCGCCTCTCGAGAACGATCGAGTTTCTTCTGTTCTGCACCCGGAACGAAGAGCAATGAGCGTCTGAGTTGCGTGATCTTTCGCATGCGTTCGATACTCGTGGCCGCGCGGAGGGCTCGATCCAGATGTCCAACATCCCCAGCGAAAATCAGGAGGATGGCGCATAGCCCGAGGGCGCAAGAAGGGAGGTGGGCAATCATACCCGAGATCGCCCTGGAGCGGCCCACCCTGCCCGTTCGAGCGGAAGCGCACGCTCGAATGCCGATCACGGGCCCTGAGGTTTTCGCCAAGCATTCGATTGAAACGCGAGGCCCATTCGACTCGGATCACCGAGTCGATCTGGCTGGGCGGAATAGTAAACTCGTGATTCGCCGCGTCAGGGCAGTGGGAGATCAGCGGGTGGTTGGACGGCTAGCAGGCAACTGGTGGTGCGATGGGGTCACCCCCGAGCGCAAATTCCGGTCTCGTTTGGCACTCGCCGTTTCGATTGCAGCGCTCGCTGTCTTTGCGTCCGCGTGTGTCCACGGATTCCGAGTTCCGAATTCGAAATCTGTCGACCGAGGCGATGCAGAGAAACCCCGTCACTTCGTGGTTTTACCGGTAAACCTCACGATCATCAAGATGCCGCCTGAGTTCAGTCCCGTGCTGGACGACATGTTCGGTGCCATTGCGGGCTACATCCGAAATCACAGAGGTACGCTCGAGACGTTTTCAAGGAAAGAGGCATCTGCGCAATGGGCGGCGAGCATCGTAGAGGTGGAAGAGTCGGAAGCGCTCGACGACAATTTTGAAACAGCGATGGGTGTCTATGTCGCGCACCTTGCGGAAACCCGCTCCTTCGACGCGGTGATTTCGCCGTCGCTCGTCTATCGAAATACGAAGACCCGCGATCGGACGGTCAAATGGGACGGGGTATTTCGGAAAATGAAGATTGTGAATCTGTCTGACGAAGCCAAAACCAAGGGGCTCGCACGTTCACTCGTCATTGATTTCGCCGGTGTTTCGTTGCACGTGATGGTATTTGGCCCGGACGGAGATTTGATCTTCCAGGGATACGGTGGGTTGGACCTCGCTCACAACGTAGACATGGCTGGTGTGGAGTTTACGATGAATCCCAGGCTTTTGTTGAAAGAAGACCTCCTGAAAGAGAGCGACCATTTAAGCGAAGGCATTGGAGTGGCTTTCGACCGCTATCTCCCGAGGCGCTAGATCCTGTCTGGGGGTGTCTTGCCCAGCTCAGTGCTGCGCGTCTGGTATCGACTTCGAGTTACAAACTCGGCGGGCTGCACGCACTCACGATCTCGCATTCTTCGGGACCCACATTTCGAAATCGATGCGGGCGTGAGCTGTCGAAATAATACGCATCACCCGGGCCGAGTATGTATCGCTTGCCATCCACGGTGAGTTCCAAATGGCCACGGATCACCACGCCGCCCTCCTCTCCCTTGTGGTGCAGTGTGACCTTGCCGGTGTCTGCTCCCGGTGCATAGCGCTCGTGGAGAATCTGCATGCTCCGGCCTGCGAGTTCGCGCCCCACCTGCCAGTAGGAAATCTTGCCGCGCCCGATCTCCACCAGTTCAGATTCCCGGTAGACGACGGGCTCCGATTCGGAAGTTCCGGTGGCGAAGAATGTGGAGAGGTCCATCTGGATGCCATCGAGAATGCGCTTGAGGACCGCGACCGACGGGTTCAATTTGCTCGACTCGATCAGGGAGATCGTCGCGTTGCTGATGCGGCTGCGCTTTGCGAGCGCGCGCTGTGAAAGCCCACTGCGCTCGCGCACCTCACGCAGCCGAGGGCCAACATCGATTGCCATGAGGCGGCTCCGTTGAAGCGTTGATTATTCATAATATTTTATATCCTATTTTCTTTAATATCAATAACTTGCGTTTATAAAATAAAGTACTTGTTAATTGACATAAACAGTGGAAGGCTTGTCGATCAGCGAGCTGAAGGCCCGGAGCCATGGCGAAGAGTGGCTTGCCAGGGCAGCTCCGCGGGGTTGCGGCGCCCCAGCGCTCGCCCGCTTGCGGCGAAATCCGGACCTGCACAATCGCGTGGCTTCACGCGCCGAAAGAGGCCACTGCTATCGTTACGAGGCACTTCAAGGATAGCCTGGAGCGAGTGCATCTGAGCTTCCGCCCAAAGGGTTCACCGCGGAGATCTCTGGATGTCTGAGATCGTTGTTCATTGGATTGATGGGAAATTCCAGGATGGCCAATCGGGCCGCACCGGTCCCGTCTTCAACCCCGCAACCGGAATCGAAAAGGCGCGCGTCGCGTACGCGAGCGTCGAAGAAGTCGACCGCGCGGTCGCCGCGGCGAGCGCTGCATTTCCCGAGTGGCGAGATGCGTCGCTCACCAAGCGCACGAAGATCATGTTCCAATGCCGGAATCTGCTTGACGCAGCGAAGGATGAACTCGCGGAGCTGATCGCGAGTGAGCACGGCAAGACCCAACCCGATGCGCTCGGAGAAGTGCAGCGCGGACTCGAGACTGTCGAGTTCGCCTGTGGGATCTCTCAGCTATTGAAAGGAGATCAGTCACAGCAGGTGTCGACCGGCGTGGATCTGATGGCCGTGCGCGAACCCCTCGGTGTCGTGGGCTGCGTTACGCCCTTCAACTTTCCGGTGATGGTGCCGCTGTGGATGGTTCCGATCGCGATCGCTTGTGGCAACACCGTGATCCTGAAGCCTTCCGAAAAAGACCCTTCTCCATCGATCCGACTCGCCGAACTCTTCGCGAAGGCGGGGCTTCCCGATGGTGTATTCAATGTCATCCAAGGAGACCGCGTGGCCGTGGAGCGCCTTGTCGAACATCCCGACGTCGCCGCCATCAGCTTCGTAGGATCGACATCGGTTGCGCGCGCCATCTACGAGGGCGGAACGCGCGCAGGCAAACGGGTGCAGGCGCTTGGCGGCGCCAAGAATCACATGCTCGTGCTTCCCGACGCCGATATGGAACTCGCGGCGGATGCCGCTGTTTCGGCAGGGTACGGCTCGGCGGGTGAGCGCTGCATGGCGATCTCGGTCGTTGTTGCGGTCGGCGACGTCGCCGACCGGCTGATTCCGTTGATCGAAGAGCGGATCGCAAAACTCAAGACGGGCTCTGCCGACGATCCCGAGGTCGAGATGGGCCCTCTGATCACCGCCGAATACCGCGATCGCGTTGTCTCCTGCATCGACTCGGGTATCGAAGAAGGCGCCACGCTCGTCACCGATGGACGTGGGCTGACCGTTGACGGTTGCGAGGGCGGATTCTTCGTCGGGCCGACGCTTTTCGACCACGTGACGCCGTCGATGCGGATCTACCGCGAGGAAATCTTTGGGCCGGTCCTCAGTGTGGTGCGCTCGGAACACTTCACCGACGCCATCGACCTCGTGAACCGAAATCCGTACGCCAACGGCACGGCGGTCTTCACCAACGATGGCGGTGCCGCCAGGCGCTTCCAGCGTGAGATCCAGGTGGGTATGGTGGGCGTCAACGTGCCCATTCCCGTGCCCCTGGGGTTCTATTCCTTCGGAGGCTGGAAGAATTCGCTCTTCGGTGCGAACTCGATCTACGGGCCCGAGGGAGTGCAGTTCTGGACGCGCCCGAAGGTGGTGACGACCCGCTGGCCAGACCCGGTTCACACCGGGGTGTCGATCTCGGGTTCCCGCGGTCGAAGTAGCTCCGCGGTGACTTGATCTGGCTTTGGGAGTTCGGTTGGCAAGTTTGCGTTGTGTTCGGTTGCATCCGCGGTAGCGGATCGCCTTGCGCGGTTGGGGCGCTCTCCGGCTGGCGTAGGAGATGGAAATGAGAGGGAAATGTTAGTCGGCGTATTGCGTGAAGTGAAATCCGACGAATACCGGGTTGGCCTACTGCCCGTGGGTGCAGAGCTTCTGCTGCGCGACGGGCATACGGTGTTGGTGGAGAGGGCTGCTGGCGAAGGGTCGGGCTTTCAAAACGACCAGTACCTGGCGGCGGGGGCGAAGATCGTCGATACCGCCGAAGAAGTCTGGGGCGAATCCGAACTCATCGTCAAGGTCAAGGAGCCACAGCCGGCCGAGATTTCCTTGATGCGCCAGGGGCAGGATGTTTTCACTTACTTTCATTTTGCGGCTGACGAGGCGCTGACGCGGGGCTGTCTGGATCAGGGCATCACGGCGATCGCCTACGAAACTCTCGAGGGTCGCTCCGCACATGGGCGACCGACGCTGCCCCTGCTCACGCCGATGAGCGAAGTGGCCGGAAGGCTGTCGATCCAGGAAGGGGCGAAATACCTCGAGCGACCCCAGCAGGGGCGCGGCGTTCTGCTCGGTGGCGTACCCGGCGTCGAGCCCGGCGAGGTGCTGATCATCGGCGGTGGTGTGGTGGGAACGAACGCCGCGCTGATGGCTGCGGGACTCGGTGCCCACGTGACCATCCTGGATCTCGATCTCGAACGACTCCGTTACCTGTCCGAAATCATGCCGGCCAACGTCACCACCCTCTACTCTGATATCCACGCGATTCGGGATGCGTTGGCGCGAGCGGATCTCATCGTTGGTGCGGTGTTGATCCCGGGCGCGAAAGCTCCGCGTCTGATTTGCCGCGAGGATCTCTCGACGATGAAACGAGGTGCGGTCATCGTTGACGTTGCAGTGGACCAGGGTGGATGCGCGGAGACCACACGGGCCACCACGCA
The DNA here is from genome assembly GCA_022572485.1 of Myxococcales bacterium. The sequence goes on from JACZVU010000013.1 coordinate 28,178, forward strand.
CGCAAATCCGACCTACGTGACCGATGGAGTCGTCCACTACTGCGTGACCAACATGCCCGGCGCCGTGAGTCGCACGAGTACTCAGGCGCTCACGAACGCGACGCTGCCGTGGGTGTTGAGGCTCGCCAACGAAGGTTCCGATCGATTGGCTGCGGCTGACGATGGATTCTGCCCGGCGATCAACACGCGAGATGGCCGTTTGCTCAACCGCGCGGTAGGAGAAGCCCACGGCATCGGGGTTTCCGAGCACTAGATCGGATCTCTCGCCGCGTTAGACGGCGCGCGCGGTTTCGGCGAGTGCCGTCTCGAGGGTTTCGAGAACCCGAGCGCATTCTTCTTCGGTGATGACCAGCGGCGGCTGGAGTCTCACGACGTTCCCGAGCGATCCCCCGATGCCGATGAGGATGCCGGCTTCGCGGCAGAGGCGGCGCACCTCGCCAGCTTCAGCGGCGGCGGGCGTTCTGTCGGTGTCCTTTACGAGTTCGATGCCGATCATCAACCCCTTTCCGCGGACGTCGCCGACGAGCCTGTTGTTCGCCTGGATCTTCTCGAGGCCGGCCGTGAGCTGCGCGCCC
>JACZVU010000109.1 GCA_022572485.1 Myxococcales bacterium
CCCGCGTCGAAGGGTTTTGAGGTGGGGAGCGGCTTCGAGGGCACTCGCCTGACCGGGATCGAACACAACGACCCCTTCGTGCCAGGCAAAGACGGCAAGCCGCATACGGAATCCAATCGCTCTGGCGGAATTCAAGGTGGCATCAGCAACGGGGAGCCGATTGTGGTGCGCGTCGCCTTCAAACCGACGGCGACAATCGCGCAGGCGCAGAAAACCGTGACGCGCGACGGCAAGGCGACGACGCTCGAGGCCCAGGGACGTCACGACCCGTGTGTTCTGCCGCGCGCCGTACCGATCGTCGAGGCGATGGTCTGTCTCGTACTCGCCGACCACTGGTTGCGTCAGCGCACCGTCGACGTCCTATAGGCCGAAACGCCGCAACCCAACCGGAGGGCTTCACGGAAGCAGTACCAAGCCCGCCACGACCGCAATCGCGGCGACGAGAACGGCGAGGGCCGCGAGAAACGCATGCGCGTCGACCGGGCGACCGCGGTGTCGTTCGAGGCGCCTCCCGAGAATGGCAACCGCGAGAAACAGGGCGGCTGCAAGAACACCGAGCCAGGCGTGGAAGGTCGAAAATGGCGTCCAGCCCCGAAGCCAGACAGCGGAAATCGGGCCGGCGAGAAAACCCACGCAGATGAGTGCAACCGCGGGTTTCGCGAGGCGCAGATGGCTGCGACGCAGATCCGGTGCCCTCGGCTTGCGTCCGAACCGAGCGCGGCGCAAACGCAGACCGGCTCTCAGCGCCAGAGCCACAACCCCAAGGCTCGCGATCATCCACAAGGGATGCACGTAGGCGTAGAATTTGAGCAGCGGGTCTCGCGCAGTGGGGTCCAGTCACTCCACCCTGTATATTGCGCTTTTCGTAAGATCGGCCAGTAGCCGATCCAGAGCGCGCTGAACGTAATCGGCGTCGCGGGATTCGAGCGTAAGAAGCACCTGATAGGACGGCTCGCGAAGCTTCGGGTACGAACCCAACACCAAATCCGGGAACGCTTCCAGCAGAGCGTTGAGGGTTTCGACGATGTCGCTCTCGCTGTGCTTGACGTACACCTGCTTGAGCACATACGGGACGCCGCTGAAGCGGTCGCACGCCGACTCGAACTTTCTGCGCAGCGCCTCGGGAATGCCGGGAAAGATGTAGACGTTGTCGACGACGACCAGGGGAAACCATCTGTCGCCGGAATCGATCAGCGTTGCACCTGCTGGAACCTTTGCCATCTTGAGCTGACCCGGGTTCAAATCGCCCCCGATCGCCAAGCGGACCTTTTCTTCGAGGCTCTTGTCGATTTCGACCGAACGCCCGAAGGCCGCTGCCACGCCCTCGATGGTGAGATCGTCGTGGGTCGGACCGATCCCGCCCGAAGTGAACACATAGTCGTAGCTCTCACTCATCGCCTCGACTTCTGATGCGATGATCTCGATCACGTCTGGAATCGTAACGATCCGCTCGACGTCCACCCCCAGCCCACGCAGCCGCTCGCAGAGATAGGGCGAGTTCGTGTCGACGACCTTGCCGGAGAGGATTTCGTTGCCGATGACGAGAATGCCGGCGGTGGGCATGATCGTGCGAATGTATCGAAGGCGGAGGGCTGGGGCCAAATGACGCGCCCTCATGAAATTCAGCCGATACCCGCTGCTCGCGAGGCTTTGACCCACGACAGCGGTCACGTATGATCCCCGCCGCTGGCGCCGCCTGAGCGCGTCGAGCGCCGCGCGAACTGACGCTTTGATTGGTTAGAACTGGCAAAGAGCGAGAGGCCATGACAAACGACCCCCGTTTCGAGACCCGGGCCATCCACGCCGGGCAGGGCGCAGACGAAGCTACCGGCGCGATGATCGTACCCATCTATCAGACGGCGACATTCACCCAGGATGCAATCGGCACAAACCGCGGCTACGAGTACTCGCGCGGCGGAAACCCGACGCGCGATGCCCTCGAGGCCGCTCTGGCGTCGCTGGAAGGCGGCCGCTTCTGTCTTGCGTACGGTTCGGGGATGGCAGCGATCCACGGTGTGATGCAATTGCTCTCCGCGGGGGATCACGTCGTCGTTTGCGACGATCTCTATGGGGGAAGCTACCGCCTGTTCACGGAGGTGATGTCCGGCTTCGACATCCGCTTCTCGTTCGTCGACGCCACCGTTCTCGATGAAATCGAGAAGGCCATCCATGACTCGACGAAGATGCTCTGGATCGAGAGCCCGACGAATCCCATGCTGCGCATGATCGACATCGCAGCCTGTGCGGAGATCGCACACCGCAAGAGACTGAAGCTCGTGGTCGACAACACCTTCGCGAGCCCCTACCTGCAAAACCCGCTCGAATTTGGCGCGCACGTAGTCGCACACTCCACCACGAAGTACATCGGCGGACACTCCGATGTGATTGGCGGAGCACTGGTGGTAGACGATGAAGAGATCGCGACGCGGCTTCGCTTCACCCGAAACGCGAGCGGAGGCGTGCCCGGCCCCTGGGACGCCTGGCTCACATTGCGCGGGGCCAAGACGCTCGCGTTGCGGATGCGCCAACACGAGGCCAATGCGAAGCAGGTGGCGGAATTTCTGCGCGAGCGGCCCGAAGTCGCACGGGTTCACTACCCCGGCTTTTCGGACCATCCGGGTCACGAACTCGCAAAGCGCCAGATGCGCGGGTTCGGAGGCATGGTCACCCTCGATCTGGCCGGCGGGGAACCGGCCGCGAAAGTTTTCGCGGAGAGCACCCGCTATTTCTCGCTCGGCGAAAGCCTCGGCGGCGTAGAGTCCCTGATCGGCTACCCGTGGACGATGAGCCACGGGGCCTTCGAGCCCGAAGCCAAACGCAGCAAGGGAATCACCGAAGCGACCGTGCGACTCTCCGTCGGCATCGAACACGCTGACGATCTCTGCGCCGACCTCGCGCAAGCGCTGGAGCGCGCTACGAGCGCTTCGTGAAACGCGCGCTCTTGCTCATCGACCACGGCAGTCGCCGCGCGGAGGCGAACGCACTGCTCGAAGACGTCGCCGATCAGGTCCGCAAGCGCGTACCTGAATCGATCGTCGAAGTCGCGCATCTGGAAATCACCAAGCCCGACATCACCGAAGGGATCGATGCCTGCGTGAAAAAGGGGGCGACCCACATCGTCGTGCATCCCTATTTCCTCGGACCGGGTCGCCACACTTCCGAAGACATCCCAACACAGGTCGAGCGCGCAGCGGGAAAACACCCAAACGTCCGAATCCGGATCAGCGAACCCCTCGGAGGCCACGCCGCCCTCATCGACGTGATCCTCGATCGGGTGAGCGACGCCGACCACTAGCCGGCATTCTATTCACCGTGCAGCGATATCCCGCTTCCGCATCGATGGGCGCCATCTGGTTCTTCTGCCTCGCTGGGCTCGGGCTCTTCTTCCCCTACTACAGTCTCTATCTTCACGAAAACGCCGGCCTCAATGCCACGCAAGTCGGCATCGTCTACGCCGCGCTGCCGCTGGCCGGCTTGCTCGCACAACCCTTCTGGGGGCAAGTCGCGGATCGCACGGGCTCCCGGTCGTGGGTTCTCGCGCTTCTCGCCGCGGGCGCAGCGATCGGTTACGCGACGCTCTATTTCTGTAAAGGCTTCGTGCTGCTGTTGATCGGAACAGCCGTACTCGCGTTTTTTTCGACCGCCCTGATCCCCGCCTGTGTTGCAGTCACGCTCGCACTCACGAAAGACGCTGGCCGCCACGCGTTCGGTTTGACGCGAACCTGGGGGACGATCGGGTTTCTGGCCCTGGTGATTCTCTTTCCTCCGGTGCTCCACTACTCGCAATCACTCCGCGGCCTGGTAGCCACCGAAGGAGGCCCTTCGGAGCCGGGCCTCAAGATCATGTTCCTCGGTGCGGGCCTCATGGTGCTGATCTGTGCCTTGATCGCGCGACGGCTCCCCCAAACAGACGCCCTCACGGTGCGCGCGCCGCGCGGCGACTGGCGCCGGCTGCTGCACCACCGGCCATTCGTGCGCCTGCTGATTTTCGCGCTGTTCGCCTACTTCTTTCTCCAGGGCCCGATGGGATTGTTTCCGCTCTTCGTGCGCTCCCACGGCGGGAGCCTGGATTCGATCAGCAGGATGTGGATTCCGATGTTGATCGTCGAAATTCCAGTGATCGCGTTGCTCGGGGAAACGGTCGCGCGAATCGGGGCGCGAGGCCTGCTCGCAACCGGAGTGATCGCGGGGGGGCTGCGCTGGCTCGTGTGCGGGCTGAGTTCGAACCTCGATTGGATCTTTGCCGTGCAGATCCTTCACGGCATCACGGTCGCGGGCCTTCTCCTGGGCGGCCCGTTGTACGTGGATGCCGTCGTCCCCGAACGCCTGCGATCAACGGGTCAGGGAATGCTTGCGATGGTCGGCATCAGCCTCGGGGGGATCAGCTCCTACCTGAGCGCGGGTTGGTTGTTCGAAAACGCGGGTGCCAACGCTCCCTACCTCGCAGGAGGGATCGGCGCCCTCATCCTCGGCTGCGCGATTCCACTGCTCATTCCGCCCGCCGTCCGAGTGGCGACCGTTGACGACGAACAAACACCCACTTCCGATCCGAGCCCGATCCGCAACCCGTAGACCCGCGACCCCATGCTGGGGTCGCGCTCCTGGTCGAACTCCTCTGCGAAAGCGGGTTGCCCGGGTGCGGTGACGGGAGGCCATCGGGCTCCAACCCCATGTCGCCCTCAGGCCTCCCGTCACCACACCCCAGTAACGTCACCTTGGATCAGGCCGCTGAATACGATGATTTTGTTCACGCGCTGGCAATCTATTCGCTTCCCCTGCGGACGCTCTGTCGGATGTAACGCCGGCTCATCGGCGAGTTGTCATTTTTTGGCACGATGCATTCGATGATCACAAAACTCTCCGTTTCATGGGCCTCGCGCAGCGCGGCGCGAAGCTCCTTGGGGGTTGTCGCGCGAATGCCAACGCCTCCCCAGGATTTGGCGAGTTCGGCGAAAGGCCACGGAGGCAAATCGAGCAGCTCCTGCTTCGGCGTCACCGGACGGAAGATTCCCCAGCCGGCGTTGTTGACGAGGATGACGACCGGCGAAAGCCCGAGACGCGGCGCATGGGAAATCTCCGAGCCGGTCATCTGGAAGCCACCGTCACCGCAGAGAACCAGCGGTCGGCGGCCGGTTCCAATCTGGACACCGAGCGCCGCGGGAATGGCGAATCCCATCGACGCGTAATAACCCTGCGCGTAATAGAGACCGCCGTTTCGCGGGCGAACCTCCAGGCCCCCGAAGAGCATGTCGCCGGATTCGGCAAAGACGTCGTAACCGTCATGCTCTTCGAGAAAGTCGTTGACTTCGACGAGCATGTCGTTGATGGAGAGCTTCTTCTTGGCGCTCCGGTCGCCGCGCTTCAGATTGTCGTAATAGACGATCCTCTCGCGATGCCTCGGCAGGCGTTTTGAGACGAGCCCCGCGACGAAATCCTTCAACATCACGTCGGTGTAGCTGTGGAAGGACACATTCACTCGCTGAGAGGTCGCCCAGACCGAACGGTCTCGTTCGATCTGCGGTTTGGTGGCGCCGAGATTCAGGTCCGTGAGCTGTGTCCCGAGCGCGAGCACGAGATCCGCTTCGCGCACGCGGTGATTGATCTCCCGGGCGCTGAAGGTTCCCACGTGAATCCCCATGTGCTGCGGGTGATCCATCGGGAAGACACCCTTGGCGAGAATGGTGGTTACGACGGGTGCGCCGAGTTTTTCGGCCAACGCCTGAAACACACCTTCGGCTCGATTCCGATAGAGCTCGACGCCACCGATCAAGATGGGCTTCCTGGCAACCTGGATACGCTCGGTAACATCCGCAACCGCTTCCTTCAGCTTTCGAGCATCTGACTTGGGCGCCGGAAAACGGCCGTTCCATTCGACGATGTGCTTCGGCACGGGAATCGGCAGATCCACGAGATCGCGGTGGATTTCGAGGTAACCGGGCCGACTCTCCGCCCAGATTGCGCCGAGCAGCTCGTGGATCTCTTCCGCGGCGCGTTCTGCGTGCTTCAGGATCTTCGCCGAGCAGGTGACTTCCGCGAAGATCCGACACTGCGCCTCGATGTCTTTCACCTGGTGGTGGATGGCGGCAATGCTCGATTCGGCGACACCCGGACCGCCGGATACGACGAGCAGCGGAACCTGCTCCGCATATGCGCCCGCGACCGGATTCACGACATTGTGGCCGCCCGCTCCATAGGTGACACAGATCACTCCCAGTCTTCGGGTGCTACGCGCGTAGCCGTCCGCCGCAAATCCGACGGTGGGTTCGTGGGAAAAAGTGATGACTTCGAGATCCCGCGCACGGCCAAAGCGGTGAAAGAGGCCGAGGACGAGATCTCCCGGAAGTCCGAAAATATGGCGGACCCCGGCGCGGTGGAGGTAGGCGACCAGGAAGTCACCCAACGGCATGCGCGAACGCATCCCCGATCGATTCTTCACGCGTGACGCTGCCATGGGATTCAGACGAAACACTAGCATGGCAATCGACCCGATCCGCGCGGAGCAGGCTGCTAGCATGCCGCCCGCAGCGCGGACGAAGCGATACCGCTACCGATCTCACGGAGGCGGCGTCATCTTCGCCAGTCCCGTTGAGGTAGCGTCATCGCTACTCGCCTCTGGGAGGGAGCGTCATCGCTACCAATCTCATCGCGCAGGCCCGCACGAGGCCAACCGGCCAGCTTTTCATGGTTTTGGTCGCAGTCGCTTGTGGGCTCGCGGGCGCCAGCGGCGCGATCCTCTTTCGATGGATGATCCGCTTCTGCCAGGCCGCGTTCTTCGGCGGCCCCGATGGCGTCGTGGGCGTGATCCATGAGGGCTTGCTCGTGGAAGCCGGCGACCCGCTCCAGATCGCAAGTTCATTGGCGTGGTACTGGCGACTGCTGATTCCCGCGGCAGGCGGCGCGATCGTCGGCCCGCTGATCTACTTTTTCGCGCGGGAGGCCAAGGGGCACGGCGTTCCAGAAGTAATGGCGGCCGTGGCTTTGCACGGGGGCGTCATTCGCAAGCGGATCGTCGCCATCAAGGCATTGGCGTCCGCGATTTCGATCGGATCCGGCGGTTCGGTGGGCCGCGAAGGACCCATCGTCCAGATCGCTTCGGCGCTCGGCTCATCGATCGGACAGCTGCTGAAAGTCCCCGCGAGTCAACTCCGCGTGATCGTCGCGTGCGGCGCCGCCGCGGGAGTGTCAGCGACCTTCAATGCACCCATCGCGGGTGCGCTCTTCGCCGCCGAAGTAGTGGTCGGCAATTTTGCGCTCACGCATCTCAGCCCGATCGTGATCTCATCGGTAGTTGCGACGGTGGTCTCGCGCTTCTTCCTCGGAAACCACCCGGCCTTCAAAGTACCGGCCTACGAACTCGTCAGCCCGATCGAACTCATCCCCTATATGTTGGTGGGCGTTGCAGCGGGCTTCGTCGCGCTGATCTTCATACGAACCCTATACGCGACCGAGGATCTCTTCGATCGCATTCCGATTCCCGATTACACGAAAGCCGCGGTGGGCGGCTTGCTGGTTGGCGCGATCGGCATCGCGCTTCCCAATGTCTTTGGCGTGGGCTACAGCACGATCAGCGCTGCGCTCCACGACCAACTTCCGCTGACGCTGCTCGGGATGCTGCTGATTGCCAAGATCGCCGCAACGTCGATCACCATCGGCAGCGGTGGATCCGGGGGTATCTTCGCGCCGTCACTGTTCCTCGGTGCGATGACCGGCGGATTTCTGGGAACGATTCTTCACCAATGGTTTCCGGATGCGACCGCTACTTCAGGTGCCTACGCGCTCGTGACGATGGGTGCCGTTGTCGCAGCCGCGACGCACGCACCGATCACCGCGATCATCATAATCTTCGAACTCACGCAGACGATCGACATCATCCCACCGCTGATGGCGGCCTGCGTGGTAAGCACATTGGTGACCACATTCCTGGAGCGCGAATCGATCTACACAATGAAATTGGCGCGCCGAGGCATCGATCTCTATGCAGAGGAAGGGCACAACGTCCTAAAGAACCTCTTCGTCCACGACATCATCGATACCGAGCCCGATACGCTTCCCGCATCCGCAAACCTGCATACGGTGATCGATCGCGTTCTCGTTGGGGACAGCACTCAGTTCTTCGTCGTCAACCACCAAGGCGAATTGCTCGGAGTGATCTATCTGCGAGAGTTGACCCGAATGCTCGTCGAACAGGAGATTCTTCAACCGCTGATCATCGCGGAAGACCTGATGGACACTCGCGCGCCGACTCTCAACGGAGACCACAACCTCGACGTAGCGATGCAGATGTTCAGCGGTGGCGTCGGCGATCAGGTCGCAATCGTGGAGGCCGAGAATTCGCGGAAGCTCATCGGGTGCATCCACAAGAACGATGTCCTCCAGGCTTACAACCGAGAGGTGATGCTCCGCGATCTGGCGGGCTCTGTGTCGAGCAACGTGATGGTCGCCAGCAAAGGACAACAGGTCGCGATCGGTGGAGGCTATGTGTTGCAGGAAATCCTGCCCCCTCACCGCTACTTC
>JACZVU010000110.1 GCA_022572485.1 Myxococcales bacterium
TTCAGCGCGTTGTGCCCGCCGTTGAATCGGCGTGGGAAACGTACGCCGATGGAGAGGTGATTGCGAAACTCGGTGCCGCGCTTGGTCTCGAGGGCTTTGATGGAAGTTACGACGCGCATCAGGTCGCGCGCGATCTCGCTGCTGCCAACCCTGCCTTTGCGGGGATCGACCTCGATTCGGTCGGCGATGCGGGTCGCCCCCTCGCGGATTCAGCCGCTTCGAGAGCAGAGCGCTAGATGCCGATCGAAGCCATCGTCAAGGTGCTCTTCATCCTCGTCGTGATGGTGGTCGGGATCGCGCCCGTGGTCACCTGGATCGAGCGCAAGCAGAGCGCCTTGATGCAGGATCGCATCGGCGCCAATCGTGCGGACGTGAGCGGCATCACCGTGTTGGGCCTGCTCCATCCTGCCGCGGACGTGATCAAGTTGATGACCAAAGAGGACGTCGTTCCGGCAGGAGCGAATCGCGTGATGCACCTGATCAGCCCGCTGATCGCCGCCGTGCCCGCGATCATCGCGTTTGCGGTGATCCCCTACGGTGGCGTCTATCAGTTCGGCGATACCACCCTTAACCTGGTCGGTGCAGACATCGACTGGGGGTTGCTCTACATCTTCGCGATCGGATCGATTGCCGCCTATGGAACGGTGCTCGCCGGATGGTCGAGCAACAACAACTGGTCGATGCTCGGTGGGCTTCGCGCGGCGGCCCAGATGATCTCCTACGAAGTCACGATGGGGTTGACCGTCGTGGGTGTCTTCATGGTGTTCGAGACGCTGCGGTTGTCCGACATGGCGCTCGCGCAGGACAGCATATTTTGGTTATTTGGGGCCATCCCCTTGCCGGCCTGGGGAATCCTCTATCAGCCCCTCGGCTTCTTGATGTTTCTGACCGCGGTCATGGCGGAGAACAAACGGCCGCCGTTCGACGTTCCGGAGGGCGAGTCCGAGATCATCGCGGGCTACCACCTCGAGTATTCCGGGATGCGCTTTGGCTTGTTCTTCATGTCGGAGTTCATCGGGGTCATCATCATCGCCGCACTGACCGCGACGATATTTCTCGGTGGGTGGGCGGTTCCGTATTTGTCAACCGATACGATCATCGAGGGAATTTCGCGCTTTATGGGCGTCGGTTTTGCGACGGGCCTATGCATCCTGATTCACTTTTCGACTTTCATGCTCAAGGTCTTCTTGATGATCTGGGTGCAGATGCTGCTGCGCTGGTCGCTGCCGCGCTTCCGCTACGACCAGGTGATGAACCTGTGCTGGAAGATCTTGCTGCCCCTTTCGATCGTGAACATCTTTGCGACGGGCCTTGTTCTCCTGTGGGTAAAGGGATGATCGAGCGATGACGGTCGAAGCGATCCTCTTCTACGTGTTCGGCACTCTCGCGGTCGCCTCGGCGCTGGGCATGGTGCTGAACATTCGCAACACGGTCGCTTCGGCGATGAGCCTCGTCGTCACGATGGTCTCTCTCGGCGCGATCTACTTGCTGCTCGAAGCCTACCTGGTTGCCGTGATTCAGATCATAGTCTACGGCGGCGCGATCGTCGTGCTCTTCCTCTTTGTCGTGATGTTTCTCAATCTATCGACCGACGAGTTTCCGCCCGGTAAGCAGCGTGTCGTCAAACTCGTTGTCGTAATCGTCGGAGTCGCCATTCTCGCCCAGCTTCTCACCGCCCTGGGTCAGGATCCACTATTTGCCGTGCCGCCAGAAGCCGTTCCCGAAGGTTTCGGGGGCTATCGCCAGGTGGGTCTATCGCTCTATACGGACTACGTGCTGCTCGTCGAGATGGTGTCCCTGCTGCTGCTTGCGGCGATCGTGGGTGCGTTGATTCTCGCCAAACGGAAGATCGACTGATGCCGCCCCTGGATCACGTCATTGCCTTGTCCGCCATCCTCTTTACGATCGGCGTGCTCGGTGTTGCGACGCGTCGAAACCTGATCGTGATGCTGATGTCGATCGAGCTGATGCTCAACGCTGCCAATCTGGCGTTCGTGGGTTTCAACCGCATCTGGTCTCAGGTTGAAGGAGTGCCCGTGATCGACGGGCACATCTTCGTCCTGATGGTCATCGCGGTGGCTGCTGCCGAAGTGGCGGTCGGGCTGGGGATTCTGCTCTCCATGTTCCGAAATCGGGATTCCGTGAATGTGGACGAGGTCAATCTGCTCAAATGGTAGATGTCGGCATAGAGAGCGATCTGCTGCGTTGGATCCCCCTGCTTCCCCTGTTGGTTGCGACCTATCACGGGATATCGATCGGAGTCTTGCGTCGCCCAGCGCGGCCCCGTGTGGCTGCGGTTTTTTCGTGCGCAGCGGTTCTGCTTTCATTCGTGCTCGCGTGTATTGCGTTTCGCGATTTATTGGCGCTTCCCGCGGATTCGCGAGTCATCGTCGACGACGTCTACACCTGGATCGGGGCGGGGATCGGCTCGAGCGCGATTAGCGCCGAAGTATCGTTTCGACTCGATCCGCTCTCCGCCGTGATGATTCTGATCGTCACCTTCGTCGGCTCGATGATCCACATCTACTCGATCGGATACATGGAGGACGATCACCGCGATGACAAAGGCATCCAGAGATTCTTCTGTTACCTGAATCTCTTCACCTTCTCGATGCTGGTGCTGGTATTGGCTGACAATCTGGTGCTGATGTTTCTTGGTTGGGAAGGCGTGGGCCTCTGCTCCTACCTGCTGATCGGTTTCTGGTACAACGACACCCGAAATGCCTACTGCGGAAGCAAGGCGTTCATCGTCAACAGGATCGGTGACCTCGGTTTCCTGATCGGGATCCTCTTGCTGTTTGGAGCGCTCTCAGAGATCGGGCACCCGGCGATCTCCTTTGTAGGCATTCAGGAACATTTCGAGGGCATCGTGGAGATGACCGTCTCCGTACCGTCGTGGATGCCTTTCGGCCCCGAGTGGCGTCTCGTGAATGTGATCGCACTGTGTTTCTTCCTTGCAGCTTGCGGAAAGTCGGCCCAGATTCCGCTTTACATATGGTTGCCAGACGCCATGGCGGGCCCGACTCCGGTCTCCGCGCTGATCCACGCAGCCACGATGGTGACGGCTGGTGTCTACATGATCTGCCGCTTGAGCTTTCTCTACGCGGCCGCGCCCGAAATCTCTGTGGTCGTCGCATGGACGGGAGCGATTACTGCGTTGCTGGCGGCCACCATCGCGATTACTCAGAACGACATCAAGAAGGTGCTCGCCTATTCAACGGTGAGCCAGCTCGGCTATATGTTTCTCGCTGCCGGTTGCGGTGGTTATACGGCGGCGATCTTTCACCTTGGTACACACGCCTTTTTCAAGGCGCTGCTCTTCCTCAGTGCTGGCGCGGTCATCCTTGCCATGCACCACGAGCAGGACATGCAGAAGATGGGTGGCCTCTGGTATCGGCTTCGGATGACCCGCTGGATCTTTTTCGCGGGCGTCTACGCAATTTCAGGCTTCCCGCCTTTCTCTGGATTCTTCTCCAAAGACGAAATTCTCGTCGCTGTCTGGACGTCCCACGTGCCGGGACACACGTGGCTCTACGGGATTGGCATGGTCACGGCGGGCATGACCGCCTTCTACATGTTTCGCCTTTGGTATCTCACGTTCATGGGTGAATGCCGCGCGGCAAGCGACGTTCGCAGCCATATCAAGGACCCAAACGGCTTCGTGCTAAACCCGCTCTGGGCGCTCGTGTTCTTTTCTGTCGTCGCTGGGATCGCCGGTCTTCCCCAGGTCTGGGGTGACATCATCGGGATCGAGGAATCGAACAGTCTCGCCAACTTCCTAAAGCCAGTGTTGGCCGTCGGTGAGCCCCATTCCATCGAGCACAGTACGGAACTTTGGATGGCGTTCTGGGCGGTCGCGATCGCGCTGGGCGGAGCCGGGCTGGCCTGGTGGTTGTACATACAAAAGCCCGACGTACCCGGTTGGCTCGCCACGCAGTTCTCTGGTTTCTATCGGACGTTGCTCAACAAATACTACATCGACGAGTTCTACGACGCGGTCATCGTGCGCCCGCTCGTCGCGGTCTCGGATCGCGTACTCTTCCAGATTGTCGATGCGCGGTTGATCGACGGGATCGGAATCAACGGAACAGCGCGCGGAATTCGTGCGCTCGCCGCAAACGGCCTGAAGTACGCACAGTCCGGTCTTACCCAGAGCTACGTCTTTTTCATGATCGCCGGTGCAGTAGCGATCGTGGGTTACCTGCTGAGGTAGGGCGGAATGGGCGAATTCGACCAACACCTGCTCACCATCATCACCTTCTTCCCACTGGTGACCGCCTTGGGACTGATGGGAACGAGCATCCTCGCTTCCTGTCTTGGTGCGAACGGATTGCCGGCATCCCTCTGGAAGCCGATCGCGTTGGCCAGCACCATCCTCACCTTCCTGCTGTCACTGCGCCTGTTCGCGATCTTTGATCCGATCGAGACGGGTTTCCAACTCATGGAGCATACTCCTTGGATTTCCGAATACGGCATCCACTACTTCGTGGGTGTCGATGGCATCAGCTTATTGATGGTGCTTCTCACGACGTTCCTCATGCCCGTCGTTCTGTTGGCTTCCTGGAACGACGTGTCGAAGTCACTACGTAGCTACCTCTTTTTCATGCTCAGCCTCGAGACGGGGATGCTCGGCGCGTTCGTGTCGCTGAATCTCTTCCAGTTCTACGTATTCTGGGAAACCATGCTGGTTCCGATGTACTTCATCATCGGAATCTGGGGTGGCCCCCGGCGCGTCTACGCGGCGGTCAAGTTCTTTCTGTTCACAATGGTGGGTTCGCTGCTGATGCTGCTGGCGATGCTCGTCCTCTACTATCTGGGTTTCGATCAGACCGGTGTGCTCAACTTCGACCTCGTGGCGCCGCCCGGTGGCGTGGCGGGCGGGATGCTGCAGACGGTGGTCCCGCTGGACGGAATCTGGTGGCAGACCCAGACCTGGCTGTTTGTCGCGTTTGCGCTCGCGTTCGCGGTCAAGGTGCCGATGGTTCCGCTGCACACATGGCTTCCCGACGCCCATGTGGAAGCGCCCACCGCGGGTTCCGTCGTGCTGGCGGGTGTTTTGTTGAAGATGGGGGCCTATGGATTTCTGCGCTTTGCGATTCCACTCTTCCCGTCCGCTGCGGTTGATTTTACGCCCTGGATCATGGCGCTGTCAGTCATCGGGATCGTCTACGGCTCGTTGGTCGCGATGGTGCAATCGGACATCAAAAGACTCGTCGCGTATTCATCCGTCGCGCATCTCGGTTTTGTGACGCTCGGAATCTTCGCGCTGAACGTTCACGGACTCAACGGCGGCGTGCTGCAGATGGTCAACCATGGTCTTTCGACCGGCGCACTCTTCCTCTTGGTCGGGATGCTCTACGAGCGCCGTCACACCCGGCAGATCGCGGATTTTGGTGGCATCGCGCGGCCCATGCCGGTCTTTGCGGCCTTCTTCGGGATTGTCACGATGTCGAGCATCGGTTTACCGATGCTCAACGGTTTCGTGGGGGAGTTCCTGATCCTGCTTGGCGTGTACTTGGTCGCTCCCATTTTTGCAATCATCGCGACTTCCGGCATCGTGCTCTCTGCGGCGTATATGCTTTGGATGTTTCGGCGCGTCGTGTTTGGCCCGGTCGATAACCCGGAAAATCGCGGCCTGATCGATCTCGGGCTGCGCGAAAAGATCGTGATGATGGCGATGGTGGTTCCAATCATTTGGATTGGCGTCTATCCGAACCCACTGCTGCGTCGGATCGAGCCGTCAGTGATCGAATTGATCCGCCAGCTGGAAACACGCGGTCGCCTTGTCGGAGAGAATTTCGCAGTGACACCCGAATTCGATTCTGCTTCCGAACCCGAATCCAGTTTCGATCCCGATCCCGATCCCGAATCCGAGTCCGAATCCGAGCCCGAGCCCGAGCCCGAGTCCGAACCCGAGCCCGAATCCGCTTCCGAGCCTGAATCCAGTTCCGAGTCTAAATTGCGTTTCGAGTCCGGTTCCGAGTCCGAATCCGCGCTGCCGGACGAAGCTGGGGAACGGCTGTGATTCCCGTGCCGGATCTCAATCTCTCGGTCCTCTTGCCGATCGCTCTGGTGGCGATCGGGTCGATGGTGATCTTGATGGGAGAAGTCCTGCTCTCCCGCGCGAATACCGTGCTCGGGAGGGAAGTCACGGAGTCCTTCATCGGGACGGTGTTGGCGGCCACGGCGATCTTCTTCCTCGCGCTGACACTCTATGCCTCGGGGGCTGCGTTCGCCGCCGGCGGTGTACAGGTCTTCAATCCCGACCATCCGATGTACCAGATCGACCCCTTCTCTTCGTTCGTGACCGCAGTGGTGGCGCTTTCTGCGCTGCTCTCCTGCGCGCTCTCCATCGCTTATCTCTCGGAACTCCGGATCAACCACGGCGAGTATTACGCGCTCATCATGCTCTCTACGTCCGGCATGATGTTGATGGTTGCCGCCGTGGATTTGATCGCTGTTTTTGTCGGGCTCGAGTTGATGAGCATCCCCATCTATGTGCTGGCGGGTTTCGACCGGCGCAAGCTGCGAAGCAATGAGTCGGCGCTCAAGTATTTCCTGATTGGATCTTTTGCGAGCGCGATTCTGCTTTACGGGATGGCGCTCTTGTACGGTGTGTCCGGCGGAACCTCCTTCGAGGCGATTCGCGCGGGATTCGACGTCGAAAACCCGATCGCAGTGATCGGACTGGGTCTCGTCGTGGTGGGCTTTGCGTTCAAGATCTCGATGGTTCCCTTCCACCAATGGACACCGGATGTCTACGAAGGAGCGCCCTCTGCAGTCACTGCCTTCATGTCGGTGACGGTGAAGGTTGCGGCGTTTGCAGCTCTGATCCGATTTCTCGCGATGGCATTCGGCCCGCTCGACGAATCGCTGGAGAGCATCTTCTGGGTGCTGTCCGCACTCACGATTGTCGTTGGAAACGTCATGGCCATCATCCAGGAGAACGTAAAACGCATGCTCGCTTATTCGAGCATTGCGCATTCCGGTTATCTGATGATCGGCCTCGTGACTGGAACGATCCAGGGTTACTCGGCGATGCTTTTCTACTTGATCGCCTACACGTTCATGAATCTCGGCGCGTTCGGGGTGGTGGTCGCGCTCGCGAATCGAGGCAACGACTGCGAGCGGATCGAGTCGTTCGCAGGCCTCGCGCGTACCCGTCCCGGCCTGTCCGCGTTGATGGCGCTGTTCATGCTCTCACTGGCTGGCACACCCGGTACTGCGGGCTTCCTGGGCAAGTTCCAGGTCTTCATGGCCGCGGTGAACTCTGGCGAGATATGGCTCCTGATCATCGGCGTGCTCATGAGTGTGGTATCTGTCTACTACTACCTTCGCATCCCGGTTCTCATGTACATGCGAGAACCCGGCGATGAACCCCACAGGATGGAAATCTCGAGCGGCGAGGGTGCGGTTCTGGTCTTTTGTGCGTTCGCGGTGATCGCGCTCGGTTTGTTTCCCAACAGCGTTCCGACCCTCCTCTTTGGCGATCTCAATGTCTTGGATTGGACGCACCGATCCGTGGAAATGTTCTTCGGCGGCTGAGCGTTCCGCTCAGCGGGCTTTCGCGTTTCGCTCGGCGGCTGAACGTTTCGCTCAGTAGGCTTTCGCGTTTTGCTTGGCGGCTGAGCGCCGAGAATTTCGTGATCGAGAGGCCGCTGCGGCGAGGGTCTTGCCCGCGGGCGTGGCGTTGTGCTTCTCTCTGAATCCATGCTCGACCCCCGAATGCTCGAGAGCCGCCGCGACGAGATCATTGCGAGTTGCAAGTGCCGTCGTGTGGACGTCGATCTCGATGCTGCGATCGCCGCCCAGAAACGGGTGGCCGAAATCCAGACCGATCTCAACGGCCTCAACCAGCGGCGAAATGAGCACCAAGACAACGGAAAGCGCAAGCTCGAGTCCGCCGAACGGGACGCCCACGTCGCCGAAGGGAGGCGGCTGAAAGAAGAAGTCGCCGGTCTCGAAAAGCGCCTCGCCGAAAGTCGGGAAACGCTTCGGGCGCTGATGCTTTCGATTCCCAATCTTCTCTATCCGGGCCTTCCAGAGGGCGGTGAAGAAGATTTTCGCGAGCTGCGCCGGGTCGGGGAACCTCGCAAATTCGAATTCGAACCACTCGACCACGTTGAACTCAACGAAAAACTCGATCTCTTCGACTTCGAGGCTGGCGCCAAAGTGGTGGGTCCGAAGTGGTACTACCTGAAGAATGAGGCCGTCCTTCTCGAGCTGGCGCTCCAGCGTATGGCGTTCGACTACGTGATGGAGGCAGGATTTACACCCTTCGCGACGCCCGACGTCGCTCGCAGGGAAATCGTCGATGGCCTCGCGTTCAGCCCGCGCGGCGCCGAAACCCAGATCTACTCGATCGCGGGTACGGATCTGGATCTGATCGGAACCTCGGAAATCACGCTCGGTGGCATCCACGCCGATGCGTTGATCGACGAAGCCGATCTGCCGCTCCGCATGGCGGGCATCTCTCATTGCTTTCGGGCAGAGGCTGGCCCTGCGGG
>JACZVU010000111.1 GCA_022572485.1 Myxococcales bacterium
TGGTGGCCGCTTCCGCGCTACTCGATCGCTACGGAAACGCCCAGCGGATCATCGAAGACGAAGGCTTCCACATTGATCGCCGCGTCTACATGATCATGGAAGGAGAGAACCTGGTCACGTCTGCCAAATCCACGGGGTTCGGCCTCGCCGAACTCGCGACTGTTTTTGACAACCTTCAACCGGATGCGGTGATCACCGTAGCCGACCGATTCGAAACACTCGCTACCGCAATTTCAGCGAGTTACCTCAACATTCCACTGGTTCACGTTCAGGGAGGTGAGGTTACGGGCTCGATCGACGAAAAGGTTCGGCACGCCATCACCAAGCTCGCAGATCTGCACTTCGTCGCGACCGAAAAGGCCGCGGAGCGCGTCATTCGGATGGGCGAACAACCGGAGCGGGTTTTCGTCACCGGTTGCCCATCGATCGACGTCGTAAAGCAAGCGCTCAGCTCTCCTGCAATTTCACGCGACCGCCTCTTCGACGAGTATGGCGGCGTCGGCGAGACACTCGATCTTTCCAAGGGTTATATCGTGGTTCTGCAGCACCCCGTGACGACCGAACACGAAGAATCGCGACACCATGTCGTGGAAACACTTCACGCGGCCGTAGACAGCGGCCTCCCTGTGATCTGGTTCTGGCCAAACGTCGACGCGGGGTCCGACGGCACATCCAAGGGCATTCGCGCGTTTCGTGAAAACCACGCCCTCCCGCGGATTCACTTCTTCAAGAACCTTCCTCCTGAGGACTTCTTGCGTCTCGTGAACGACAGTCTTTGTATCGTGGGCAATTCCAGCGTCGGAATCCGCGAGTGCTCGCACATGGGCACCCCCACGGTCAACATCGGCAGCCGTCAGCAAGGGCGGGAGCGCGGCGCAAACACGCTCGACGTTCCCTACGAGCGAAGCGCCATCCTCGCGGCGATACAGCGAGCCGTGAAGGGCGGTCGATGCAAGCCCGATCCGCTCTACGGCGACGGCAACTCCGGAGCGCGAATCGCGGATCTACTCGCGGAAACACACCTCAGCATCGAGAAGCGACTGGCATACTAGGCCCGGAAGATCACGACATGGTAATTCGCGTCATCGTTCGTCTCGATGTCAAGGGCCGCTCTCTTTTCCCCGGTTTTTTCCCCGGATACTGGAGTTCACGTTGCAGGATGCTCGGCCACCGCTCCTGATTCCCGTTGAGAACCAGGTGCGCGAACTCGACGCCAAACTGCTGCTGGCACTGGTCGCGGCCGAGCGCGGCTTCCCCGTGATCCTGGGCTCGCGCGCCACCCTTCACCGGGAGGCGACATCCCTCCCCCGGGGCGTCTATCTGGCCAAGAGCGTTCGCGCCCTCAGCGTGCGGATGTTTCGCATCTATCGCGACCTGGGAAGTGAGATCGCGGCGTGGGACGAGGAGTCGCTCGTCCGCAACCCGAACCACGAGTTCTGGTACCGACGACGACTCTCGAAAGAAGCGCTCGAGATGGTCGGCGTCTTCTTCGCCTGGGGCGCGGATGACGCGGATGTGCTCCGCGGCTTCCCCGACTGGCCCGCGATCACCATTCACGCAACCGGTAATCCGCGCATCGACATGATGCGACCGGAGCTGCGGGGCTATTTCGACGAGGACGTGGCTGCACTGCGGCGTCGCTACGGCGACTTCGTGCTCATCAACACCAACTTCGGTCTGGTCAACCATTACGTCGAGAAGATGTCCGGCGCGCTGCCCATGCCTCCAGGATCGCACCACCCTGAGGACTTCGAAGCCGCCAGAGGCTGGGTCTCTCATCGTCAGGAACTGTTCGGGCACTTCAGAAAGATGGTCGCAAGCCTCGCAGATTCTCGCCCGAAACTCACCGTCGTCGTGCGACCTCATCCGGTCGAAAACCCCGCCATCTGGAATCAAATCGCAGCCCGGTATACGAACGTGCACGCGTTGAACGAGGGAAATGTTCTCCCTTGGTTACTCGCCTCGAAGTTGCTGATCCAAAATAGCTGCACGACGGGTGTGGAGGCTTTCGTACTCGGCGTGCCCTCGATCGCCTACCAGTCAGCGATTTCCGAACAGTTCGACAGCGACCTCCCGAATGCATTGAGTGTGCGCGCCTTCGATCTCGATCAACTCCATGCGCAGATCGACACGGTGCTCGAAGGCAAGGCGCTTCCCGAAGGCGAAGACCGCCGCAAACGAGCACACCAACACCTTGCCTCGCTCGAGGGCCCGCTGGCGAGCGATCGCATCGTCGACGTACTCATCGACCGCTATCCCCCGGGCGCTTTGCTCGCACGGCCGCAGCCCCTGCGCTTTGCGGCTGCCTGGCTGCACTCGGAATCGCGCGCGCTGGTAAAACGAGCGAGGGCGCGGATTCCGGGAAACCGCAACAGCGCTGCCTATCAACGACATCGCTTCCCGGGCGTTACGCTCGCAGACCTTAGGGAGCGGGCGGCTCGCATGGCCCGATTGCTGAACCGATTCGACGCGGTACACATCCAGCAACGGACCGAGGACACCTTCGAAATCCGACCTGGCTGAAAACCTTTCGGCCAATCCGAGTGCACAGGCTCCGTCAGGGGAGCGGATTCTGGATCGCGCGAATCTCGTGCCACTGATCGTTCACGAAGGTGGGATCGGGCAGCGCGTCGGGAACTTGCCTCCCGATCTTGCACAGGTAACCGACGTGAAGGTGGTCCGCCGCGCAATCGATCCCGAGGATGTCGAAACCGCTGCGAGCCAGATACGCGCGCATGGTTTCGTCCGTGAGGTAGTAGGGGTGATCGATCTTGACCGCCTCTTCCACCGATCCGCCGCGGCGGTAGGCGGCCCGGAAGTCGACGATGTCGACGAAGAAGAGGCCCTCTTCGGAGAGCAGGTTGCGAATCTTCGAAAGTGACAGCGACACGTCCAGCAAGTGATCCACGGTCTGACATAGAACGATGAAGTCATAGCTGGCACCGCCCGAATCGTAGTCCTCCACGAAGCCGGTAATGGTCTTCAGACCCAGCGCGCGGGCAACCTCAATCTCCAGTGGGGCCGGGTCGATTACCGTGGCGAGGAGATCGAATCGCTCCTTCATCACGTGCGCCACGACGCCGGTCGATCCGCCGACATCGAGCAGGGTCTTACAGCCGCGTTCGCGCATCCGCGGTTCGATGAAATCGGCGCGCGCCGACGCGTAATCACGCTGCTCATCCTGAATCGACTCGGCGTCGATCAGGCGACCGTGATAGGCGCTCACCAGCGGCCGATACACGTCGGTGTAGAATTCGGCATAGGCAGCGGCGGTCATCGCCGGGTTGAGGAAGACGAGCCCGCAGCGAAGACAGCCGTCGGCCGTCGCGGGATATTCGTAGCGATCCCGATGGGTCAGGGTAACGAAGCCATCGCCACCGCAAAGGTTGCAGTGGCGCGTCCGTCGAACGGGCTTGGCCGCATAGTCGTAGGCCAGCGCCGCAATCCGCTCCTGCCTTACTCTCAATTCAGTCTTTGCGCCCATTCGAGCACCCAGGCTACCATCTCGCGCGATCAGCGACCATCGCGGGAATCTCGCGCATCTCGTGCGGTGGGTCGCCCGCACCCACGCTATCTTCGTCGACGCTCGAGGAAATGATCGGGGGATTGCCCGGGGAAGATGAATGACTGAGTTCAACGCAACGGCCTCCATCTTCGTCTGCGCCCAGCCCTATCGGGCTGGGAGAGCACGCGATGGCGACGACCAGCTTCGACACAGAGCAGCTTCTGCTCTCGAACCGGCTCTAGAATGACGGAACTCCGGAGTCGGAACGCGGGCCGGCGAATCGCTCTCGTCGGCGTGGGAAAGCAGGGGCGCAAGCTCGCCGAGGCACTGGCGGCGCTCGGCTACGAGATCGTGGCCGGTTGTGACCTGAATGCGGCCTCTCTACGGAAGTTCTCCCGGAAGCACCCGGATGCGATCGTCACCCGGAAGATCTCGGAACTTGCACGCGTCTCGCCGGAACTCGTCGTCGTGGGTACGCTGGCCGACGGACATCTTCCTGTGATCCGAGAGCTCGACGCCATCGACGTAAAGAAAATCTTCTGCGAGAAGCCCGTCGTCGGCTCCATTGTCGACCTCCGCGACCTCCAGAATTTCGTGGCGAAGCGCGGCCTCGAGGTCGCCGTGAACCACGCGAACCTGTGGAATCCGGAATTCCAGACCGTGAAGAAGCGCGTCCAATGCGAACCGCTGGGGAAGCTGCGCCGCGCCGCGGCCCACTTCAAGCCCGCCGGCTTCGGGAACATGGGAAGTCACAACCTCGCCGTCGCGCTCCAGTTCCTCGAGACGCGCATCACCAGCGTCCGCAGCGCGACCTTCTCCAAGGACGGAACCAAGAAGCGCGCCGCCAGGCACCAGGACCGCAATGGAAGAGCGACGTTTCTACTGGAGAACGGCATCGAGCTCGAACTCGACAACCTTCCCACCGTGGTGCCGCGTACCTGGCGCATCGTCTTCGAGTTTGATCGCGGTCGCATCGAGCTGCTGCAGGAGGCCAGCTGCTACGTCGTCTGGAACGGCGCGACGGGCCGCATCTCGGAGATTCCCTTCCAGCTCCGGGGCTACGGGCTGAAGAAGTCCCCCGAGACGGCCTATACCCTGCTGGACCGGACCGTCTCGTCGCTTCTCAACGGCGAGCCCCAGGAGAGCTTTGATCTTGCGTGCCAGGCGGTGGAGGGGATCATCGCCGCTCACCACTGCTTCGTAAATGCCACCCCGGTCTCGCTTCCATTGGAACGCGAGACCGAAACCCTCTTCGGGTTCTCGTAGGGACGGTCGAGACGAGATGGGAATCGTCAAGAACCTCTCGGCGACGGCAATGCGCGTGCGACGCGCCTACGGACTCATGCGTTTGAAGCCCCGCGCCCTCGACGGTTCCATTCGGGTTGCCGTTGTCGGGACCGGCAAGGCCGGCCAGTACCACTTGGAGGCGCTGAAGCGGATTCGGGGCGTCGAGGTGACCTGCCTGGTTCATCGCGGCGGGTCCGATCCCTCGGCCCTGATGCGGCGCTACGGGATTCCGGTCTGTCACGTCGGCATCGAGAAGGCACTGTCCGTGCGCGATTTCGACGCCGCAATCATCGCGGTGAGCCGGATTTCGATCTGCGAGGTTGCGACGGCGTTCCTCGACGCCGGCGTGCATTCATTGATCGAGAAACCCCTGGGCGAGACGGTCGACGATGCGGCCGCCCTGCGCGACTGTGCGGCGCGCTCGCGAGCCACGTCGGCGGTCGGCTACAACCGTCGCTGCTATTCCGCGGTTCTCGAGGCGGCGCGCTACGTGGATGCGCTCGGCGCCCCTTACGCGATCCACGTAGAGTCGCCCGAGCGACTCGCCCAGATCCAGAAGGCCGGGGAATCTCCCGACGAGACCCGACTACGGATCGTGACGAACACCTGTCACGCCATCGACCTCTTCACGGTCTTCGCCGGCGAGCACGAGGCTGTGGTATCCGCCAGCACCTCGCACACTTCCGGTGACGTGCCGATCGACTACTCGGCCCTGATCCGCTTCCGCAAGGGGCAAACGGGCCAGTTCAGCTCGCATTGGTCGAGTCCGGGCGACCGGGTCGTTACGCTCTACGGGCGCGGCTACAAGCTCGCCATCGATATGGTGCGAAACAAGCTGACGGTGATGCACAGCAAGAAGGTGAAGAAGATCGGGCCGAGCCGGATCGACCGAACCTTCAAGGCAGGCGTTTACCTCCAGGATTCTGAATTCATGACTGCCGCGTTGGCCGGGGTTCCCGTTTCTGCACCGCTAGCCAGCGTCGAAGACGCGTTCCAGACCCAGCGGCTCGCCTGCGACCTACTGGACGCTTCAACCGAGAGCGGCACCGGCTGACCCCCATGGGTCCAGAACCCGACCCGATGACCCAGGGGAAGCCGGATGGATCTCAAGGTTATCCTCGGTCGGGTCGATCGGGCTTCCATTGGGGATGGCCGCCGTGACGCAAGTAACCAGAAGCACAGCGGTACCGCGCGGGCTCGCACTGACACTCTCGCTGGTGGTGGTGAGCAAGCGGTCGGTCACACGAAAGTTGCGTTCACGCTCAATCGGTACGAGCATCCCAGCCTACGATGAAGAGTGACAACATCGTGATAGACGCTCCGCTGCTATCACCCGATCGTTCGGAAAGATGAGAATCGAGGCCTGATGTGGCACGAAGAAAGAAACTATTCAAGCGGCTGAAGCTCGGACTCGGTCTCGCAAGGCCCTACCAGAGAAAGCGCATCGGCGGCGCCGACGAGCGCTGGGAGTTGATCCGACGCGAGCTGGACGAGGAAGACCGCTCGACTCTGGACATCGGCTCCAACCTGGGCGGGATGAGCCAACTCGTCGCAGCTCAGGGGCGCTTCGCACTCGGCGTGGAGCCGGACGCAAGGCTGGTCCGGGCTGCGCGCCGGCGCACTCGCGCCGCAGCCAACATCGCCTTCATTCAGACTGCCATCGATCCCGACACGGTCCTGATGCTTCCCCGGTTCGACGTCGTGTTCTGTCTCTCCGTCCACCACTACTGGGTGTCCCTATACGGTGAGGACACCGCCTGGCGGATCATCGCTGAACTCTTGGCCCGTGCGCGAAACAAATTCTTCTTCGAGCCCGCGAGCGTGAAGCGCAAGTACGGCGACTCGGATCTCGACTTTCAGGATCTCGATCGCGAGGCGATCATCGAGTACAACGTGAAGCACCTCGAGCTGGCGGCATCGTCTGACCAGTCGATCCGCGTGCTGGGCGAGACCCGGTGCCGCCCCAAAGAGCCCTTCCGGATGATGTTCTTGGTCGAGCGCCGCAGTAAGCTGCCGGGCCGGTGAGGCGAAGAATCGGCGACCGACTCGAGCGCGGGCTCGCGCGGCTCGCAGCCGCGGAGCAGGAGATCCCCCTCCTCGCGGATCGACCCGTACGAGAAGCCCACTTCCGACGCGTGGGGTCGTGGCTCGTCGAGGAGCGACTATTGGCCTCGCTATTGTGCGACCGGGCGCTGGGTCGGCCGAACACCGCGCCGCCGCGCTTAGCAGATGTGGGTGCCGCGCGTTTATTGCCAGCACTGCCGTTGCTGCCGCGCTGGCGAGCCCGCTGCCGCGCGCAGGCACTCTTTGTCAAGACGCACCTGCGCGCCTTCTACGTAGAGCCCGAGCCGTTCACGCTCAAGCTCGTGGACCCCGAGGCACGCGATGCCCTGGCATGCGACGTACAAGCGCGTCAGCACACTGCGAAACTCGGCGTCCCGCGCCTGCTAGCCAATCGGTCCGACGGCCCCTATCCCTACCTCTGCGAGGAGCTGATCTTCGGCCGCCACCCCGACCCGGTGCAGGACGCCAACGCCGTGGTGGCCTTTGTGCTGGGCGGGCTCTGGGATCGGTATCGCGCGGATGGTTTTGAGTGGCGCACCTGCGCCGAATCCCACGACCTGGGTGCGCTCGTCTCGAACTTTGAGAAGATGACCGATGCCTTTGCGTGGCCAGAGAGGAAGGCATTGCGCGACCAGCTGTCGTCTCTCGGTGACGAGGCCGCGAAGCTCGTACCCTGGTGCCTCGGGCACGGAGATCTGTCGGTCGGTAACATGCTGATAAGCGGCGATCGAATCGTCCTGCTCGACTGGGAGAGGACCCGGCGCCTGCCTCTGTTCGTGGAGATGGCCAAGATCGTCGTCCGGTGCCCCGAAGCCTGGGCCACCGTCGTCGCACACATCCGGGACGAGTTCACGAACGTCGCGCCGCCGGGCATGGCTTCTCCCGAAACCCTGGGCGCGCTGGCATCGCTCGAACGGCTGGCAGCCCTGCGCACCCGCTTCTCCGCCGCGTCTCCGAGCGCCGTCACGTCCAGGAAGGACGCCCGACGCTTCAAATGCCACCTGAACGCGGAGCTCGGTCAGCTGACGAAGCTCATGGCCTCTTACTCGACCTGACCGAGCACCAGCTGCTCGACCTCCGTCCGCGGACCGCGCTCACACGGGCAAAGTTGTAGACCTCAAGATCACGCGGCTGCCCCGAAGCATCTACTACGCGAAGAGTTTCCGCTCACCGAGCAACACGATGTTCGGAATACTGCGAGATCTCGGCTTCGAGATCGTCGTATGCGATGAGGAGGCGCTGCTTCACTTTCCCGATCATCTCTACGCGCGGTGGGTCGCCCGCACCCACGCTATCTTCGTCGATGCTCGAGACAATGATCGGGAGGCTTCCCGGGGATGATGAATGACTGAGTTCGACACCAGCCAGCTGTTTTTGTCGAAGAGATTGGGGGAGGTGCGAATCGATCCCTGCTGCTTCTTTCAGATCGACGACTATCTCCCGAACGATTTCTACCAGGTGCTGCGAGAGGCCTTCCCCGACGAATCGACCTATCAGAGCGACGACTCGAAAAAAAAAGAGTTCCGATCGTCAGTCGAGTCCGATCCATTCGATGCCTTTTGCGACGCGAACCCCGCCTGGCG
>JACZVU010000112.1 GCA_022572485.1 Myxococcales bacterium
CGCCGAAGAGCTTCGCCTCCATGCGCAGGAAGCAAACCTTGTTGTCGTTCTGCCAGGCCACGTAGTCGCTGGGTCCGACGTGGATGTTCTCATCGGGAATCCGCTCCGCTGCCACCGATTGCACAGCCTCCGTCTTCGATTCCTTCTTGGACGCCAGGCGGTTTCGGTTGAGCATGTTGAGGAAATCGGTGTTTCCGCCGGTATTGAGCTGATACGTGCGATCGAGCTTCAC
Organism: Myxococcales bacterium; assembly: GCA_022572485.1. The sequence goes on from JACZVU010000112.1 coordinate 233, forward strand.
GCCACGCCTGCGGAAGAGGTCGGTGAGCATGCGGTGGGTGATGGTGGCGCCGAGCTGCGCCTTGATGTCATCGCCGATGATCGGAATTCCACGCTTCTCGAAGCGCCCAGCGAACTCCGGATCGCTGGCGATGAAGACGGGAATGCAGTTGACCAAAGCGACGCCTGCCTCGAGCGCACACTCGGCGTAGAAGCGCGCCGCCCTCTCGGAGCCCACCGGGAGGTAGTTAAGGAGAACCTCCGCACCGGACTGACGGAGTGTGAGCACGATGTCCTCGTGGGTCGCCTCCCGCTCGTCGGAGGGCAGAAACGTGCGCGCCTCCGGGTATTCCCGCATGTGGTCCGCGACACCGTCGAGGATGCGGCCCATCCGAACCCGCACGCCCGTCTTGCGGAGATCCGGGCAGAAGACTTTCGTGCAGTTGGGGGGCATGAAGATCGCCTCGGCGACGTCCTTGCCCACCTTGCGCAGATCGATGTCGAACGCCGCCACGATGGCGATGTCGAAGGGCCGGTAGCCACCAATCTCCCAGTGCATCAGCCCGATGGCATCTTCGAGCGATTTCCCCCGATAGTACTCGACTCCCTGAACCAGCGAGCTGGCGCAGTTTCCAACCCCTACGATCGCGATCCGGATTTTGTCCATCGTCTTCAAAGCAACCTCCCATCGGGAGCCACGAAACTCCCGCATTCTGGACACGCGGGGGCGCATCCGAAACTGGACTTCCAACTGGCAGATATAAAGAGGGCTAGCCCCCGCTCGATCTCGCTTGCGCTCCGCGCAATCGAAGAGGTGCGGGCTGGATCCGCGACCCCGGAGCACGTATAACGGAGAAAGCTCGAACTCAACCGATCGAGCCGGACGCACGCGAAGCCACCCATCGATAACACGTCTCCTTCACGGTGTCGAGTAGCGAGGGTGCCCGCGTGTGTGGAATCCCCCATCTCCTCGCCAGAGCACGCCTGTACAGACGCCCCGCGCTCGCGGCCGCAGCCGCAGCCGAGACGCCAGTCGATCCTCGCCATTCAATACACTATATTGAGTATCTCCTTCGCTTCTCGCCTTCGGAGCCGCTCTGTGGCACAGGCGCGGGGCATCTCGCTTCACCTTGAAAAGGGATTGACCGGGGAGCGCGGCCAGGAATACACTGGGCCGCGGCAAGCGGAGGAATGACCCTGCGAGAGCTTGCCTCCATTCCCCCACCCTCTCCTCGAACCTTCCGCCTCTCTAAAGCTGCGGGGTATCGGGCTCTGGATCGATAGGTCGCACTCGATCACGTTCATTCCGAAGCGAGCGGAAGCGCACACATTGGAGGCGGCGACCGGATTCGAACCGGTGATCAGGGCTTTGCAGGCCCGTGCCTTACCACTTGGCCACGCCGCCGGAAACTGGGCGGAGCGCCGGGGTCGGCGCCGCTGGAGGCATTGGGGTAACGCGTCCCCTGCCCCGCGTCAAACCGACGGCCACCGATCCGAACTCCGGTAGGCGGTAACGGGTTCGGCGATCCACAGCGCCGGACCTTCGGCGCCGACGGCCCACTCAACCCTCGCTGAGGATCTCCGCCTCGGCGGATCCGTCGGGTTTCAGGCGGAAGGCGCCGACGAAGTCGTAGCGGTTCCAGAGCACGACGCGCTCGACCGACTTGCCGTCCTCGCCGCGGTAGATCCACTTTTCGTTCCAGGTCACGCCAAATTCTTCCTGGCTGCGCGGATCGTTGACGCTGCCCACCTGATCGGTGGGCGCGCCGAACTGCTCCCAGGCCTGTCCGCGGTCGAGGCTCACCGGTCGCACTCACCGCCGACCATGTTGATGAAGTCGAAGGTTGGGATCAGATCGGCCAGCATCGCACCCTTGAGCATGCCCCCCATCGGCGCGAGGTTGATGAAACTCGGCGGCCGACAGCGCACCTTGAGAGGAACCGCAGAGCCGTCGGAAACCAGGTAGAAGCCGAGTTCGCCGTTCGCGGATTCGATCGCGAAGTAGCCCTCCCCTTCCGGCACCAACGGACCCTCGGTGACCGACTTGAACTGATGGATGAGCTCTTCCATGCGGTTGAAGACTTTACCCTTCGCGGGCCATCGCACGCGCGGATCCGCAACGCCGAGGGGCCCCGGGCCCATCTTTTTCAGCTGCGTAAGGCACTGCTCGACGATCCGCAGGCTCTGATGCATCTCTTCCACACAGACGAGGTAACGATCGTAATTGTCGCCGACCTCGCCGATCGGGATGTCGAAGTCGAGCTGATCGTACACGAGGTAGGGGTCGGTCTTGCGCACGTCGAGGCCCATGCCCGCAGAACGCAGTATCGGACCCGTCACCGCGTAGCGAATGCAATCCTCCTTCGAGATGACCCCCGTATGCTTGAGTCGATCCACGAAGATGCGGTTGCTGGTGATCATTTTTTCGAAGTCGGCGAGCAACTTCCGGATCCGCGAGATGAAATCCCTCGCAGTGGACGGGAAATCCCTGGGCATGCCGTGCTTGACGCCACCGATCCGGATGTAATTCGACGTCACCCGTGCGCCGCATAGCATCTCGAGCAGATCCCAGGTGAGCTCTCGCGCCTCGATGCCGTAGAGGAACGGCGTCATCGCCGCGAGTTCCAAACAGGCCGCCCCGCAGCGGGTAAGGTGGTCCGCTACGCGTGAGAGCTCGCCCGACATCACGCGCAGCCACTGGCAGTACTCTGGAGTCTCGATGCCGAGGAGCTTCTCTACCGCCATGCAATAGCCGATGTTCGCGAGAACCGCGGAGTTGTAATTCAACCGATCGGTGTAGGGAATCGCCTGATACCAGGTTCCGCTCTCGCACTCTTTCTCGAAACCGCGGTGCAGGTAGCCGACCTGGATATCGAGGTTGATGATGGTCTCACCATCGAGCTCGATCAGGAACTTGACGGTGCCGTGGGTCGCCGGGTGCGACGGTCCCATGTTGAGCACCTGGTGCTCGGTGTGGAGGTCGCGCTCGAAGTCGTCATCGAGAGAGGCGGGCGCTTCGGGAAATCTCGGCAAGCCACTGGTCATCGGTCAGTTCCTCGGGCCGACCAGTGGTTGACGTCGCTCTTTGGGGTAGTCCTTGCGCAGCGGATGCCCCTCGAATTCATCGTAGAGCAAGATCCTGCGCAGATCCGGATGCCCGTCGAAACGGATGCCGTAGAGGTCGAACACCTCGCGCTCCATCCAGTTCGCAGACGCGTACAACTTGGCCACACTGGCGATCTCGGCCGCCTCCTCGGCGACCCGCGCCTTGATGCGAACCCGCTGGTTCACCCCCGTCGCGTAGAGGTGATAGACCACTTCGAAGCGCGGAGTCTGACCGAAGTAGTCGACTGCGGTAAGATCCATCAACATGTCGAAATCAACTTCGTCGCGTAGAAAGCGCATCACGGCCTCGATGCGCTTCGGGTCGACCAAAGCGGTTGCATCACCGAGATCCGCGTGGGTCTTGTGCACCGAACCAGAAAACTCGTCCATCAGCCGCCGGAGCGCCGGCGATCCAAAATCATCCATCAACTGCGCTTCTCCTCGGCTGCGTGTACGCGGTCGTACTCTCCGCGCAAAAATTCGAGGCGCTGCTTGAGGAGTTGCTCCGGTACCAGTAGCTGCTCTTTTTCGAAGTTGAGCGACGAACGGTCGTAAGTCGAGATCTCGACTTCGCGACTCATCACGATCGCCTCTTCGGGACAGGCCTCTTCGCAAAGACCACAGAACATGCAGCGCGACATGTCAATATCGAAGGCTTCGGGGTAACGCTCGATCCGGGCGCCTTGAATCTCTCCGGGAACGATACTGATGCAATCCGTCGGGCAAGCGAATTCACAGAGTCCACAGGCGACGCAACGCGGCTGGCCGTTGTCGAGCTGCACGAGTACCGGCATGCCCCGAAATGCGTCGGGGTAGTCGATTCGCTCCTCGGGATACTGGACGACGAAATCTTCGCGGTTCTTCCCGGTGACGAAGCCGCGCAGGTTTCGGAAGAAGTGCCTGGCCGTTACTGACAACCCCTGAACGATCATCGGAACGTAGAGGCGCTCGAGAACACCGAGTTTCTCGTGGCGTTTGACTTTGATGACCTGGCCCGGCATGGCCGGAGAATATAGGTGAAATGAGACTCGGGCCCACCCATGGGGTGCGCCGAATTCAGTCCCCGATCAACGCCATCGATTCGCGCAAGCCGTACCCACTGCGGCGCGCACTCGGGCGGCAAGGTCGGCCGGCGCCGCGCCCGCCAACTCGCGCGCGACGGACGTCATCTCGACAAAGTCGAGCCCGCACGGAACGATCGCGTCAAAGCCGCTGAGGTCGAGGTCGACATTCAGCGCGAAGCCGTGGTAGGTCACCCAACCGCGAACACCCACCCCGATCGAGGCGATCTTGCGCGAGCGCCCTGCAGCCGGCGGGTTCTCACCAGTTCGCACGAAAAGGCCCGTATAGCCGGAGAGCGTGTGCGTCGGCACGTCCAGGTCCGCAAGAGCGTCTTCGAGCGCTGCCTCGATGCTGCGCAAAAACACGTGAACGTCGCGCTCTCCACGAGCGGCGAGGTCGAGTATCAGGTAGCCGATCAACTGTCCGGGCGCGTGGTAGGTGATGTCACCACCTCGGGAAACGCGGTGCACCTCGATGCCCCGAGCCGCCAACTCGGCCGAACTCGCGAGCAAGGTGTCCGACCGCGCTCCACGGCCGACCGTGATTACGGGTGGGTGCTCGAGCAGCAGGAGTTTGTCAGTCGCGGCTCCCGCACGCCGGGCTTCCAGGCATTTTTCCTGAAGTTCGAGCGCTTCGCGGTAGGGAACCGTCCCCAGCCACTCGATCGCGAGTTCACGCGCCATCCAATCTTCCCTCAGTGGCCTCGCCGCTCCACGCGTGCAGCCCATCCGTCATCGCCCCACGCGTGCGGCCCGTCCGCCGTCGCGCGAGGCGTGCGTCTCCGCGGACAGCCAGCCGGGAAGCTACAGGTCGAACTCGGCCCGCTCAAGCAATTCGCGCACCCGATGGAGAAAGGCGTTTGCGGGCATGCCATCCACCGCCCGGTGATCGTAGGACAGCGCGAGGTGCATGAGCGGCCGGATTGCGATCGCGTCCTGGCCATCGACGGTTCGGACGACCGGCCGCTTGACGATCTCACCCATGCGCAGGATTGCCACCTGCGGCTGGTTGATGATCGCAAAACCGTAGAGGTTCCCGTGCCGGCCCGGATTCGAGATCGTGAAGGTACCGCCCTTGAGTTCGTCGGCCGACAACCGCTTGGATCGCGCGCGGCTCGCGAGGTCTTCGATCGCTTCGGCGAGACCCGTCAGAGACAAGCGGTCGGCGTGCCGCACCACGGGCACCACCAGGCCGTTCTCGCTCTCGACCGCAACGCCGATGTGAAGGCCCGCCTTTTCGACGATCGCGTCTTCGAGCACCGAAGCGTTGAGGGCCGGATACTCGCGCAGCGCGCGCACAGTGGTGTACACCAGAAAGGGAAGGAAGCTCAGCGAGAATCCGTGGGCGTTGCGAAACGCGCTCTTGTTGGCTTCGCGCAGCGCAACCACGCGGGCAAGATCGATCTCTGCGACCGTCCCCACGTGAGGACTCGTGGCTTTCGAGTAAACCATGTGCTCCGCGACCAGACGGCGAAGCGGAGACATCGGGATGACGCGATCGCCTTGCTGAACCTCGTAGTTTGCGAAGCTCGGGCGCTTCGCAGAAGCGCTCTCCCCAGCTGCCGGGCTCCCGGCCGCTGCGCCGGACAATGGCGTCGGCGCCTGGAGCCGCGCACTCCGCCGCTCCGCCGCTCCAAGGACGTCCCGCTTGGTGACGCGACCAGCGGGCCCCGATGCGGGCGCCGAAGCGAGATCGACGTCGAGCGCCTCGGCAACCCGGCGTGCGACGGGGGTCGCGCGAGGCACCGTCGGGCGCTTCTCCGCAGCCGCGAAATCAGCCGGTGCTGGCGCACTCCCTTCTGTCGAGTCGCTCATTACGGCCAAAGCCTTGCGATTGGCGTGGGCTTTGGAGTCGATGCGGGCCAACTCGGCCCCAATGGGTACGACTTCGCCCGCAGAGACCACGATCCGCTGCACGATTCCCGCAGCGGGTGACGGAATCTCGACATCGACCTTGTCGGTCGTAATCTCGACCAGCGGCTGATCGAGCTCGACGCGATCCCCCTCTTTGACGAGCCACTGGGAGATCGTCCCCTCGACGACACTCTCCCCGAGCGACGGCAGCACCACGGCGATCGACATCTGCGTTCCATCCTCCCAATCACCGAGCACGAGGCTCGGACGCGTAAAAACGCCTAACGGTTCAACGAGCGTCCTTCGGCGGACAATGCGGCCTCCCGGATCGCTTCGGAAAGCGTCGGGTGGGCGTGAATGGTATGGGCGACTTCGGCGGTGGTCGCCTCGAGCTGCATGGCCAGCGACAATTCCCCGATCAATTCCGTCGCTCCGGCGCCGATGATGTGAGCGCCGAGGATCTCGCCGAATTCAGCACTCACGACGAGCTTTACGAAACCGGACGTATGGTCGGCCGCAACGGCCTTGCCCGAAGCCGAAAACGGAAATTTGCCAATTCTCACGGCGTCGCCGTGCTGCTCGCGCGCCTGCGCCTCGGTGAGACCCATCGATGCCACCTGCGGCTGGGCGTAGATGCAGGCCGGTATGCGCTGGGGATCGAGAGGTGGACGATCGACGCCCGCCATGTGCTCGACGGCCGCGACGCCCTCTTCGCTCGCCTTGTGGGCAAGGAGAGGCCCTCCCGCGACATCGCCGACTGCGGCAATCGTCGGGACGGACGTTCGATACTGGTCGTCGACGCTCACGAATCCGCGTTCGTCGAGCGCCACACCGACGTGCTCGAGACCGAGCGCGTCGGTCGACGGCCGCCGACCCACCGCGACGAGTACCTGGTCGACCGCAATCTCTTCGGATCGATCGCCGCGCGAATAGACGACGCGGACTTTGTTTTTCCCGGGTTCGATCTTGTCGAAGCGACAACCGAGCAAGATTTCGATTCCCTTGCGGCGAAACGCCTGCTCGAGGGTTTTGGCGACCTCCGCGTCGACGCCTGGCAGCACCTGATCGGCCCTCTCGAGCACGGTCACCCGGGCGCCGTACATCGCGTACACGTAGGCGAACTCGATCCCGACGGCGCCCGCACCGACGATCAGCAGGCGGCCCGGGACGCTTCGCGACTCGAGCGCTTCCCGCGAGGTCAAGACCCGCTTTCCGTCCACCGCGACATCGGGCGGAACCCACTCGCGCGATCCGGTGGCCAGCAGGATCTGAGCCGCTTCGACGCTTCTCGCGTCGGGTCCGGTGACTTCCAGCGAAGTCCCGCTGCTCAGCTGCGCGCGCCCGCACAGCAGCTCGATCCGATTCTTCTTGAGCAGAGACTGAACGCCCTGGCAGAGGCGATCAGCAACGCGCCGGCTGTGGTCGATCGCACGACCGTAGTCGAGCGTGACACCCGCCGAGTCGATCCCAAAAGCGGCTCCGTGCTGGCGGAGCGACTCGACCAGTTCCGCACCCGTGAGCAGCGACTTGGTCGGAATGCAGCCCCAATTGAGACAGACCCCGCCCGGCCGCTCGGGATCGATCACGGCCACGCGAAGGCCCAACTGGGCGGCGCGAATCGCGGCGATGTAGCCACCGGGCCCGGCGCCTACGACCGCAAGATCAAAATCACTTTGCCCGCCCACGAAGCGCTCTTCCCCCCGCTCCCAGATCGGAAAGGCGGGCGCGGATCTTGACGGAGGGGGCTCCTCGGAGGGTGCTCTCCCAATGGAAAGCGGCAATCGCGCTTCCGGTCGCCCCGAAAGGCGATCGGTCGCCGGATCCCGCGCGAAGCGGCCGCTCCCGGGATCGCTCGGAAGGCGATCGGTTGCCCGATCTCGCGCTGGGTGGCTGCTCCCTTGATCGCCCGGAAGGCGATCGGCCGTTCGATCCCTCGCGAAGTAACCGCCCGCCCGATCCCTCGCGAAGTAACCGCCCCCCGATCGCCCAATCAGGCGATGGGCTTCTCGGTGACCGGGAGTTCAAGATCAGCGGTTTCCCGATGCCGGCCGTCTGCCGGGACCTTCTCGGCCTGTACCCGGGCCTGGAGCTTCATCAAGCCGTCCAGCACGGCCTCGGGACGCGGCGGGCAGCCGGGGACGGAGATGTCGACCGGGATGATGGTGTCGATCCCCTGGACGGTCGCGTAGTTGTTGTAGGGGC
>JACZVU010000014.1 GCA_022572485.1 Myxococcales bacterium
GCGCAGTGTGAGGGCGAGCACGAAAATCGCTCCCGCAGCGATCTTCTCCCCGCGCGGCCAGCTTGTCCGCCCTGACGACACTAGTTGGAAGAGCGCCCCGGTGCCCCAACCGGTAGAGCACCCACACCATCCGGGTCAGACCATTGGGCGCGTCGGGCGAAATAGGCGGCGATCCGGCTCTCGAGATGCGCGAAGCCCAAGTAGACGACGGGAACCACGAAAATGGTGAAGAGTGTCGCGAACAGCATGCCCCCCACCACAGCGACGCCCAAAGGTGCGCGCGCCTCGCCGCCAGCGCCCAATCCGATTGCGATTGGCAAGATGCCTGCGATCGTCGAGAGCGCGGTCATCATCACAGGGCGGAAGCGCGTGCGCGCAGCGCCCAAAACCGCGTCGAACGGTTCGGCCCCTCGCTCGCGCAGCTGATTCGCAAATTCCACGATGAGAATCGAATTCTTGGTAACGAGACCCACCAACATTACAAGCCCGATCTGACTGAAGAGATTCAGCGTGTGTCCGGTCAGCTGAAGCGCCAACACGGCACCGGTGAAGGACAGCGCCACCGCCACGAGGATCGTCGCGGGATCCACGAAGCTCTCGAATTGTGCGGCGAGCACCAGATAAATCATCAACACGGCGAGCAAATAGGCGAAACCCAGGGCGCTTCCCGATTCGTAGAAGCGCTCAGACAATCCCGAAAACCCGAGCCGGTAGCCCGAATCCTCGGGGATCACCTCTGCGCCGATCGCGCGCATCTGATCCAGCGTGTCTCCAAGAGGTACGCCCAAAAGCAGATGTCCCGTGATCGTCGCCGCGCGTTGCCTGTCGTAGTGGGGCAACCCCGATGAGGTAACCGTTTCTTCGATGGATACGACCGAAGCGAGAGGCACCATGATGCCCGACTGCGACCTCACGTAGAATCCGTATAGATCCGCGGGGTTTCCGCGCTCGGAGCGATCGATTTGCGCGATCACCTTGTAGGTTTCGCCGTGTAGTTTGAAGGTCGAGAGCTTCAACCCGCCCAGCAATACCTGCAAGGTCGACGCCACATCGCGAACCGATACACCCAGATCACTCGCCTGTTCGCGATCCACGTGAACGATCAACTGAGGCTTGTTGAGCTTGAAATCGCTCCGGAGATTCACGAGTCCGGGGATTTCTCGGGAGCGCCGCACGATCTCATCCGCGTAGGCGGCGACCTTCACAATCTCGGGTCCCGTTACGACAACCGAAACGGGCGCCGCATTCCAATCGATACTGAACGTCGGCTCGTTCATCGGGAAAACTTCGATTCCCGGGTTTGTCAAAAACTGGTGGTAGAGGGCGTCGACGATCTCCTGTTGGCTCCGTTCGCGTTCGTCATAGGGAACCAGGGTGGAGTATACGATCGCTTCGTTTACGACCGGCGGACCCTGCCAGTCCGGCGCGATGATCGCCACAGATGTGTTGATTTCGGGAATGTCGAGTAGCGCCCGCTCGACCTCCAGGTGATAGCGATTGGTGTACTCCAAGGTGCTGCCCTCGGGCGCACTCGAGTAGATCGTGAGGCCGCCCCGATCCGAAACGGGCACGAATTCTCGATCGATCGTAGAAAACAGCACCCACCCCAAAGCGATCCACGCGATGCTGACAGCACCTACCAGCGCGGGCTTGCCCAACGAAACAGCCAGCATCCGCGCGTAGCCGTCTCGCGTCCGATCCACTGCGCGACCGAGCCAAGCCGAAACGCCCGAATCCCGGGCATCTGTGCGGAGTACGCGCGCGCAGAGTGCAGGCGCCAGGGTGAGCGCGACGAACCCCGAAATGGCCACAGCAGCGGCCACCGCAACGCCAAATTCCCGAAACAGGCGGCCCGCCGTGCCGGTCAGGAAAGCCAACGGCAAGAAGACGGCGATCACCGAGACGCTCGAGGCCACCACCGCGAAGGAGATTTCGGCCATGCCGCGCCGGGTCGCCTCCAAGCGAGGCGTTCCCTCCTCGATCCAGCGGCTCACGTTCTCCAGCACCACGATGGCGTCGTCCACCACCAGACCGATTGCGAGCGTGAGCCCCATCAGGGTGAGGATATTGATTGAATAATCGAAGAAGTAGAGCACCGCGAAGGTTCCGATGATCGAAACCGGTATCGCGACGGCCGGAATGACCGTTGCCCGCAGCGAACGAAGAAAGATGAAGATCACGATCAGGACGAAGCCGATCGCGTAGAAGATGGTCCGGGTCACGTCTCGGATGGACTCTTCGATGAAGACACTCTCATCCCAGATCAGCTCGAAACTCACGCCTTCAGGAAGCTCGGTGCGAATGCGTTCACTCTCTTCCTTGATCGCGCGGGCGACGTCGAGCGTATTGGCCTTCGACTGCTTGACGATCCCGATCGAAATTCCGACTTCACCATCAACGCGTACCAGCGAGCGTTCGTCCTCTGCGCCCACGATCGCTTTTCCCACATCGCGAATCCGCACGGGCTCTCCGTCGAAATTTGCAATGACGAGAGCGTTGTACTCTTCGGCGGTGTGAAGCTCGCCGGGCGTCCGCACGCTGAACTCCTGGTTCAGGCTCTCCACCCGGCCCGATGGAATATCGACGTTGTTCCGCCGCAAAGCCTCGGCGATGTCTGCAACGACGAGTCCGCGCGCGGTGAGACGGCGGTGGTCGATCCAGAGGCGGATCGCCAAGCGGCGTTCTCCGTCGATGAGCAACCTCGCGACACCGGGAAGCTTCGTGAGCCGATCTTCGATCCGGGTCTCGAGCAACGTGGTCAGCTCGATCTGGTCGAGCCCTCCACCGCTCAGGTTTATCCAGATCAGTCCGCCCTCATCCGAGTCCGCCTTCGAGACGATCGGATCCTTCACCTCGTCGGGCAGATCCCGACGGGCGCGAGCGACCCGGTCTCGCACATCGGATGCAGCCACGTTGAGATCACGAGAAATTTCGAACTCCAAGGTGATCACGGAGGTTTCTTCGCGACTCACCGACGTGATGTGCCGAATCCCCTGGATGCCAATGAGCTCGTCTTCGAGTACTTGGGTGACCGAGGTTTCCATCACTTCGGGCGCCGCCCCGGGCAGCATCGTGAGGACGGATACGACCGGGTTCTCGATGTCCGGAAGCTCTCGATTGGACAGACGCCCGAGCGCGATGACCCCGAAAAGGAGGATCACGAGCGACATCACGATCGAAAGTACCGGCCGGTCGATGCAGATCTGGGACAGGCGCATCAGCGGGCCTTGGAAACACCGGGGAGGCGCGCGTACGACTCGATGGCACCCCCCTCGTAGACCTTGTGGGTCCCGCTCGTCACGATCGTATCCCCGGTGGTGAGTCCGGAAAGGATGACCACCTGAGCATCACGGCGCGCACCAAGTTCGACAAAGATCCGCTCGGCCAAATCCTCAGGAGTCACCCGCCATACATAGGGGCCCTTCGCGTCACTGGCGATCGCCGACTCGGGAACGAGCAGGGCTTGCTCCGTGCGTTCGACCTCGAGTTCGACACGCGCAAACATCCCGGGCCGCAGGCGTCCGTCGGAATTGGGCACCCACGCCTTCAGCGCGAGTTGGCGGCTTTCCGGGTCGAGGGCTGGCGAGATGAAGTAGACCAGGCCTTTAAAGCTCTCGCCCGGGTACGCGGCCACCCGCGCTGCCACCTCGAGGCCGGGTCGCGCCAGAGCAATCGCGTTTTCGGAAAGTGAGAACTGCAACTGCAGGCGATCTACAGCGTCGATCTGAACGAGTGCAACATCGGAGTCGACACGATCTCCAGGTGAGACATGGCGCGCGCCTAGAGCGCCGTCGAACGGCGCGCGAATTCGCGTCCGGCCGAGGTTGATGCGCGCGAGGTCCACCACGGCTTCGGCAGCCGCTGCCGCGGCCCGCGCCTGGGTCAGCTCCGAAGCCGCCGAGACCTTGACCTTCGAAAGCTTTTCGGTGCGCTGGAACACATCGGCAGCGAGCACTCGATTCGCTTCCGCTTCGCGCAATGCCGCACGCTGTTCGCCCGAGTAAAGGACGAAGAGCACTTCGCCACCCACGACACGCTGCCCTTCCTGGAATTCGATCGACTCCACGACGCCCGCAATCTCGGATCGAATGACCACCGATTCCGCGGCCGCAAGTTGACCGACGACCTCGATGCGCTCGGAAAAGAGACTGAACTCGATGCGAGCTGTTTCGACGACGCTGGGAGGGGGGCCGTCTGGAGTCTCCAATGCATCGGAGCTGCAGCTCAGCGCCAGCAGCGCAAACAGAGCAAGCCTCGAGCAAAGCCACTGTTTGGCAAGAGATCCGACCATCCCCAATGGTATCACGGGTCTGAACGAGAGAGCGCTGGGGCAACGAATCGCCACTTCGGAAGAAAGCAGCACGGGTATACTCTGGTGCCATTCCGAATCGGAAACCCAATGAGCCCCACTCTCGCTTTCTGGACCGCCGCGCTGATCAATCTGCTCGCCATCGTCGCTCTCGTCACAAGCGGGATTCGAAGCATTCGACGAGGCAATTTGTCCCACCACCGCCGCTGCATGAAAAGCTCGGCGCTTCTCGTCGTTTGCTTCCTCGGCGCCTATTCACTCAAAGTGTTCTACTTCGGTCGCGAGCGGCTCTCCGAATGGAGTGAATCCGCTGTTGTGATTTTGCGGATCCACGAACTCTGTGTGTTCGCGATGGTTGTCGGTGGGTCGATCGCGCTGATTCACAGCCGAAAGATGCACCGCAGCCGGAACCAGCTGACGCATCTTCCCGACGCTCCACTCGCTTCGAGCCGCATTCTCCAGAGGCATCGCAAGGCGGGCTGGACTGCCGCGGTTGGAGCGGGGCTGGCTTTTCTCACAGCGGCTATCGTGCTCGCGGGAATGTACGAGCGGGCGGGCAGACCCTAAACCTTGCATTCTGAGGCAGACGAATTGCGGACCTACGACTTTGCGGTCATCGGCGCTGGCATTGCGGGCGCATCGGTCGCCTACGAGCTGCAAGCGCGGGGGCGAACGCTTCTGCTCGAGCGGGAGCCTCTTCCGGGCTACCACACCACCGGGCGCTCGGCCGCGTTCAGCGTCGAGAGCTACGGCAATCGCGTGGTTCAGTTGCTGACCCGCGCCGGGCGCGCATTCTTGGAAGACCCGCCCGAGGGTTTCGCGCAACACCGACTCACACATCGCTGTCCGGTGCTTTGGATCGCGCGCTTCGATCAGGCGCAACGGCTCGCGGAACGCGCGCGGCGCGTCATCGCCGCCGGGGCCGAACTCTGCGAAGTGAGTGCCGCCGAAGCCCATTTGATGTGTCCTGTGCTGCGCGAGCAATCCATCGCGATGGCTGTGGTGGAAGAGCAGGCACTTCACATCGATGTTGCCGCTCTGCTCGACGCGTATTTGGCGGGCTTCCGCGCGCGTGGAGGCGAGCTGGCCACACGCGCAGCAGTGACGGGCCTGCACTCGGTCCGCGGCAGCTGGGAGGTTTGCGCGGGCAACGCCCGCCACCGCGCGGGCGTGATCGTGAACGCGGCGGGTGCCTGGGCAGAGGAGATCGGCACGCTGGCCGGCGCTCGGCCCATCGGGCTCGTTCCGCTTCGGAGAACTGCGATCACCTTCGATCCCCCGGGCGACGTCGACATCACGAGTTGGCCGTGTTTGATCGATGCGGACGAGGCGTTCTACCTGAAGCCCGAAGGTGCACGCCTGTTGGCATCGCCCTGTGATGAGACGCCCTTCGCTCCCTGCGACGTCACACCGGACGATCTCGGCGTCGCGCTGGCGGTCGAGCGCGTGATGCGCGCGACGACACTCAAGATCCGGCACGTCCAGCACCGCTGGGCAGGCCTTCGCAGCTTCGTCGCGGACCGCGCGCCGGTCATCGGAATGGATCCCGAAATCCCCGGCCTCTGCTGGCTGGCGGGTCAGGGTGGATCTGGAATCATGACCTCCTCGTCTGTGGCGCGGGCCGCCGCCTCGTTGATCGTAGACGGCGCCCTTCCCGCAGACCTGAAGACCCTGGGAATCACACCCGAGATGCTCACGCCGTCGCGGCCAGCACTGCGCTCCGAAGCCCGCGGCAACTGACCTCCAGCCGCACTCGTTCGAACCACCCACACGGTATGATGCCCACATGCCTCAAGCCCACAGCAGCCGATCCATTGCTCACTCCATCTGCGCGTGCTTCGCGCTGCTCTCGCTCAGCGCTTGCGCGACAGCTCTGCCGCCCGCTGCGCGGACCCCCTTCATCGAGGAGAGCTCACGGCCTGAACGCGTCGTCTTGATCACGATTGACACGCTGCGCGCGGACTACGTGGGATGTTATGGCTCGAAAACGTCGCGCACCCCCACCCTCGATCGACTGGCGGCCAACGGAGTGCGCTTCGCGACCACCATTTCACCCACACCGATGACGATGCCCTCGCACACCTCGCTCATGACGGGACTCGATCCGACTCTGCACGGTGTTCACAGCAACGCGCAGTTTCGCCTCAACGATGGGATTCCAACGCTCGCCGCGCAATTCCAAGCGCACGGTTTTGCGACCGCGGCTTTCCTCTCGTCCGTCGTGCTCGACCGACGCTATGGACTGGCTCGCGGCTTTGACATCTATGACGACCGCATGGGGTTCCGCCGCAACATCAAAGGCGCAACGGGTGGCTACGCAGAGCGGACAGCCGATCAGGTCGTGGATGCGGCGCTTCAGTGGTTGGAATCCGCGCCGAGCCGCTTCTTCTTATGGGTTCACTTCTACGATCCCCACGGAAGCTACGATCCTCCGAAAGGCTTTCGTCCCAGGCAAAGAGCCACGACAGCCAACCCCGAAGAAGTCGGAACCCTCGAGTACGCGAAGCAGGCCTTCCCTCCGCTATACGCCGGGGAAATCTACTTCGCGGACACGGAACTCGGCCGGCTCCTCCGCGTTCTGAACCGAAAGTTCGCCGATGACCGCACCCTCTTCATCGTCACCAGCGATCACGGCGAAAGCCTGGGCGAGCACGGCGAACTCACCCACACCCTCACCGTCTATGACGCAACTCAGAAAATTCCCCTCCTAATCAAGGGCCCCGGTGTACCACGCGGCCGCGTCGTCGACGCGCAGGTCCGGCTGGTCGATGTGGCACCGACCATCCTGAGCCTGTCGGGGCTCCCCGCGATCGAGCGCACTACAGGCCAAGACCTGGGACCCTGGATGAGGGGGGAACGCCAGGATGGACTCGAAGCCTACGTCGAAACCCTCGAGACCCACCTCGCCTACGGATGGAGTCCAGTACTCGGACTGAGGACGGGCGGGTACAAATACCTGCGGACCGTCCGCCCTGAACTTTACGCTCTGGACACAGACCCGCACGAACTGAACAACCTGGCAGCGAGCCTACCCGCGACGTTGAAAGCGCTCGACGCGGCGCTGGAAGCACACCTCGGTGACGCGCTGCCCGTCCTTCCCAACGTAGTCGCTCCACCCGAAGAGATCGCGCTACTCGAGAGTCTGGGGTACGTGGTTCGCGAGTCAGAGGGTGGCGAACACCCCCTGGGGTGGGTTGGCGGCGCGGATCCTAAAGACATGCTCGGAACCTTCATCAAGATTCTCGAGGCGCGTTCGAAACTGACAGCGGGGGATCTCGAGAGCGCCCGCGAAATCCTCGATTCAGAGCCCGAGGCAGGCGGTTGGATTGCCCACACCCGGGCTGAAATCGAACTCGGACTTGGCAACGCCGAACAAGCCGAGCGATTGGCTCGCGAAGTCATTGCCGCCCAACCCCAGTACGCCGAAGGTTATCTGGTCCTCGGCGAAGCGCTCGAGCTGCAAGGGCGCACCCAAGACGCAGTCGCAGCCTACGAGGAAGCGGCTCGCATCAACCCCAACGAGACCGCCTCGCTGGTCGCACTTGCGCGGATCTCCGAAGCAACAGGTCAATGGGACGCCGCTGAACGCCGCTATCGAGAAGCACTCGACGCCAATGCGCCAAGCGCCGACGCAGCCCTGAGACTGGCTGCACTCTATTACGATCGCGGGCTCACGTCGGACGCCCGCGCCACGCTCTCGGAAACCGGTCTGCTAGACGCGGCTGGGCTCGATGCGTTGATCCGCCTCAGCCGAGCTGAGGCCCAGGCGGGCTATCGCGCCAACGCGCTCGATCGTCTCGAGCGCGCCCTGAAGCGCGAAGAGAATCCGGAACTCGAAGCGGTCTACGTGGAACTCGGCGGACGGATCGAGAACTGAGCGCCGACACTCATGAACGGTGCTACATCAGCACGCGCGGGAATGATTTTCGATCAGGGCGTCCTTCCCTGGAGCAACATTTTCTGTCCGTCGGGAAAGTACACCTGGATCTTCGACGGGCTCATGATGCGCTCGATGACGCCGGTCCCGAACGATTGATGATCGATTCGATCTCCGACTGCGTAGACTTCACTCGTCTGGTATGGGCGGATCGGGCGAGTCAGATCGGGCTCCACCATGGGGCCCACGGGTTCCGGCGCGGCTTTCTTGCGGGATGCGCGATTGGCGGGTTTTAGCTGTTTCTCTGCATCGGTCAGACGGTGCCGATGTTGCAAGCCGCACTGTCGGCACTCCACCTTCCCGATGCGCCCGTTGGTGATCGTCATGATCACGTGGGCACCGTCGCCGCACTTCCCGCATTTGTTTTGAATATCTGCGCCGACTTCCCTTTTGACTGCCATTCCAGTGATCCCCACGCGAGGTAGACGCTCGCTTGCCACGAGCATTTCGATTGATTGCGAATAGCCTAACGCTCTCGGAAACATGCAGCCAGTCGATACGGCTCAGCCTTCGCCGCAAGAATTTCGCGACGGTGCAAAGCGCCACATCGCGACGTGCAGATTCACCCCGGGGGGTCATCCATCCCCGATCGCTGTGGAAGCGATCGACGAAACGCGACGATTTGCATTGACTCGAGCACTGCAGCCTGAAATTTCACCGGAAACGCGGCAACGCCATGCACGTTAGACTCCCCGCCAGATTGAGGAGACACACCCAATGCGCGCCACATTATCCCTCACAGCCGCCTTCACGATCGGGGCCATCGCGATCTGGCTGCCAACCTGCACGGGAAAATCGGAGCACGGGCCTACGATTCTCGCGGGAATGGATCCGGCCA
This sequence comes from Myxococcales bacterium, assembly GCA_022572485.1. Next base: position 9,085 of record JACZVU010000014.1, read on the forward strand.
CGAACGAGGCGCCCTCTCAATTTTCAGATCCGCGGCTCCGAGCCTTCGACGTCGAAGGTTCGCTCCTTCTAGCGTATCGCGGCCCTGGCAAGGGTGGCGTCGCGTACCACCTCACACTCCAGGTCGAGGGCCAACGAGCCGCCCGCAAACCATCCGGCAACAAGCAGCAACCACCCGTTCGTGAGTCGCACGCGTTAGAGGTCGAATTCAGGAAGCTTCCCGTCGAGGGCACCGACTCCAGAAACGACGTGTTTCTGCTGGGCCTCGATGCGCTTCATTACACACAAAAGCAGCGAAATCCTGCGGCCAGCCGCGAAATCGAGATCGCGGACGACCGATTTCGGTTGTCGATCAACGGTGAGACTTCGATCGACAACCGAGGCAATCGAATCACCGGGCCCCTCGCACCGCGCATCTTCCTAAACCGCATCTTCGGCGTTATCACCCACGATCCGAGTGGCAATCCCATCAAGCTGTCAAGTCGAGGGGCCCCAGCCGCACGTCAATTCATGAGCGAAATCCCGATCCTCGGAGCCATCGCATACACGATGGTCTCCCTCCCGCAAGATCGGATCACCCCGGGTTCCAGCTGGACCGGCGTTCGCATTCCACCCAGCCGTTCTGGCGAACTCGGTCTGAGCTTGACAGTCCACTACTCGTTGGCGGGTTTCGAAATCTTCGAAGGCGTTACCTGCGCGATGATCCTGATCAATGCCCACATCAGCGAAAACGAAATTACGAGCACCACGGGGCACAAATTCGATCGAGTTCAGGCAACTCTCAACGGAACGGCTTGGGTGGAACTGGAAAATTCGCTCGTTCGACGAGTCGTTCTCAGCGATCAGATCAGAGCCAGCTGGGTGGACCCGGGCGACCCCAAAACGGCCACGGAGCACCGAATCCAACACACGAGCAAATTGGTGTTGGCGCTACGCGATCCCAATGAGAAACCCGACAAATGGTCGGACGGGGCACCGCGTTTCAATACTCGCTGAGCGGAGGCCGCTCAGGGATCTCCGGTTTCGCCGCGAAAGATCTCTCGCGACAGCTGCCCTTCACTCGCGGCAACAACGCAACTGACGGAAGCATCGCCAGTCACATTGACGGCTGTCCGCACCATGTCGAGCAATCGATCGACGCCAAGGACCAGCGCGATTCCCTCGACTGGAAGGTTCACCTGGCGCAATACCATCGCGAGCATGATGAGCCCCACACCCGGAACGCCGGCAGTTCCGATCGATGCAAGCGTGGCCGTGAGGACAACCATCAAATAATCCATCGGCGAAAGATCGATCCCATAGGCCTGGGCGATGAAGCCCGTTGCAACGCCCTGCATGATCGCCGTCCCGTCCATGTTGATAGTCGCACCGAGCGGAATCGTAAAGGAGGCGATCGAATTTTTGACGCCCAATTTGTGTTCGACGGTCTCGAGCGTGACGGGGAGTGTGGCATTGCTGCTGGCCGTACTGAACGCCAACGCGATTGGATCTCTCATGTTGCGAAAGAACACGATCGGGTTGAGGCCCGCAAGAAATCTCAGAAGGCTCGGATACGTGACCAGAGCGTGCAGCAGCAAGACTCCGAGTACCAGCAAGAAATACTGGAGCAGCGGTAGCATCGCCCCGAACCCCTGAAGCGCGAAGACCTTCGCGATCAGACAGAACACCCCGTAGGGCGCCACGTTCATCAACAACATCACGAGCTGCATGATCACGGAGTTGAGATCATCAAAGAATTTCAACAAACGCTTGCCAGGCTCCCCAGAGAGCGTCAGCGCAAGGCCAAAGAGCCCGGCAAAGACGATGATCTGCAACATGTTGCCATCGGCCATCGCCCGGATCGGATTCGAAGGAAACAGATCGATGAACACATCCACCAGCGACGGAGCTTCCTGCGCTTCGAACGAAGCGTCGGAATCGAGTTCGAATCCGGCACCGGGCTGGACGATCGTCGCAGCGATCAGCGCCAGCGACACCGCAATCGCGGTAGTCACCAGATAGAGGCCCAGTGTCTTCACGCCCACCCGGCCGAGCTTCGCGACGTCGTCCAGAGCTGCGGTGCCGCAGACCAGGGAAACAAATACCAGCGGAACGACCAGCAGCTTCAGGCTGGCCAGGAAAATCGAACCGACCACGTGGAGCAACCCATCCACCACGACGTCTTTGATCCAGCCCGAGATTCCAATCCAGTTGAGCAGCACGCCAACAGCGAGCCCTGCGCCCATTCCAAGGACGATCTTGAACGTCAAGCTACGGCTCTCGCCCCGATCGATCGGCATCGAACCCCCTGCAATGTGAGTGGCGTGATCATACTCCGCCAGGAGAGCCTGGCCGCAGCGCGAAGAAGAGCGGCACAGAAGGCTGGAAAGCGTTACCCCCTGCTAGATGAAACTCCTGGCTGCCGACTTCGCCGAGAGTCTGCGCCGCGGAGAGCCGTGGATCGAAGCGCTCCGAACGGTGGGCGATCCCGATCCGAGCGCAGCGGCTGCGTCTTTTTCGCTGGCCCTGGAAGAACCCAGCCTCGCCCCGCACGTAGAAACCTGGGCGCCCGCACTCGTGCGCTCCGCGCGACCTGGGCGCGGAGCAGAACGCTTGCTCGCGACCTGTGGCCGGAAGGTGCCGCGGGCGCGCTTGCCAACTCGGTCACCGCGGCTCTCGATTACTACGAGCGATTCGGTGCAGAGTGGGAACGCCAGATGCTGATCCAGCTGCGTGCGGTGACCTGGATGGATTGGAGGCTTTGAGTCGACTCGAAATGCTACCCGAAGATACCACGGTCGAGCTCTCGACCGCCTACCTTTGCCGTCAGCCTTGCTCGAAAAACTCACCGGAGCGCAGGAGCGGATCCGAACGGCGTTCGAATCCGTTGTCGACCGCGACACGATTTCTGCGCTGTCCGACTGAACGGCGGAATCCCAGGGTGCTTTGCGACGAGATTTCTCGAATGCGCAGGGTTCCTGTGTAACCTCCATTTTTAGAAGCGTTCTCCGGCTTCCTCAAGCGCCCTCTCCCGATCAAGTCCAGCGCGCGACATCCCGATGTTCTCCGCACAGCGAGCCCTACTGGAAGGCCCGCCGGAGGCTCTGTACTGCCGTGCGCCTGGTCGCCTGCTCGAATTGCCATACCCAATACGACGTCACAGACGTACAAGGAAAGACCATTCCGTGCCGCTGCGGGAAGGAAATCGACAACGTTCCGCTTCAGGCCAAAGACGCCAGGATTGCGCGATGTGGTTCCTGCGGCGCCGGAGTCCAACGCGACGCGGGAACCTGTCAATACTGCGGATCCGAGATCATCCGCGAGCCGGGCAAACACAGTCTGATCTGCCCCGAGTGCTATGCGCGCTGCGCAGACGGCTCGCGATTTTGCACCGCTTGCGGTGTCGGATTCCGGCCAGAGCGGGCGCGGGTCGAGGGGCACGAACTCCCTTGTCCGGCCTGCTCAACACTGATGCCACCGCGACAAGTCGGCGGCATCGGGCTCAACGAGTGCCTCTCGTGCCACGGTCTCTGGACACCGGGTGAAAGCTTCGACCTTCTCGTGAGTCGGGCAATCGAGGCACGGCAGCAGGCCAGCCCCGCAGAGTTGCATGTCCTCAAACCGCGAGTCACGGGCTCCAACCCCGCCAAGCAGGGCGTGCAGTACCGAAACTGCCCCGAATGCGGCGGATACATGGCACGCCGCAACTACCGCAAGAAGTCCGGAATCATCATCGACACCTGCTCGGAACACGGCGTCTGGCTGGACGCCGACGAACTGGAGCAGATCGCAGGTTTCATCCTCAGCGGCGCAGCCGGCAAACGGATCGAACCCGAGCCCGCTGAAGAGCGCAAGCAGAAAGCGGCCTCGGCGGCGACTTTGGCGCGCCGCGAAGCGGAGCGCGCGAATCACCCAGTCAACCAAATCTCTGCTTTCTCGGGTTTTACGAGCGACGGAAGCGCGCCCGAATCGATCGCAAGTCTACTGTTCAAGATTCTGAAGTAGGAGAAACCGCATGGGCCTGATGAACAAACTTCGAGCCGAATTGATCGACATCATCGAGTGGGTCGATGACAGCCGACACACACTCGTCTGGCGTTTTCCGCGCTACCACAATCAGATCAAGTATGGTGCTCAGTTGATCGTACGCCCCGGGCAGCAGGCGATTTTCGTCACCGAGGGAAAGATCGCAGACGTATTCGACCCCGGGCAGTATCGGCTCGAAACCAAGAATCTACCGCTGCTCAGCACCATCGCGGGCTGGAAATACGGCTTCAACAGCCCTTTCAAATCCGAGGTCTACTTCTTCAGCACCCGCCAGATCACGGATCTCAAATGGGGAACTCCGAACCCAGTGATGATGCGCGACCCCGATTTCGGAAACATCCGAGTGCGCGCCTTCGGCACCTACACCCTCAAGGCGAAAGATCCCAAGACCCTGCTTCGCGAGCTGGTCGGGACCGACAGTACTTTCGAAACTGAAGAAATCAGCGAGCTTCTGCGCTCGATCGTGAATACCTCTTTCGCCGACGTCGTTGCGAAATCAGAAATTCCCGTTCTCGATTTCGCAGCTCACTACACAGAGCTGGGTGAAGCAATTTGCAAGATGGTGGTGGAGCGCATCGATGACGAATACGGACTTGATATTCCACAGCTCTACATCGTCAACATCTCCGTACCCGCTGAAGTCGAACAAGCACTCGATGCGCGAACCAGCATGAACGCCATCGGCGACATGGCGGCTTATCAGGGTTATCAACTCGGGCAAGCCATGTCTATTGCCGCCGCCAACCCCGCAGGCGGTCTCGCCGGGGCCGGCGTAGGACTCGGCATGGGCTTGGGGATCGCGCAAACGATGGGCGCCACACCGACGCAGAGCGGAAGCACACCTTCCACGCAGATGCCTCAGCCTCCGCCGCCACCCACGCCGAGCTGGCATATCGCAGTGAACGGTCAAACCCAAGGCCCCTTCACGCCCGAACAGATCGCAGAGGGTATCGCCGCAGGACAGGTACGCGGTGATTCACTCGTCTGGATCGCAGGGATGGAGAATTGGACAGCCGCCAACCAAGTAGCGGCGTTCGCAACGTTGTTCCAGGCAGCCCCTCCGCCACCGCCACCGCTTACGATTCCCAACGGTGAATGACGCATCTCGATGACTTTTTGAATTTCAGAAGTCGCGATTCGCTTGCGTCATTGAGTTGGCGAAGCTCGTCCTGATATTGCGTCATTGACGCATCATTGCATTCATTGATTTGCCGATCATCGAACGGGTGCGCTACTCTGTGTGTACCGCGAAGGAGTTTGATCGATGATCGAGGATCGCTCAGTGCAAAAGGCCAAAGTGGAGCCGCACCGACGGAACCGAAGATCCGGAGGGCGCGCCGGGCGCCACGCAAAGCGGAAAAAAGGCATCGCGGGAATGGCCGTTCGCCCGGGCTTGAAGGTGGCGCCTACAAGCCCTTGAGTGATCGCGACATCGAACGCATCCACGATACGGCACTCAATGTGCTGGCAAACATCGGTATCGGGGATCCCATACCGGAAATTCTGGAATGCACGCTGCCCAAGGGCTGCACGCTCGACGACAAAGGGCGTTTGCTTTTTCCGCGCTCTCTCGTTGAGGATCTCATTGACGTATCCGCCAAGGAATACGTGGCGTATGCCCCCAATCCGAAAAACGATCTCGAGATCAATGGGCAGCGAGTTCACATGTCGACATCGGGGGAGGCAGTCGGTATTCTCGACTACGAGACGCAGACCTACCGACCGTCAACACTCACAGATCTCTACGATGCGGCTCGCCTCGCAGACCAACTCGAACACATCCACAGCTTTGGCCAGCCCTTCATCGCCACGGAATGGAGCGAAAATATCTTCGTTCACGATATGAATATCGCCTACGCGGCGTTGGCGGGGACCGAAAAGCACTTGAGTCTCGGCATTGCAATGGTTGAGCACATCGACCCGCTCGTTGCCCTTTTCGACGCCTATCTCGGCAAGGAAGGCGGCTTTTTGGAGCGCCCTTTCTGCATCTTCGGCGGTTGCCCGATCGTTTCGCCGCTTCGTTTTGCCAAGGAAAACGCGGAAGTGCTCGTCAAGGTCGCACAGCTCGGGCTGACGGGTGACTTCGCGGTCGCCGCCCAGGCGGGTGCGACGGCTCCCGCCGCCCTGGCTGGCGCGCTCGTACAAACCTTTGCGGCGTCTCTGGCGTGCCTGTGCGTGACAAATCTGATCCGGCCCGGAAGCGCGATCAATTTCGGCATCTGGCCGTTCATCTCGGACCTGCGAACTGGAGCATTCAGCGGCGGAAGCGGCGAAGCGGCCCTGGTGATCGCTTCGGCCACCCAATTGGCCAACCACTACGGGCTGATCACCAGCGCCCCCAGTGGTATGACCGATTCGAAGACGATGGACGCACAGGCGGGCTACGAAAAGGCGATTACGACGACCGCCGCTACTTTGGCGGGAGGAAACACCGTCGCCTGCTATCCGGGAATCGTTGGAAGCCTTCTCGCACAATCCTTCGAGGGAATGGTCATCGACAACGACATGATGGGAAGCGTGCTGCGTCTGCTCCGAGGCATCGAGGTTTCGGACGAGACACTCTCCTACGATGTCATCGAGAGTACGGTCCACGGTGTAGGGCATTACCTCGACCATGATCAGACACTCGAGATCATGCAGACAGAGTATCTCTATCCAGAAGTCGGAGATCGACGCACTGCGAACGACTGGCAGGACAGCGGCGGAGAGACCGTGTACGAGCTCGCCCATGTGCGGGTCAAGAGCCTGCTTTCGAGCCACTATCCCGAATACATCAAGCCCGCGGCCGACGCGAGAATCCGCGAGAAGTTCCCAATCAAACTCGACCCAAAAGACATGAAGCCCGGGAACGCAAGGTGGGAAGACCCACTGCTTTAGAGGAATTTTCTCGGGTAAGAAGACGAGCGCTTCAGCCGCATGTCGGGCTGAATGCGTGATATCCTAGTAACGGAGGTCGCTTCCGTGTGAGAATTTCACGGAGGGGACCGCCCAGGCTGTTGCGTGGTAAATTCACCATGCAAATTGGAGGGGAGGCTTGCAATGTTGAAAGTCTTGTTCGCAATTTCGCTAGTGGGTCTGCTGGCTTGTGGCACCGGGGAGCCCGACTCGGAGGCAACCGGCAGCACTTTGGATACACCGCCGGTCTCCGCGATGGAGCCGCCTGGCGGCACTGCGGAGGGGGTCGAAGGCGAGGAGACCGCGGCGATCGAGGGCGAGCAGGTCGACCTCGAAGCCAACGCAGCCGCGATCGAGTCCTGCATCGATCTCGTCGCATCCGGCGACTTCGGGGAAGCCCTGCCCGTCTGTCTCAACGCGGCATCGATCGACGCAGGAAACGCCGAGGTCCAGGCAGCCCTGGCGGTGGCCCAGGAGAAGACGGCGGCGGAAGCCTCTTCCGGCGCCGCGACTGCCGCAGACGCACTCAGCGAAATCGGTAACTGATTCGGTCGAAGCAAGCCGGACCCGAAGCCAGAGCACGCTTAGGGTCCGGCTCCTCCGGTGTGCTCGCAGCCGCGCGGAATCAGCGAGAAAACGCAAAGTTTCTCGGTGACAAGAGGCGCCGTGGGCTGATTTTAGAGCGTGGATTGCGGAGCTTGGCCCGGGGCCCACAAGCGGGAGAAGCGAGACCCCGAATGAAGAGCGGCTTCCACTGGGTGGGCAAACCGACGCGACCCGCTCAGAGGGCGACTGTTGGCGTCAGTAGCTGAATGCCACCTGAAAGAACGCCCAGTCGATATCGTCGTTTGAAAAGCTGCTCAGAACCTTTCCGCCGAAGAGGCGCGAAAATCCAGCCGACAGCCCCAAGTGTTTGTTCACCTTGTAGCTCATCACGAAATCGATTTCCTGGCCGACATTGTTCGCGCCGTTCGATGAAGAGCGACCATAACCCAACGACCTCTTCGAGAAGGCGCCAGACCCGAAGTAGCGGCTGTCTCTCTGCGTGTAGAGCCAGAATTGATGGAATACAATCTCGACGCCGAGCTTCGGCAGCGGCGAGAGCTTCAACTGGACCAGCAGGTCGATCAGGTTCGAAAACGCCAACGCATCTGCGTATCCATAATAGAGGTGGTTCGTCGGCAAAATATTGAAGAAGGTGTTGCGGTCTCCGTCGTCCGGATCCTTGTCTCCCGTAGCGAAATTGACACCAGCCCGGAGCCACGGCTTCGCCCAGACGTCAGGAAGCTGATAGCCAACCTCCGCGATCGCAGCTCCGGCGAGCTGATCGAGTCTCCGCGCTCCAGTCGGCGTCATGTCGATGTACTGACCCAACTGGATCGCGCCCCAGAGAATCAAATCGAGGTTTCCCGGCCCGACAGGATAGACGCCCAATGAAGAAAACCCGATGGTGTAGACCTCGATCTCGCCGTGAAATGGAGGGGCAACCTTGGACGCGTCGCGGTCGTCCGAATAACCGATGAAGAACGCACCCAGCTCGGTATTCGGAAGCCACGTGCCTCGCTCGACCGTCCAGTCAAAACCACCAAAAATCACGTCTTTCTGGCGCTTGTAGCCCCGGTCGATTTCGAACACACCCGTCGTCGGCTCTGCGGCGTAGAGGTGCAGTGCGTGCCCGCCCTGCTCCATCCGGCCGGAAATTCCATCGTAGCTGCGCTCACCATGGGTCCAACCCACCGTTCCAACCAAGCGCTGGGAGAGGCGCTTGATTTTCAGATACTTCCAGTTGCCTTCTTCGTAGCCGATCACAGTGCCGGCGTTGATATCCTGGCGACCCACGCGAAACCAGTTCTCGGAGTCGAGGCGTGCCTCGGCGAAGAGCTGGCGAACACGCAGGCCCAGGACGCTGTTCGCGCCGGCTTTGTGGGCGTTGGCTCGGTAGAGGGCTGCGGCGCCACTCGCGCTGCTGTCGAGATCGAGAAGGTTCGTGAGCTGTCCCTCGGCGAACAGCCGCAGCCGGTCTTTCCAGCGGTAGTCACCCCCCAGTCGCGTCCGGAAGGCGTAGAAGTTGTCGTCCTTGTTCGTCAGCGCCTCCCAACGCTCCCAGCGGAATCTCGAATTGAAGTGGAGTGCGAAGCGGTGGTCTCCCTCAGACCAGGAGACACCTGGGGTAAGCCGAAATCCGCCCGCCTCGTCGGCCTCTGCGAGCGCGGATAGCAAAAGCAGCGCCATGCAAACGGCCCATACGAACGGTCGGTACCCAACTCGAAAACGCCGACACTCATGTCGTTCTGACAACATCCCATCCGCCGATCGGTTGCAGCGCCGCTGTGCGGGTTTCCCAATATAGCCGCCCGTTTAGTCGCCCGTTTGTCCCGCGCGACACCCGGCGCTCATTGTGTATAAGAGACGAGATACACTAAGTATATCCCCTCGACAATGAGGCGAATCGACCTTGACGGATGCGGCAAATCGACTCAGGCTGGCCCCTGGAAACCGGCAGAGCCAAAATGTCCGCGCCCTGCAGTCGCGTGCGCGGGGTTTTTTGTGCCCCTTCTTCCAGCAACCCCTCGGCCCGGAAGCTCGCTGCCCGTTGGCGCGGTAGAATCATCCGGACACAATGCCTGCCGCTCACAAAATTGATCTCAATCGATTGCCAAATGGCGAACTCTTGATTCGACTCTCGGGACGCTGGACACTCGCCGAAGGCGTGCCCTCGATCGAGAACCTGCGGGCCGAATACGAGGGAGCCGCACCCCCACGCTGCGTAACATTCGACACTCAGGCGATCACGGACTGGGACTCTGCTCTGCCGACCTTTCTGCGCGGCCTCCTGGATCATTTCGCGAGCCGCGGAATCGACACGGATCGGTCGGGCTTGCGCGAGGGCCTCCGGCGCTTGCTCGACCTGGCGGCGGCTGTACCCGAGGTCGGGATCGAGGTCGATACCGCTGACGACCCTTGGGTAACGAGGTTCGGGCTCGCGGCAATTCGCCGAGGCAAATCCGCGACCGAGAGCATCGCCTTCCTCGGAGAAGTCACGATCGCACTTCTGCGACTGGTGACGGGTCGCGCCCATTTTCGCGTTTCGGATCTCGCCCTCATCATCCAGCAGTGCGGCGCCGGGGCTGTCACGATCGTCACGCTCGTGAGCTTTCTAGTCGGACTCATCCTCGCTTTCATCGGGGCGATTCAGCTTCAACAGTTTGGCGCGCAAATCTTCGTGGCCGACCTCGTCGGCCTCGGGATGGCGCGCGAGATGGGGGCGATCATGACCGCCATCATCATGGCGGGCCGCACCGGAGCATCCTTCGCCGCGCAGCTCGGAACCATGACGGTCAACGAAGAGATCGACGCCCTCAAGACCATGGGAATCTCTCCCATAGAGTTTCTGATTCTGCCGCGTCTACTCGGGTTGACGCTCATGATGCCCCTGCTCTGCCTCTATGCGGACATGATGGGAATCATTGGCGGCGCCGTCGTGGGGGTGGGAATGCTCGATCTCGGCGTGGTGAGCTACTTCGATGAAACCCGAAACGCCCTCTCGCTCGCCGATTTCGGTGCTGGGTTGATCAAGTCTGTGATCTACGGAAGCCTCATCGCGTTATCCGGCTGTCTGCGAGGGATGCAGTGCGGCAGGAGCGCGTCGGCGGTGGGAGACGCGACAACATCTGCGGTCGTCACTTCGATCGTACTGATCGTAATCGCTTCTGGCATCATCAACGTGATCGATCATATTCTCGGATAGGGGAGAAATGCAGACCGGCCAACCGCTCGTGGAGATTAGAGACCTCACCATGGCTTACGACGACTTCGTGATCCAGCGAAACCTCGACTTTGCGATCGACCACGGCGAAATCTTCATCGTGATGGGTATCAGTGGTTGTGGAAAAACCACTTTAATGCGTCACCTCGTCGGGCTGAAATCTCCGGCCAAAGGAAAGATCCTCTACGACGGAGAGAGCTTCTGGGGATCCGATCCGGAACGCCGCCAACAAATCATGCGAAAATTCGGCGTGATGTATCAGAACGGCGCACTCTGGAGTTCGATGACGCTCGCCGAAAACGTGTCGCTTCCGCTCGAGGTGTATACGGACCTGAGCCGATCGGAAATTCGCGAGATCGCGCTCTTCAAGCTCGCGCTCGTCGGCCTCGCGGGATTCGGGGATTTTCACCCATCCGAGGTCAGCGGCGGCATGCAGAAGCGCGTGGGTGTGGCACGCGCGATGGCGCTGGACCCCGACATCCTCTACTTCGACGAGCCTTCTGCGGGCCTCGACCCCATCAGCGCGCGCCGCCTCGACGATCTGATTCGTGAACTGCGCGACAGTCTGGGAATCACCATGGTCATCGTCACACACGAACTCGACAGTATCTTCGCGATCGCCGACCGGTCGTTGTTCCTCGATCCGGATACCCGCACCATGCTGGCCATCGGTCCACCTGCGGATTTGCGCGACAATTCGCCGGATCCAAAAATTCGGCAATTTCTCAACCGGGGCAGATTATGAGCGAGAAGGCCAGCCCGACCCTGATCGGCGCATTCCTGTTGGGCGCCATCGCTCTGCTGGTCACGGGCTTGATGATTTTTGGTGGCGGCCGCTTCTTCACCGAGTCGGTGACCTATGTGGCTTACTTCCCGGAAACCATCAGTGGATTGAACGACGGGGCCTCGGTCAATTTTCGCGGCGTCAAGGTGGGCGTGGTTCGCCGCATTGAAGTGCAGCTCGATGTCCAGGATCTCTCCGTAAAGATCCCGGTCTTCCTCCAACTCCAACGCAAGCGGATTCGCGAGATCGGCGGAACGACCCCAAAGGGCGATTTCATTCCCGAGCTCATCGAACGAGGGCTCCGCGCGCAGCTGCAACTCCAGAGCATCGTGACGGGCCAACTCAGCGTACAACTCGACATCCTCCCGGACCGACCCGCGCGCTATGTAGACCGGGTGGGAGAATTCCCGGAAATACCGACGATTCCCTCGAGCATGCAAGAATTCACCGAGACCATGGAGTCCCTCTCCATTCAGGATCTATTCAACGACGTACGTCAGATTCTTGCCGGTCTAAAAGTCCTGGTGAATTCCCCCGAACTCGCAGGGATTCTCACGGGTGTCAACCAGCTCGTGAACTCAGGTGAATTGCTGGGAATCGTCGCCCACGCCAATGAAGCCATCGATGACGTCCAAGCGCTCACCCTGAGCATCGACGGGCAGCTGGGGAGCCTCTCGACGAGCGCCGAGCGCACACTCGCGAAGGTCAACGAGACGCTCGACGGAGTGCAGAAAACCCTCGACGCCACCCGCCAGGCGCTTTCGATCACAGCCGAGGGTTCGTCGATGCGCTACGAATTCGGGCAGATGATGGACGAGTTGACCGCGGCCGCGCGTTCGGTTCGCCTGCTCGCAGAGTATCTCGAGCGGAATCCAGACGCTCTGCTCCGCGGAAAATCCGGAGGATTTTGATGGATCGCGCTCACGCTCTTGTTTCTTGTGCTGCAGTCGCAGCCCTGTTGACGGGTTGCCTCGGGCCTGGGACGACGCGACCCACCCGGCTTTTCGTGTTGAACGCGACCGCAACCCCTGCCGTGTCGGCCAGCGAAGCCACCAGCCTTCGCTTGGGTGTCGGGCGCATCTCACTCCCGGAGCTGTTGAATCGCCCACAGATCGTTACGCGAACGGGAGCAAACGAAGTGCGTGTGGCCAATTTTTCGCAGTGGGCGGAACCCCTGGAGAAGAGCATCCCAAGGGTGCTCTCCGAAAACCTCGCGAGCCTGACCGGGATCGATCAGGTGTTCGTCTACCCCTGGCCCACACAGATGGAGGTCGATCTCAGGGTGGAGATCGTGCTCATTCGATTCGAGGGGAACACCGATGGAGAGGTTTCGCTCGTAGCGCGCTGGCGATTGGTCCACGCACGCGGCTCAGAGGCGCGGCCCCTGCAAACTTCGAGCTACACGGAATCTGCCGCAAGCGGATCCACAGAAGCGCTCGTCGCCGCGATGAGTCGAACGCTCGCCTCACTGAGCCGCGATATCGCATCCGCAATCACGATTGTGTTTCCCTGAAACGAAGGGTTTCACTCTGACACCACAGAGTCACGATCAGATGTGAAGCGCCCGCCCGGCAACGGCCAGCGACGCCTCCCGCATCGCCTCTCCCATCGAAGGATGCGCGTGGCAGGTGCGCGCGATGTCCTCCGCGGATGCGCCAAATTCCATCGCGATCACCGCTTCCGAGATGAGATCTCCCGCCAACGGCCCCAGGATGTGGACACCCAGTATGCGATCGGTGTCTGCGTCCGCAAGAATCTTCACGAAGCCATCTGTATCACCAGTCGCGCGGCCGCGGCTATTGGCCGAGAACGGAAATTTCCCCACCTTGTATGAGACACCTTGCTCTTTCAATACCTCTTCGGTCTTTCCGACGCTGGCGATCTCGGGCCAGGTGTAAACCACTCCCGGCACCCGGTCGTAGTCGATCTGGCCGCTCTGGCCCGCAAGGATTTCGGCACAAATCGAACCTTCGTCCTCGGCCTTGTGGGCCAACATCGGGCCGGGAATGCAGTCGCCGATCGCGTAGATGCCCGGAACGCGGGTTTCGAATCGACGGTCGATCTCGATGAAGCCGCGCTCATCGACCGCCACGCCCACCTCTTCGAGCCCGAGCCCCTCGGTGTAGGGTCGGCGCCCGGTTGCCAGCAACACGACGGCGGCGGCGAGTTCCTCCGCGCCTCCTCCCGCCACCGGTTCTACGCTCAAACGCACGCCCCGTCCCGTGAGATTCGCCCCCGTCACCTTTTGCGAGAGTCGGAACTCGAGCCCCTGTCGCTTGAAGACCCGCAGGGCGTGCCGGCTGACTTCGCGGTCCATACTCGGCAGAATGTGGTCGAGATATTCGACGAACGTGACCTCGGCGCCAAGGCGTGACCAGACCGATCCCAACTCGAGGCCAATCGCGCCGGCACCGATCACGATCAGTTTTTCGGGAACGTCTTCCAGACTCAGCGCACCGGTCGAACTGACGATTCGCTTTTCGTCGATTTCGACACCAGCAAGAGCCGAAGAATCAGATCCCGTCGCGATCAGGATGTTGCGCGTCGTCAGAGTTTCCGTCGTCCCGTCATTTCGAGAAACCGTGACCTCTCCCGGGGAGGCGATGCTCGCCGTTCCGACGATACGGGTGACGCTGTTTTTCTTCAGCAGGAACTCGATGCCCTTGGTGAGATCCGTGACCACCTTCTCCTTGCGGGCCATCATCGCACCCAGGTCGAGTTTGAGCCTCGTGAAGCGGATACCGTGATCAGAGAGCTTCTCCTTCGCCTCGGCATAGCGCTCCGACGAGTGGAGCAGCGCTTTCGACGGGATGCAGCCGACGTTGAGGCAGGTGCCTCCCAGCGCAGCGCGCTTGTCGACACAGGCCGTCTTCAAGCCAAGTTGGGCGGCTCGGATCGCGGCCACGTAGCCGCCGGGTCCAGCGCCGATCACCACCAGGTCGTGTACGGGATCGCTCATCGATTCCTCAGAGGCCTTTCAGATTCATGGATGGCTGCTCGGGGTTCTCCAACTCTTCCTTCACCTTGACGAGGAAGGTCACCGCTTCTCGCCCATCGATGATGCGGTGATCGTAGGACAGTGCCACATACATCATTGGGCGGATCACCACCTCGCCATTTCGCACGATCGGGCGATCTTCGATCTTGTGAAGCCCAAGAATCGCGGATTCCGGCGGGTTCAAGATCGGTGTAGAGAGCAGCGAGCCGAAGATGCCTCCATTGGTGATGCTGAAGGTTCCGCCCTGCATCTCATCGACAGCGAGGGATCCATCTCGGGCTTTGGCCGCCAATTCGCCGAGACTCCTTTCGATTGCCGCGGGTGTTTTGGCGTCACAGTCCCGTATCACGGGGACCAGGAGCCCGTTGGGAGTACTCACCGCCATACCGATGTCATAATAATTCTTGTAGACGATTTCGTTTCCGTCGATCTCGGCATTCACGACCGGGATCTCCTTCAAGGCGGCCACACAGGCTTTGACAAAGAACGAAGTGAAGCCGAGCTTGACGCCGTGTTTCTTTTCGAATTCGTCGCGATGACTGCTGCGCAGCTCGCAGATGACGCCCATGTCGACCTCGTTGAAGGTCGTGAGGATCGCGGCGACATTCTGGGCTTCCTTGAGTCGCGCGGCAATCGTCCGGCGCATTCGGGTCATCCGCACGCGCTTCACGCGCGGATCCTCGGCCGCCGGAGCCGAAGCGCGCGCAAACGCCACGCCCTCAGATCGCAATGCCCGATCGGCCAGGAAGTTTCGAACATCCTCTTTGGTGATCCGGCCGTCGCGTCCCGTTGCCGGGACCTCGCCCGGGTCGATTCCGTGGTCGGCGAGGAGCTTGCGGGCGGCAGGGCCGCTTCGGGTCGAGTCCGTTGGCGAAAGGCCCACGAACGCGAGCAGATCCTCGAGAGTGGTTTTTCCGCCGGGGCCACTGCGTGCGATCTCCGCCGGATCGAGATCACTCGGGAATGCCGCTTCGCCCATCGACGGGGGTGGCTTCACGGCTGCTGCCGTGCTCGCAAGCGTCACCTCGGCCGCAGGCGCCGAAGGCACCTCGGCGGTCGAGGCTTTGCCAGCGGGTTTCTGAGAATCCGCTCCGACGGCATCGTCGATCCGACCGATCACGGTTCCGACCTCGACATCCTCGCCCGCGGCGACTCGGATCTCCGAGAGCACACCGGCCTTCGGAGCACAGATCTCCACGGTCGCCTTGTCGGTCTCGAACTCGACGAGTGGTTCGTCGACTCCCACCGCATCCCCGGGTTGCTTCAACCAGGCGGCGATGGTCCCCTCGGTGATCGACTCACCGAGCGCCGGTACCACGATATCGATACCCATCTTCCTCCGTCTCCTACGCTCGACGCAGAATCGTCGGTCGTCGCTAACTCGGCTTTCGCGGCTTTCGCGCCACCACCTTCCGGCTTCCGATTCGACCCATGGGGCTCAACCCCACCGTGAGCGCCTCGTCGACCAGCGCGCGTTGCTCGCGCTCATGGTACGCGGCGATGCCCGTCGCCGGAGACGCCGCGGCCGGTCGCCCCGCATAACGAAGGACCGGATGCGAGAATCCCATCTCGGCCACCACTTCCTCGATGAATTCGGAGACAAACGTCCACGCCCCCATATTGCGCGGCTCTTCCTGACACCACACGAGGTGGCAGTGTCGATAGGGGGCGAGCAGATTGCTCAGTGCATCACTCGGAAATGGATAGAGCTGTTCGAGGCGCAGAAAATGAACGTCGGTGATCCCTCGCCGCTTTCGCTCTTCGAGCAGGTCGTAGTAGACCTTTCCGCTACACATCACAACCTGACGCGCGCCATCGGGCTCGCTCATCGACTCGTCGCAGTAGAGAACGCGGTGGAAGTGGCTCTCGACCGCAAGATCCGACAGTTTCGAAACCACCTTTTTGTGTCGAAGCAGGGATTTCGGCGCCATGACGATCAGCGGTTTTCGAAAGGACCGGTGAAGCTGTCGGCGCAGGACGTGAAAATAGTTGGCGGGCGTCGTGCAGTTGACGACCTGGAGGTTGTCCTCCGCACAGCACTGGAGGAATCTCTCGAGGCGCGCCGAAGAATGCTCGGGGCCCTGCCCCTCATAGCCGTGGGGGAGCAGGAGCACCAGCCCGGACATTCGCAACCACTTCGACTCACCAGCGGCGATGAATTGATCGATGACGACCTGTGCGCCGTTCGCAAAATCTCCGAATTGCGCTTCCCATAGAACGAGGGCGCCGGGCTGGGCCATCGCGTAGCCGTATTCATAGCCCAACACTCCGTACTCGCTCAGCGAGCTGTCGATGATCTCGATCATCTCCTGACGTTCGCGGATGTGGTTGAGCGGGACATAGCGCTCTTCGGTCTGTTGATCGATCCACGAAGCGTGGCGATGTGAGAACGTGCCACGATTGCAATCTTCCCCGGAGAGGCGCACCCGGTGCCCCTCGATCAGCAGCGATCCGAAAGCCAGCGCCTCTGCAGTACCCCAATCGATTCCCTCGCCCGATTTCAACATCTCCCGCTTGCCGCGAAGTTGCCGCAGGATCTTTCGGTTCACGTCGAGAGTATCGGGCACGCGAGTGAGCGCCTCGCCGATTTCGCGCAACGTTTCGATGCGCACTTCGGTATGGCCCCGATGCGCATCGTAACCCCGCACGGGCTCCAATCCCGACCAGCTTCCTTCCAGCCAATCGGCGGCGTCTGGTTGATAGCGATCCAGCGCGGCGAATTCTTTCTCACAGCGCTCTAGGTATCTTGCGATCGACACATCCGCTTCCTCGCGCGTGATAGCACCCTCGCTGATGAGCTTTTCCGCATAGATCGCGCGGGTCGTCGGGTGTTCGGCGATCTTCTGATACATGATGGGTTGGGTGAAGGCCGGCTCATCGCTCTCGTTGTGACCGTGGCGCCGATAACAAAAGAGATCGATGACCACGTCCTTCTCGAACGCCTGGCGGTATTCGACCGCGAGTTCGGCTGCCGCCACGACGGCCTCTGGATCGTCTCCGTTGACGTGGAGGATCGGAGCTTGATTGGCTTTCGCGACATCAGAGCAGTAGGGCCCGGTCCGCGCTGCAACGGGGCTCGTCGTGAATCCGATTTGATTGTTGATGATCAGATGAATCGTTCCGCCCGTTCGGTAGCCCTCGAGATCACAGAATTCGAGGGTCTCGGACACGAGACCCTGGCCCGCGAATGCCGCATCTCCGTGCAACAAGATCCCCATGCAGCGCTTGCGCTCCCGATCCTGCAGCAGGTCTTGCTTGGCTCGAACCTTGCCGACCACGACGGGATTGACGGCCTCGAGGTGCGACGGGTTGGGAGTCAACGAGAGGTGTACGCGTTTTCCCTCAATCTCGCGGTCACTCGAAGTACCCAGGTGATACTTGACGTCCCCGGATCCTCCGATCTCGTCGGGTCTCGATACGATTCCCTGAAATTCGGCGAAGATCGTTTGAAGCGGTTTGTTCATGATGTTGGCGAGCACGTTGAGTCGCCCACGGTGAGACATTCCGATCACCACGTCTTCAACTCCAAGCCGTACTCCGCAGCGAAGGATCTCTTCCATCGCGGGGATCGCTGACTCCCCCCCTTCGAGACCGAAACGTTTGGTAGCAGCGAATTTCCGAGCGAGAAATTTTTCGAATGTCTCGGCAGCGGTCAGGGATTCGAGAATGGCCAGGCGCCGGTCTCTCCCGAAAGGCTCGCGATACGACGAGCCTTCCATGCGACTCATGATCCACCGCCTCTCGCGGGGGTTCTGGACGTGCAGGTATTCGATGCCGAGCGTTCCACAGTAGATCGCTCGTGCGGCGCGGACGATTTCAGGCAGGGTGGCGAACTCGAGACCGAGATGCCCATCGCAGAAGATCGGCCGATCGTAATCCGCATCTTCGAAACCATAAGAGTGTGGGTCGAGATCCGAATGCGGCGCGGCTTCCGCCAGCCCGAGCGGGTCGAGGTTCGCCTCGAGATGCCCGCGCAGACGAAAGGCGCGGATCAGCATCATCACCCGCATCGAATCCCGCGCAGCAGAGTGGCCGTCACGCGCTGCAGCGACCCCCTGCTTCGCGGGGGCACGCGTCGACGGCGCGGCGCGGACAGATCGGTCTTCGAGCCAAGCGCGGGCGCGCGCGTCGAGGCTCTCGAAGAGGTTGCGCCACGCGGGCGGCACGTTCTCGGAGCCAGCCGCAAAGCGACCGTAGAGCTGCGCCAGCTCCTCCGTGTTGCGATTTCCAGGTGCGCTGCTCGCCATTTGTCCTCCGGCTTCGCAGATTATTGGCGGGAACCCTGCCTCTTTCAAGCGGACGAAAACACTCAGCGGAGAGCGACGCTGCGAGCGGCCGCCAGGCTCTGCCCCGGGATCGAACCATCGAGGCAGCCTCTTTACCCGGGATTCGATTCTGCCGATGACTAGGGGATGGTCCGTCTCGTCGCAATCCTGCTCTCATCGCTCTGGCTCTCGGGCTGCTTCATACTCGAGGAATTCCGAAAGGGCGACGCCCTCATCGAGCAACACTCTATAGGCTGGCGAGAAAAGAAGAAGAGCATGCGGGAAGCTGAGGAGGCAACCGCCAAAGCCGAGCTAGAGGTCCAGCGCCATCAGGCCCGAAACAGTGGACCGAGCGCCAAGGAGAAACTCTCCAATTGGTGGCACGAGACCGTCGATGAGAAGCCCGTGCCAGCCGACCCGAACGACAAGCTCGTCAGCTGTACGCTCCAGGGCAAGCTGCAATTCATTCGGAAATCCGATTGCCAACTCCGGCAGGGTCGCATGCGGAACTGAAGATCCCATCCGAATCGATCGACCGCACCCTCGAAGCCCAACCCCAGAGCCTGAAT
>JACZVU010000113.1 GCA_022572485.1 Myxococcales bacterium
AATGGTTTCGCGGCGCCAATCGCCTCGGGCTTTCGCTCTACGATTCCTCGACAGCCGGCTGCCAGGATGGGCTCGGCACACATGAAGTGAACAAGAACCAGGGTGCTGAGAGCGTGGTCTCGTTTCTCCTCGCATTACTCGCGATGCTCGGCTTGGCGGACGACGGCCTCGACTGGAATGCTGTCGAAACAGGTCTGACCAGACCGGACAGTGCTCGCGCCGAAGTGCTCATCCGACCCTCAGAGCGTGCTCCTAACGCAATCGAATAACATGCCAACAAGAAAAGAGCCGTTGTGCCTGACGAGGATGCCCCAGCGGATTCTTCCTGATCCGAAACGAGTTATTACTAGGAGCTTTCATCCGAGCGACGGAGCCGACGGTTCGTCGTCTCGCGTCAAGACCATCCTCGACCGGGTTCTCGCGATTCAGGAGGAGGATGTTCCGGCGATGCTGGAGGGACTTCTGCGGGAGTTCTCCCCTCGGCACCGCGACTTCGAGAGGGTGCTCGACGATCATTGTCGTTTAATGTCGCACTACCTTGACCGCGAGCAAGCCGACGCATGCGGGGCGCGCGAACCAGCGGGGCGCCTTGCAGTGCCTCTGTCTGCGCGCAGCGATGAGCGCAACCACGAGGATTGCCCACATCCACGGATCGGCGATGTACAAGACGTCTCCATAGAACCACGAATCATCAAACGGCATCAGCCATCGAACCCCGTAGACGTTCAGAAAATCGAGAGCCGAGTGGGAAAACACCGAGATCGTCGAAAGTACCAACAACCATTTGAAGTCGGCGGCGGATGCAGACGGCCCGCGTCGCGACAGCCAACCGGCCACCATCATCACCCCTGCCAACAAAAAGGGAAGAACGATCAGCGCCGGAATTCCGTGAGTGACGCCACGGCGAAATGCGAGCGCCGCGGTTTCGCCCCACGCGTAAGAAATCACGTCCACGTCGGGAAGATTCGCGCCGAGAATCAATGTCGCACGGCCGAAGCGCGCCTTTTGTTCCAACCCCGTACTCGCGAGCGCAGCGCCGAACATCGTGTGACAGATGGGATCCATGCCTGATCGCCTACGAATTGTTCATGACTTGTCGGAGTGATCATACACCGACCCATCCGGGCCAGTAAGCTTCGCATTCAACCTGTCCGCGACAAACGATCAGCCTTCTTGACGCCAGTCGCTTCCGCTTTCTCGGCCATCTCGGGTGCAGCACGGTGTCGAAGCTTAGTCCGACTGGATGCAGGTCGGAAATGGAAGCTTCCTTCCATTCGCTCCTATCCGTATGATGCCATCGCGGAAAATTCGAACCCCTAATACGCTCCGATGATACACTTCGGATACAGGGGTCGGTTCGTTTCCTTACGCTCATACGGCCCTCGGAGGCGACGTGATCAGAACAGAACAGATCCATCCCAGCCGACGAAGGCGCAAGCGGAGCAACCGCGAGAAGCTCCGTGAGGAGAGAAGTGACGGGATCAAGCCCGACGCCGTGCACGCGGGTTTGACGGGAGGAAAATTCCGGCCTCTTTCCGAGCACGACATGGAGCGTATCCACGCGACGGCGCTGGATGTACTCGAGCAGATTGGGATCGGAGAACCCACCCCGAGCATCATCGAATCCGCGATTCCCAAAGGCGCAGTTCTTTCGGAGAGCGGGCGGCTCTGCTTTCCGCGCAGCCTGATGGAGGATTTGATCGACGGTTGCTGCAAAGAATTCACTCACTACGCCCCCAACCCGGATCACGACATCCAGATTGGTGGAAATCGAGTCTACTTCCGCACCTGCGGGGAAGCGGTGAATATCTTCGACTACGAAACCCGAGAGATCCGGCCGTCGAAGCTCGTCGATCTCTACGACACCGCGCGACTCGCCGACCACCTCCCCAATGTCCATGCTTTTTGCCAAACGGTCGTAGCCACCGAACACAGCAACGATGCCTTCGTACACGACATCAATGCGCTCTACGCGCAGCTGGCTGGAACCCAGAAGGCGCTCGCGATGTCTACTGCAACGGCCGATCACATCGATCATTTCATCAAATTGCTCGATCTGTTTCTGGGCAGAGAAGGTGCATTCCTCGAGCGCCCGTTCTTCAACTTCGGCGGCTGCCCGATCGTTTCGCCGCTGCGTTTTGGCGCGGACAACGCCGAGGTTCTGGTAAAGTGCGCGCGACTCGGAATCCCCTACGACATCGCGGTCGCCTCGCAGGCAGGCGCCACCGCTCCGGCAGCGCTCGCGGGATCGCTCGTGCAAACCTTCGCGACATTGGGTGTCATGAATCTCATCAGCCCCGGGACACCGTTTCTGATGGGTGCCTGGCCGTTCATTTCGGACCTGCGAACGGGTTCATTTACTGGAGGAAGCGGCGAGCAAGCGCTCGTTTCGTCGGCGATCGCGCAGCTTTCCAATTTCTACGGGCTGCCGAGCAGCGTGAGCGCTTGCATGTCAGATTCGAAATTGCCCGATGCCCAGGCGGGCTATGAAAAAGGCATTACCGCAACGTTGACCGCTCTGGCAGGCTGCAACTACATCGGTGAAACGGCGGGCATGTTGGGCAGCTTGATGGCGTATTCGTTCGAAGCGATGATCATCGACAACGACATGCTCGGAAACGTGATGCGAACCGTTCGCGGAATCGAGGTGACGGACGAGACGCTCTCATTCGACGTGATCCGGGATGCCGTGGAGGGGTCGGGCCACTTCCTCGATCACCCGCAGACGCTCGAGCTAATGCAGACCGAATATCTGTATCCCCAGCTCGCCGATCGCGGAACCTACAACGATTGGAGGGAAACTGGCAAACGCGACGCCTACGAAATCGCCCACGAAAAAGCCACGAAGATCCTGTCGGAGCATTACCCGGTCTACATCGATCCTGCGGCAGACGCGAGAATCCGGGAGCACTTCCCGATCATGCTCAAGCCCGAAGACATGAAACCAGGAAACGGCCGCTGGTAGCTCTTTGGTGTGCGCTTGATGGTGTCGAGCAGAAACAACCGGTCGCTTCTGCAATACCTGCCGTACCCCCGCTGGAGACCAACCCGCCAGCGCTTCGCAGTCTGAACGAGGCAGCCGCACGATCGCGTCTGGCTGGACTCGACCAAGCCTCGCCGACGCACCCACCTCTGTTCAGAGCGGCTCCAGGAAAAGTGCCGCGTTGCCAATGCTGACGGCAAGTTCGAAAAGGAAGCCCGATTCAAAGTCGATCGCACTCTGGGGCGGCCCGAGTTCCATAGCGATTCCGTTCCGCTCCGCAATCGCCATTGCGTTGCCCGCCAACACATTGAGGAACTCGCCGACTCCATCGAGCAGCATTTCCATGTCGAGACCCTCGGGATCGAGGCCACTCGCCTTCGCGGCAAGCTGACGTGAAAATTCTTCATCTCCCAGCAGGCAGATCAGCAGGGCCGACTCACCGCTCACCGAAACCGCAATCTGAATGGGAAAGTCTGGCGGCTCCACGATTGGCTCGCCGCTACCCACACGCGTCGTAATCCGCGCAACGCGCATCAGAAGATTGGGGAAGAGATCGAGCACGTACGGCGCTAGCGCATTACGGTCAAGACCCACAGGAAGCGCAAGGTTTTCGATCCGGTACGGAGTCTGCTCTTCTTCGTAGCTGATCAGCAGCTCTTCGAGGCGAGCCTTTCCGAGGTATCCCAAGCGGACCAGGGCCTGACCGATGCGCAGGCGGGTCCGCCATTGAAGCTGGACCAGGTTGTCAATCTGCTCTTCGGTCAGCAGACCCATTTCTCCGGCCAATTCTCCAAATGGCCTATCGCGGTGGCGCTGTTCGGCGTTCACCTTGTCGGCGTCCGCCTTGGAAATAAGCTGGCCCTCTATGGCCAGTTCTCCGATGCTTCGGTTTTCGGCGCCCATCAAATCCAGAGCGGCTCGCACCTGTTCCACGTTCACTTCATCGCGCTCGATCAGATATTGTCCGAAGAACTTGACGCCCATTTTGGCTCCCGCCTAGGACCGAACCCGTTCGCATTCCTGGGCGAGCAGGGCTCCTAAAATGTCTTCATCAATGGGCTTGCTCAGAACCTGGATGGCCCCCAGACGAAACGCCTCCTCAGCCCTCGATACCATCGCGCCAACCGATGAAAGCATCGCGATGCGCGTCTCGGGATTTGTTGACTGGATCAGGCGCAGCGCCGCCAAACCGTCCACATCAGGCATGATGATATCCATCAAAATGAGATCGGGGCGCAACTGGCTGGCCTGTTGAACTGCTTCTGCTCCGTTGCGCGCGGTGCCGACCACTTCGGCGGCTTCGTTTGCAGCCACGGCACTTTCGATCTGGGCGAGGACCGTCCGACTGTCATCGACAATCAGAACGGTCAGTTTCTTGTCGGACATGGTCCCTCATTCGAACCAGGCAGCCCGTGAAGCGTCGGGCCCCTGGAGGTGTTCATCGTCCTGACGAGCACACCAGTTGAGACCGAGAGAGAGCGGATCGAGCCAGCTGGCGAAAACCGCACTTGCACATTGCTGAGGCGCACTCTTCTGCAGTTATAGATTGCCTCTAGGCCCGATCGCGTCTACCGATGGGGCTCGGATTTGTCGAAGCGCATCTCGATGATGCCCGATCCCATCGTGGCAGGAGGTCCATACGGCGAGACCATCGAGTTCGATCCGCTCAGGCGCTCGCTTCGTCGGAGATCAGGCGCGAACACTCACGCCACCGCATGTGCAGGGAGGTACCTCGCGAGTCACGAGCCGCAGAAAGTCGGCCTCCGTGAGGATTCCGATCAGCGCTCCGTCATCATTCACCACCGGTAGACAACTGTTCTTGTTGCGCAACATGTAGCGGGCGGCCCCCGCAGCGCAACATTCGGGTCGCACCGTGTCTACCGATTCGTGCATCAACTCGGAAATGGGGCGACTGTCGTTGCTGTCGATCCGCAGATTGGTTGAGTGTGCCGCGGCGAGAAGATCGCGCTGACTCACCAGGCCTAGCAGGCCATTCGCCTCGTCCGACACCAGCATATGCCGAAACCGCCTCTCCGCCATGGTTCTCCACACTTCGCCCACGGAAGTGGTGGGTTGAACCGTCACGGGATCAGGTGTCATGAGATCTGCCACTTCGCCAGACACGCGACAGGGTTCCGTGATCTGCATGCGCGCCCTCCCCCGGAAAAGCAGTACCCAAGAAACCCTACCACACTTAGAGCGGTGAACAGCGAGCAGAGATCGTACAAGAACACGATAAAGTGAACTGCTTGAATGCGCGGGCCTGTGCGAAAACTCAAGCCCGCGTGCTCCTCGTCAAAACAGAGCCCGTACTCGATGCCGAGAATCGGAGGCGGTCCCCATTCTGCTTCCCTTGCCGTACCTTCTGCCGTTCTTGCGTACCTTCTGCTGCCGAAAAGCAAAAGCGGACGGCTCCGTCGGCCACCCAAAGTCATCGCAAGAGGCGCCAAACAACGAAACCCCGCCGACTTTCGCCCGCGGGGCTTCGTTAACAGACTCGGTTACTGGCGCTAGATCGGCACCACGTTCTCGGCCGCCGGCCCCTTTTGCCCCTGAACGACGTCGAACTCCACCTTCTGTCCTTCAGCCAGAGACTTGAAGCCCTCTGACTTAATCGCACTGAAATGACAGAAGACGTCCTTCTCGCCATCGTCGCGCGTGAGAAAGCCAAAGCCTTTCTCATCGTTGAACCACTTGACTGTTCCACTAGTACGCAATGCAATATTCCTTTCTGATCTCAAAATCGTCGGAACACGGCGCTGCGATTAAATCGAACCATCCGTATATTCCCGACCACGTTTATTCGCGGGATCGATTCCCGCACCTTCGGCGTTTCGCGCCGATGCGACACTCTAGCGAATCGATTCAATAAGCCTGCAGCTCGAGACCCAGCGCTCCGGGATGGACGCACCCCGGAGTGCCCAATGAAGCCCGCTGAGAACTCTCGGAGAGGCGGCAAAATACACCGCAACTATGTAGTTTATATAATAATTTCAGGATTCATCGAATTCTGACGCGAGCCGCTGAGCGAAGCTCCTGAGAAGGCGCCATCAGGCCCAGCAGCGCATTCTGGCCAGCACACGAGGCCCAAGCCCAGCAGCACCGCGGTGCTCGGTTTGAAGTAGCGTGCCCGAAGCACTGTACTCGAGCGAGATCGCGCCCAACCCCTCCCCGTTCATGGCTCGAGAGGGCGCCCCCTGTTGGGGGCCCGCCCGATTCTGGTTGAGCGCGTTGGGCCCACCCATCCAGAAACTCCACAAATGACTCCGATGCAACCTCGCTGGGTGCGGTCAATCCGAAAAAGCCGCTACAGCCATCCTGCGAGCCAATCGGTCGACCGCCCGCGTCGTGCGGCGCTCAATGAGAACCGCCATCAGCGGCGAAATTGCGAGCCAGGGCGCGGCCAGCCACAGGCCCAGATACGAGATGCCGTGGCCAAACACTGCGAACAGCACCACCAGTGAAAGAAGGAGTCCGGGTGGAAAGAAGGCCACGAAGGCCTTCATGGTGGCGACACCGCCTAGGGTCGACGACACGGTGAGTTTCGACGCGGCGATTTGAAAGCGAAATTCAGAAACTCCGAGCAACGCGGGTTGACGAGTGCTCCGCATCCCGGGACCCCGTGCGCGGAGTTCGGCACTCGAACCGGAAAGGATCTCGAAACCCTGCGAAAGAAGGGCCGTCTTCGCCAGAGCAAATGCGGCGTCTGGATCCCCGCGAAATGGAGTGGAGTATTCGTACACCTTCGCCTCGAACACGGCGGATCTCCATCTGATCTGGCGCTTGCTGACCGCAGGGGGGCGCCACGCATTGTACGCCAGCTCGCAGCGCGAGGCCGCGCCCGTTGACGCCCGTGTGGTCTGCGGCATCGTGGTGCCCGTGCCCGAATTCGATCTTGCCGAAATCTCTCGAAAAACGCTCTCCTACTACGAAGGCCGCGCGCGCGAATTCTGGGAGGGAACCTGCGACCACGACGTCTCGCAAAACATCGACGCACTGCTCGAAGCGATCGGGGGCGAGGGGCCGTTGCGAATCCTCGACTTCGGCTGTGGCCCGGGCCGTGACCTGCTCGCGTTCTCTGAACGCGGACACCAGCCCGTCGGACTCGATGGCGCGGAGGCCTTCGTTCGAATGGCGCGAGAACTCACTGGGGTCGAAGTCTGGCAGCAGGACTTCCTCACACTGAAGCTGCCCGCAGCCGACTTCGACGGCGTGTTCGCAAACGCGTCTCTTTTCCACGTTCCAACCCGAGAGCTTCCGCGCGTGCTCGGCGAGCTGTTCGACTGCCTGCGACCGGGAGGCGTGCTCTTCGTGTCGAACCCACACGGCGAAAATGTCGAAGGCTGGAACCGCGGCCGCTACGGCGTGTACCACGACTTCAAACACTGGCGAGCCTTCGCGCTCGGAGCCGGCTTCGAGGAGATCCACCACTACTACCGCCCCGAGGGGCTGCCCCGCGAGCAGCAACCGTGGCTCGCAAGCCTCTGGCGCCAGCCCGCGCGCGAGTAACGCGCCCAGTACACCCGTGTTTGCGATCAGTGGGCGGCGAACATGTCGAAGATGCTGCCGAAAAGGCCCGCGTTGCGACCCTTCTTTTCCGCCGCATCCGCCCATTCACCCATCCTGCGGACACCCTGCGAACCCAACCAGCGCAGCGGCTCGGGCTCCCATTTGCGCGACGGATGGTTGACCCACGCGAAGGATGCGCGCTCGGTCGTCTCGCGAAGCACGAGTTCCGCGAGCGTACGCCCCGCCAGATTGGCCGCCGCGACGCCGTTGCCCGCGTATCCGCCCGCCGCGCCCAGGCCCGTGTGCAGATCGAATTGAATAAAGGGCATCCAGTCGCGGGTAACACCGAGGGCACCGCCCCAGCGGTGGGTGATCTCGACACCGGAGAGAGACGGAAAGAATTCGAGCAGCGTCGAATGCGTGAAAGAAAAGCCGGGGTCGCCGCGATCGAAATAGTCGTGGATGCCAGAGCCGTAGAAGTAGAAGCCCCGCATCCCGAAAGCCAGCCGATCGTCCGCGGTGCGTTGCCCGTAGGTAATGGTGCGCCGGAGATCGGCAAAGGTCGGCCGGCCCTGCAAGCCGATTTCCTTCCAGACGGAATCCGGCAGCGGCTCGGTGACGATCATCATCGAGTGCAGCGGTAGGATCGCACGCTTGAATCCCGAAATTGTGCAGGTGTAGCCCTCTGTGCAACGGAGCACGTTGTCTGCTCGAATGCGGCCGCAGTCGGTCGTGAGAACACCCTTCGCGATCGTGCGCACCGGCGACTGCTCGAAGACGGCAACTCCGCGCGCCTCCAGGAAAGAGGCAAGGCCCCGGGCGAGTTTCGCGGGTTGAATCGCCGCGCAATGAGGCGAGTAGATTCCACCGAGCACTCCGTGGATGCGCGCGCGCTCTGCGAACGCATCGGCCTCGAGCC
>JACZVU010000114.1 GCA_022572485.1 Myxococcales bacterium
TTTGCGGGAGTCAACCGACTTTGGAGTTTCTTCGGTTGTGCTCGTGAGCTTCAGCGCAGCGGCCATCGAAGCGAGAAAAGCGTTGGCGCGAGATCGAGACGGGTTGTTCAGCGCCTGGATTTCCGTCGTCGGTTCCCCCGATCTCCAATCGATGACTCGCTCCATTTCCGGTGGAGTAGATTTTGCACTTGGATATGAGCGAGGCATGCAGTTTGGTTTTCAAGAGCTTCTTGGTGTTGTGGTAGATATCGATCGCATCGCGATCGATGCGGCTGAAAACGACATGACGTTTATTGAAGAGTCGCGAAGTGATCTAGCGGGCATTCGGGCTCCCATTTCTTGGTATCATGGCCGCTACGATGCATGGGTCGAATTTGATCGAGTACGGGATGTACTTTCGTATGGTGACGTTCGCAATCGACGCCTCGTTGTTATGCCCACTGGCCATCGGCTGAATATTAGTCGGACAGCGGGCGATGTTTTTTTTAAAATCGCCACCGAAGTTGGGAGGCTTGTAATTGGTAGAGAACTCCCATCCTATAAGGAAAGCGCACGCGAATTGCGGAAGCTCCGTGTAAAGGAGAGTGGGCGAATTCCGGCTAGTAATCCGAAACTTCAGGATTTTTGGCGGGATTATCTAATCGGGCGGGATCGTTCGTTCGGGAGCGAACTGCTCGCGAGTGGCAGTGCGTACCGCCACATGATGGAGATTCAGACTTCTCTTCTCAGATTGCGGTCTGGCGATCGGCTCCTAGATCTCGGCTCGGGGAATGGCGCATTTGAGATCCAGCTTCAACGGTGCTCAGAATGTCCATCCACGCTTTTTGTAAGCTCGATCGATTTCGTGGAAGAAGCGCTGCGGCGAGCGAGGGCGCGTTTGCTAAGAGAGCAATTGAACTCCCGAAAACTTAACGTTTCATTCATTAAGGCGAATTTGAATTTAGTGGAGCCTCAGCGAAGCGTTCCAATGAAAAGTGGGTGTTTCGATGGGGTCATTGCTTCTTTTATTCTTAGTTATCTAGAGAATCCACAATTGGTTCTGCATGAAATTCGTCGGTTGCTGCGCCCGGGAGGGCATTTAGTGGCATCTTCACTGTGCAGTGATGCGGATATCTCCCTGTTATACGTGGAAAGTGTAGCAGAGTTCAGACTGGGAGCGGCTGGCAAGGATTTACCTGGCATCGAAGACGCGGAACTGGGTGTCGTGGCACAAAATTTTCTAAATGACGGTGCAAAAATTCTTCAATTTGAAGAGTCGGGAATGTTTCGATTCTGGGAAGCGGCCGATCTTAGGGATCTCGTTTCTAATGCGGGATTTGCTGATGTGGAAGTCACGAATTCGCTTGGCAGCCCTCCACAGGCGTTAATAGTTTCCGCTACCCGTCCGTAGAGCGGCGGATTTCGATCTATCAATAATACGCTGAGGGTGATCGCAACCGCTTGTGTCTACTTAAGTTTCTGGATAATAGGCCGATCAGTGTGCCGTATGACTAGGCGCATGAATACAGAGCAGGAAATCTATCGAGAGTATCGGCGTATCTGTGAGGGGGAGCTCCTATGTAGGGCTCTTCGTAACGCGGTGCTTATTTTTTTCCTGTTACAAACTTTTGTCTTTATTCCAGCAGACTGGCTGCTATTTCCTCAACATTTTAACTTCTTTTTGAGCGCTAGAATTGTTCTAAACCTCTTACTCTGTTTTATCTATTTCGTCACGAGCCGGCGATATCCGATCGCGTCATCTGTAGTAGTTTGCGGAGCTGGCGCCATTTTATTTCTAGGGATGGTCTACCAAACTGGAGGTGAGGAGAGCGGATACTACGTTGGGATGATTCTACTGGTAATTGGCATGGGTGTACTTGCTCCGCTGTCTGGACAGCAGGCTGGCGCCATCGCTGCAATGTTCTTCGTCGGTTATGGGTTACTACCCCTCTACGCGAAGGATGTAGTCAATTGGCCAATCTTTTTCCAGCACCTCTTTTTTCTCGGAGCAGCGTGTGTCGAAGCGGGGTGGGCGGCGACGTATATGGACCGTATGCGCTTTTTGGATTTCAAGCAAAAGCGGGAACTCGAGTCAGCGAGAGATGAATTGGCGGAGCTTGATCGCGCCAAGTCTCGGTTCAGCGCGAATATCCATCACGAACTTCGCACGCCGCTAACGTTGATTTTGGCACCTTTGGATTCTCTACGGGGTGGTGAGTTCGGGAGACTCCCAGAGGCGGTCGAGCGGATGTTGGCGACCATGCAGGCAAACGGGAGACGCCTTCACAAGATGATCAACAACTTGCTTGATCTCTCAAAGGTGGAAAGTCAACAATTCACCATTGATCGGCGCGCGATGCGACTTGCGCCCATGGTGGATGAGTTGGTGACGGGCGCTCAGGCACTCGCGGACCGCAAGGGCGTCGAGATTTGCGCAACAGGTTTTTCGGATCTGCCGGAGATCCATGCCGATGCAGAGGCGATCGAGAAGGTGCTTGTGAATCTTGTGGGAAATTCGTTGAAATTCACCGAGCGCGGTGATCGAATCGAGCTGTCTGCTGAACGCCAGGGCGACGAGATCGCACTCGCTGTTTCGGATACCGGCATCGGCATCCCGACGAATAAACTGGGTTCGATCTTCGATCGCTTCGCCCAGGTCGATGCGTCTACGACCCGCCGCTATGAGGGTACCGGCATCGGGCTCTCGCTCGCGAAGGAGATGGTGGAATTGCACGGAGGGCGCATCTGGGCCGAGAGCGAAGGAGAGGGGGCTGGAACCACGATGCGTCTGCTCTTGCCGATCGGTGAGCCAGACGCCGATTCCGACGAGGCGGTACTGAGCGACGATTCCGGCGGATCTCTCGGGCTGGGTCCCTCCATCGAGTCGATGGAAGCCGATCTCAACCTGGGGCGCATCGGC
The DNA here is from genome assembly GCA_022572485.1 of Myxococcales bacterium. The sequence goes on from JACZVU010000114.1 coordinate 2,900, forward strand.
GAGAGCTCAGACCGATTGATCGAAATGGAGCGTTCGGTGGAGCGTTGGGAGGGCAGGCGCGAGGCCGCAAGGGTCGACTCGAGTGCCCAGCAGTCGCTGGCGGGCGCGCCCGAGGTGCTGATCGTGGAAGACAACCCCGATATGCGGGAACTCCTGTCGATGATCGTGGGTCGCGAGTTTCGCATCCGCGTCGCGAGTAACGGTCGTGAGGCGCTCGAAGCGGTAGGCGAGTCGGCCCCCGATCTGGTGCTCAGCGATGTGATGATGCCGGAAATGTCGGGCATCGACCTTTGCAAGGCGATCAAAGAGAACGTCGAGACCCAGGCCATTCCGGTCGTGCTCGTGACCTCCAAGGCCGAACGCGAAATGAAGATCGAAGGGCTTGAACGCGGTGCCGATGACTACGTCACGAAGCCCTTTCACCCGCGCGAGCTGCTCGCGCGCGTGCGCTCGCTGGTGCGGGTCCGAGGCCTCCAGAAGATTCTCGCCGATCGAAACGAGACCCTCGAGCGGACATTGAGAGACCTCAAGCAGGCGGAGGTTCAGCTCGTGCAGTCCGAGCGACTCGCCGCGGTGGGTGAGCTTGCCGCAGGGATCGCTCACGAGGTCAATAACCCGGTCAATTTTGCACTCAACGCGGCGCGTGCGATGGACGCGACGGTGAAAGAGCTCCGCGATCTGGCGAATCGGGTTACTACGCTCGATTTCGGGGACACGGAGCAGTTGGCGCGGGAGGTTGAAGAACTTCGAGCCGAACAGCAATCGGGTCGGGCCGACGATCTAGCGGCCACGCTGGTCGAGCTTTCTGAGATTGTGAGCGACGGATTGAAACGCACCCACGTGCTCGTCCGCGACCTTCGCGACTTCGCTGCAGCCAGTCAGTCCGACGAACGGGTGGCCGGCTGCGATCTTGGCAAGGGCCTCCGCTCGACGATTCAGTTGCTGAAATACGGCCTCAAGGAGCGCAACGCCAGCATCGAACTCGATATTGAAGAAGGTGTGCCGACGATCTGCGGGGATTCGGGAGCATTGAACCAGGTGTTCCTCAACCTGATCAAGAATGCCGCCGAGGCCTTTTCGCCAGAGGGGGGTTCGATACGGGTATCGCTTCATTGCGATGACGGAACGGTGGTCGTAACGGTCGCCGACGATGGCCCCGGAATACCCGAAGACGCCAGGCCGCTGCTGTTCGAGCCCTTCTTCACCACGAAGGCGGCTGGGGAAGGTGCCGGCCTCGGCCTCTCGATCAGCCGGAAGATTGTCGTTGCGCACGGCGGCGAGCTCGAAGTGAGCTCGGAAGTGGGTCGGGGTACGCGCTTCAGCGTTTGCCTGCCGGTCTCTCCGGTGCGCTCGCCTAATTCCGAAACAATCTAAAAATCAGTATCTTGCGGGCTCTTGTTGCGGAGAGCGCGCGGCTCGTCATAGAGTGCGGGTTCGAGCTCCCGGCACGTCGTAGGAGCGGGGTCGGGCGCGGATGTCGACTGGATGAAAAGCCTCGAATCCCGCAGCCGTATTCCGCGAGCGCTGGTGGGTCTGGGCCTCCAGTCGCCGCGGTTGGTACTGATCGTCTGGGTCTCGATCGCGGTCGTGTCCAGCTTTGGTGTCGCGAGGCTGCAGGTCGAGACGTCTACGGATAGTGTGCTCGATCGCTCGGATCCGCGTTGGGCATTCTATCAAGATTCGCAGCGGCGCTTCGGTGGCGATGAAATCCTCACTCTTCTGATCGATGGTGACGCTCCATTCGATCCGGCCACCCTCCGAGAGGTTGTCCGAGTCACCGAGCGATTCCAGGATTTTCCGGGTGTTGGGCGGGTCGACAGCCTATCTACGGTGCCGTTGATCCAATCATCGCCAAACGGCGACGTGTCGCTGGAGCCCGCCCTCGCGGGTGGCGTTCCCGAGTCTCCCGAAGAGCTGCGGGCGTTGGCGGCACGCGTGCGCGCCGATCGGATCGCCCCCCGAACGTTGGTGTCGTTCGACGAGCGCGCGTTTGCGGTCAACCTGGTGTTGGAGCGAGGTGCCGAGGCCCATTACGGCTCGATCCTGTCGGAAGTGGAGAAGGCAACCCAGGGAGCGCGGGTGTGGGTTTCGGGCGTCCCGGTATTCCGGCTGGCCGCAGACTCCCGCACTCGCTCAGAACTCGCACTCTTCATCCCCCTGACGATAGCGGTCGTCGTCCTGATACTCGCCATGCTATTTCGTAAAGCACGAGCCGTGCTCATTCCCGTTTGTTCGAGTGGTCTCGGGATCTGGATGATGCTTGGCGCGATGGGCGCGCTCCACGTGCCGATTACAATCACTACGGTCATCCTTCCCTCCGTATTGCTCGCTCTCGGATGCGCCTATTCGGTGCACCTCCTGTGCGCGGTATCTAGCGTGAGCGAAAGCGAGCGATCCGAAGCGCTGCTCGCAGTGTCGTTCCCGATCGCGTTGTCGGGGCTCACGACGTCCCTCGGTTTTCTCGCCGTGTCTTTTGTGCGCATCGATGCAATTCGGGATATTGGAATCTTCGGTGCACTGGGTGTTCTGTCGGTCCTCGCCGCGACGCTGACCGTCGGCCCCGCCGCATTGACGCTCTGGCCCCTGCCGGTACGCGAGGTTCGATTCCAGCGCTGGATCTGCGATCGGGCGACGCCGGCCGTACTCTGCTTCGTTCGCCGCCATCGGCGCGGTGTGTTGATCGCTTGGCTCGCCGCCATGCTGGGGGTGTCCGTGGGGCTCGGGCGCCTGGCGGTCGAGACGGACGTGATCCTGTGGTTTCAGCCCGACGATCCGATCCGAGTCGCCTACCGAAACATTCGCGATCGCTTGTCGGGGATCAGCCCCTTGAATGTCGTGATCGAAGCGCCGGACGCCTCGGCGGTGAATACCCGGGAGGTGATTTCGGCGATCGATCGCCTATCGACCCATCTAGAATCGCTGCCTGCCGTCGGACGCTCGATCTCGATCGCGGACCCGCTGCGACAGCTACACGGAGCTTTTTCGGGAGACCCGACGCTGCCACTGCCTAAGGACGAGGCGTCGATCAGCCAGTATCTGGTGTTCCTCGAGTCGAAGCCGTACGTCCGCAATCTCATCACCGCGGATTGGAAGGCGGCAAATCTGCTGTTGCGGGTCGACGACAATCGTTCAGGGGCGCTCCAGGAAGTCGCGAGAGAGGCAGAGCGATGGTGGGCGGAAAGCGGCGCGACGGGCTACACGGCTCGCACCACTGGAATCATGTACGAATTTGCCCGCGCCGAAGACGCCATTGCGTTCGGTCAGCTCAGGGGCTTGGCGTTCGCATTCCTGACCGTCGCCGGGCTTTTTTTCGCACTCTTTCGCTCGGTGCGGCTCGCTTGGATCGCCCTGGTGCCGAATCTGGTCCCGATCGCGATGGGGTTCGGCGCGATGGGCCTGCTCGGCGTTCCGCTGGATGCCGGTACCGTCGTCATTGGCAATCTCGCGTTCGGGATCGCGGTCGATGATAGCATTCACGCGGTTACAGGCTTTTTCACGCGGTGGAACGCCGGTGCAACCACATCCGCCGCGCTCGAGTCGACCTACCGGGGTGTAGCGCCGCCCTTGCTCTACACGACGACCCTGGTCGCGCTGGGATTCGCCGTGCTCGCATTCTCAAGATTTGCTGTTATCCACCGCCTCGGGATTCTGACGGCGGGATTGATGGTCCTGTGCCTGCTGGCGGACCTCCTGCTGCTTCCCGCAATGCTGTCACGTCTGCCGGCGCCCGCAGAGGGTGTCCGAGTACGCGACTGAGCCGTGCGGACCAAGTTCTCCTAAACCTTCTCGAGCACGCGGCCGAAGCGCACGCTGGGGAGGCGTGCCGTCCGCCACGACTCGGCGAGAGCCGTCCCGGGATCGGCAGAGCCTTTGGCGCGCAGCCTTCTGGCGGGACGGAAATGGCGAGAGCGAGAACAGATCGCGCGGTGGATTATCGCCAATTCCCGATACTCTACGTCGATGACGAGCCCGAAAACCTCCGCATCTTTGAACTGACATTCCAAAGTGAGTTCGAAATTCTAACCGCGGCGGACGCGTCCGCGGGGCTCGAGGTGCTGAACCAGCGGCCCGTCGCGTTGGTGCTCTCCGATCATCGCATGCCGGGCATGACGGGCGTCGAATTCCTGTCCGCGGCCCATCAGCTCGATGAGTCGACGATCCGGATCCTCGTGACCGCGTACGGCGATGTGGCAACCCTCGAGAGTGCCATCAACAGCGGATCGATCTATCGGTTCGTCCCCAAGCCATGGACTCCCGAAGACATGCGAATCACGCTGCGCAACGGGATCGAACGGTTCGCGCTTGCGAGGGAGCGCACGGAACTTCTCCGCGAATTGACACTGCTCAATCGGATCTCGAAGTCGATGAATCAACAGCTCGCCATCGACCCGCTTCTCGATCTCTTGCTCGAAGCGGTGATCGAGGATCTCGGATACGACGCGGCGGGTCTTCTCTTCTTCGGAAAGAAAGACGATGTCCTGTCCTGGGGAAGGCTCGCGCCGCAGGGCAGCCCCGCCAATGAGTCGCTGGCATCTCTCGTGATCGATCCCGGTCGCGCTCCAAAGTTCGTCAAGGCGCTCTGTGCCGGCGAGTCGCAGACGCTTTTGATGGATGAGGCGCTCGCGTTGGAGGCGCCGATCCGAGACTGGGTCATGGAAGTTGCGGCCGAACAGATCTTCGTTGCGCCCTTGATCGGAAAGGATGGCACGATTGGGGCGTTGGCGGTCGACAACCGGCGCGGCGGCGCGAGTTTTTCCTCCGATGACCGGGCCCTGTTGGAGGGATTGGCGGATCACGCGGTGGTGGCGATCGAGAATGCTCGGATGGTCGAAGACCTGCGCCGGACACGCGAGCAAATCGTGCGCGCCGATCGGCTCGGAACGCTGGGAACGCTGGCCGCCGGCCTCGCCCACGAGATCAACAATCCATTGGTCTCGATCCACACTTTCATGAGCATGGCGCCGAGCAAGCGGTCGGAGGCCGACAGCGAGTTCTGGGGCAGCTATCACGAACTCGCCTGCCAGGAAGTCGATCGAATTCGGCGGCTGGTCGACACGATGCGGCGGCTCGGTCGAGGCAGCAGTTCCGCCAGCGGCAACGGCGACCCCAGAGTGGCGGTGAGCTGCGGCGATCTCCTCCATGAAGTCGTGCGGCTACTCGATCGCGAGGCCAGCAAGGCAGAGGTCAGACTCAACGTCGATGAGGCTCCCGACCTCCCCAAGATCGTCGCGATCCGTGATCACATCCAGCAGGTCTTCATGAACATTCTCCTCAACGCCATCCACGCTTCACCGAAGGGCGGAGAGGTGCGCGCGCGAGTCTTCCCGGACGGTGCCAGCGATGCCGTGTGCTTCGAAGTGGCCGATGACGGATGTGGAATTTCCGACGTAGATCTCGAGCGCATCTTCGATCCCTTCTTCACCACCAAGGGACCCGACCAGGGAACCGGATTGGGGCTGATGATCTG
>JACZVU010000115.1 GCA_022572485.1 Myxococcales bacterium
CCAGGGCTCGACGGCCAAAACCCCGCGGAATCGCGGGAATTTCTCGGGCTGTTCCTGGATGCGGGCGCGAAGTCTCTGCAACAGCAGACTGGGTGGCGGAGAGGGTGGGATTCGAACCCACGGTACCCTTGCGAGTACACCTGATTTCGAGTCAGGCACGTTCAACCGGACTCCGCCACCTCTCCGCGACCGCCAAGGCTATCGCAGGCGAGCGCCAACGGGCCAGCGGCAGTGCGCGGCGTGCAAGGAGGGGCTAACCTGCCTGTCGCTCGAATTCAACCGAAGCGGAGGCATCTGTTTGTCGCGTGACGACTTGATTCAGGCGACCGGAACCGTGGACAAAATCCTCGGTGGCGGCCGCTACCAGATCACCCTTGAAAGCGGTCAGCTCGTGACCGCGCAACTCTCGGGTCGCATGCGCCGTTTTCGGATTCGCGTAATCCCCGGAGATCGGGTTCAGGTCGGCGTGTCTCCTTACGATCCAACCCACGGCTTCGTCACCTTCCGGCTCCGGGAAGGCCAGAACGCGCCGCGTTAGCTCCGTGCCCAGTCGGGCCGTCCGTCTACAGCTCAAAACCCTCCAGGCCTACGACCGGTTTCGCCTGCGGCGCCTGATGGCGCGGCATCGCGGCCTCGAGATCCACCCGACCGCATCCAGCAACCTCGCCGCAGCGCGCTACGACCTCGCTGAAGGTGCGCGGCTGCGGATCGCTGCCGGTGTCGTTACCGAGCGCCTCGCCGGAGCGCTGCACTTCTCCCTCGGATCCGGGGCCGAGATCTCGATCGGCGAGGGCTCCTGGCTGCGGACCGAACTCGGCCCGGTGCACATCGTCGCGTTCGACGGAGCTCGGATCACTCTGGGTGCTCAGGGCTTCTTGAACGCTTGCCACCTGAGCGCAAAGCGCGAATTGCGCACCGGGCGGCGGGCGTGGATCGGAGTGGGAAGCCGGATCTTCGATTCGGATCAGCACGATCTCGACCCCGAACATCCAGAAGTTGCGCAAGCCGTGACGATCGGAGATTGCGTCTGGGTGGCATCGGACGTGACCATCCTGCGCGGTGTGACGATCGGTGAGCACAGTGTGATCGGTGCGCGCTCGCTGGTTGTCCGCGACATCCCCCCGCATACGCTGGCCTTCGGTCAGCCCGCGACACCGCAGGGCGTGATCGGGGACCGCTCCAACACCCGCTAAACCCCAGTTCAGCCGGTCTGGCTCCTCTGTGTTACCGGGTTCGAGTGGAGATGCGGGGTCGGCGGTGGCCCCTCCGCGAAGGGCTTGCCCGCCGAACGGGTTCCCCAGGTCGCCCGATTCACGAGTGGTAGAGTTCGAGAAGCGGGACGGGTGGAGGTCGCGCAGCGAAATCAGCGCAGCCTGCCCTGGATCTCCGCTTTGAAGTTGGTTTACGGTCTGTCTGGGGCTTCTCAAATGATCCCGCTCCCTTGGCGGGCGAGCCCTTCGCGGAGGGACCTCCACCCGTCCCGCTTCTCAACGGATCAGCAAGCCCAAACCGATCGCCGCGGGCGACTTGACGTTTCCCCTCGGATGGCTCAACTTTCTGCCCCTTCGGGTCGAAGGGAGCGCGTTGGAGTCCCGGTCGCCATGCGGACCACCAGGACGGTCCTGGGCGGAAAGACTTGTCCCCTCAGTCAGAGCAACTGGAGGGCCGGCGCAGTTTCCGGCCGCCGCTCTCTCTCGGAGTTCCCGCGGGGAGAATCGGCTGAACTTTCTGACACGAATTGGCGGTGGGTGGCCACTCACCCCCACCCATCCAAGCTGTTTGGCGCGAAACCGCTTTTGGCGCCCTAGCGACTGCCGAGGCTGAAATGATCCGCGACCTACCGATGATCCGAAACATCGGAATCAGCGCGCACATCGACTCGGGCAAGACGACACTCACCGAGCGCATCCTGTTCTACACCGGGCGGATTCACGCCATCCACGAGGTGAAGGGCAAAGATGACGTCGGCGCGACCATGGACTCGATGGAACTCGAGCGAGAGCGCGGCATCACCATCCAAAGCGCGGCGACCCACACCGTTTGGGACAATTGCCACATCAACATCATCGACACCCCGGGCCACGTCGACTTCACGATCGAGGTGGAGCGCGCGCTGCGCGTGCTCGACGGCGCCGTGCTGGTGCTCTGCGGGGTGGCGGGCGTGCAGTCCCAGTCGATGACCGTAGATCGCCAGATGCGCCGCTACAAGGTTCCGCGCATAGCGTTCATCAACAAGCTCGACCGCTCGGGCGCGAACCCGACGCAGGTGATCGAGCAGCTGCGGGAGAAGCTCGGTCACAACGCGGTCTTGATGCAGCTTCCGGTCGGCCTCGAGGCCAAGTTCGAAGGTGTGGTCGACTTGGTTACGATGAAGGCCGTGTATTTCGAGGGCGACAATGGCGAACACGTCGTCACCAATGAGATTCCAGAGGAGATGCGCGACGAAGCCGAGATTGCGCGCGAGTCCATGCTCGACGCCGCCTCGATGTTCTCGGACGAACTCATGGAGGCGATTCTCGAAGAGACGGTGACCGAAGAGTTGATTTACGATGCCGTGCGGAAGGGAACAATCGCCATGGAGCTCACGCCGGTCTTTCTCGGTTCGGCGTACAAGAACAAGGGCGTTCAGAAGCTCCTCGATGCCGTCAACCGCTATCTGCCCAGCCCCCTCGATTGCGAGAATACCGGTGTTGATCTCTCCAACGATGAGGCGCCGGTGACGCTCGCGAGCGACCCCAACAAGCCACTCGTGGCCCTCGCCTTCAAGCTCGAGGACGGTCGTTACGGGCAACTCACCTACGTTCGCGTCTATCAGGGTGCGCTCGCGAAGGGTTCGACGATCGTCAACAGCCGCACCAAGAAGAAACACAAGGTTGGCCGGCTGATCCGGATGCACGCCGATTCGATGGAAGATATCAGCGATTCTTCAGCCGGTGACATCGTCGCGCTCTTCGGGATCGATTGTGCGTCCGGCGATACCTTTACCGACGAATCGGTGCAGATTTCGCTGACGTCGATGCACGTGCCCGACCCAGTGATCTCGATCGCCATCAAGCCCATCGACAAGAAGGCCGTCGACAACATGGGCAAGGCGCTCGGTCGCTTCGTTCGAGAGGATCCGACTTTCCGCGCGCAGGTGGATCCGGAGAGCAACGAAACCATAATTTCGGGAATGGGAGAGCTTCACCTCGACGTCTATGTCGAGCGGATGAAGCGCGAGTACGGCTGCGAGGTCGAGACGGGCGCGCCCCGGGTCGCCTATCGCGAGACGATCTCTCAGCGGGCCGATTTCAACTACACCCACAAGAAGCAGACAGGCGGTTCCGGCCAGTACGGCCGCGTCGCGGGTCGGATCGAGCCCATAGAAGAAGACGGCGCCGAAGATTTTGAGTTCGTGAGTAAAATCAAAGGCGGGTCGATTCCCACGGAGTACATCTCGGCCGTTGAGAAGGGCTTTGTGCAGTGCATGGCGAAGGGGCGGCTGATCGGCTTCCCGGTGATTGGCGTCAAGGTGGTCGTCGAGGATGGCAAATCACACAGTGTCGATTCTTCGGAGATGGCTTTCCAGGCCGCGGGCCGCGGCGCGTTCCGCGAAGCGTACGCCAAGGCCAAGCCGATCGTGCTCGAGCCCGTGATGAAGCTCGAAGTCGAAGGCCCCATCGAGCACCAGGGGGCGATCCTCAAGACGATCATGCAGCGCCGTGGTACCGTGATCGGGACCACCGAGTCTGTGGGAATGTCCCGTATCGAATCGGAGGTGCCCCTCTCTGAGATGTTTGGGTACGCGACCGACCTGCGTTCGATGACCCAGGGCACGGCAGAATTCTCGATGGAGTTCGCACGCTATCTGCCTGCGCCTGCCGAAATTCAAAAGGAGCTCAAGGAGAAGTTCAGTTCGAAAATTGTCGATGACAACGAGTAGATCGAGGAGTTCAGCGTGTACCGAAAGTTCCTAAATGCGCGCAGTCCCCTGCGCATGCTCGAAAAGGGTCTCCACGGCGGGTTGGGACCCGGCAATCTGGGTATCGTCGTCGCGGGCCCCGGCGTCGGAAAAGCGTCCTTTCTCGTTGGTGTGGCACTCGACGAGCTGCTTCGGTCGGGTCGTGTGCTCCACGTCTCGATGGCCCACACGGTCTCCCACATTCGCGATCACTACGACACCGTGTTCGAAGAACTCGCGGCAACCGCGCACCTGGAAGATGAAGCTCAGGTGCACGTCGATATCGATCGCAATCGCAGTATCCGCGTCTATCCGCACAACGCGTTCACGATCGAGAAGCTGCGCGAAGCCGTGAAGATCGAATCGGAAACCACAGGTCAGCCGTCGTTGGTCGTGATCGAAGGGCTCGATTTCGAAACGACCTCGCGCCAGGATTTCGTCAACCTCAAGGGACTCGCGGGCGAGTTCGCCACGGAAGTCTGGCTGTCGGTCGCCTCCAACAACGAGCAGATTGCGCAGCTGCCGCCGCCCGTCGAGCGCATCGAAGATCTGGTGAGCGTGATTTTGGCACTCGAGCCGGGCGGCGACGCGGTGCTGCTGCGCGCGCTCAAGGACCACGACAACCCGGATCTCACCGATCTCCACGTCGCTCTCGACCCGAAGACATTGCTGCTGACGCGGCATTGAGCCCCGGCTGCGCCGCCGCCTAGTTCTTGATCTGGAGTACAGAGAGCTTTTCCCGGTATTGGCTTCTCAGGGCGTTGGCTTCCATCCGTGTGAATCCGAGTTCTTCTGCGATGCCGACGATCTCGGAACTCTCGATGCTGGAGATCGTTCCGTCAGCGGCGGCAACCGCGTAGAGGCACTGCAACAATTGCCCTCGCTGTGCGGGCGTGGAGTTCTTGCGGAATTCGCGGGTCACCACGTAATTCTCCGTTCCGCCGAGCAATCGCGCCTGGGATTTAGCGATTTCAACGGCGAGCGCGATTTCGCTTTCCGACAGGTCGGAGATCGCCGCCAGCGAGCGCTCTATCTCTGCGGTCTCGGCTGCATCAATTTCGAGGTCGGCATTTGCGGCGCGCGCCAGCACATACGCGAAAGCGGCCAGGTATTTTGCCCGACGCGGCTCGAGTCGCTCGAGCTTGGCGGCGATTCGACGGACGGACTCGGTGTCGCCGGCGTCTTGGTTCTTCTCGGAGCTTTCCCCCAATCCGAGGAAGCGAAATAGTGACACGAAGATCTCCTTTGGTCTCAGCCGTTTGAGAAAAATGCACCTTTTAGCGTCCACAAGTAGCCCTGGAGATTCTGGGCCCATTCGAAGTCGCTGACGATGGCGCCTCCTGCGTTCGACAACACATCGGGCAGTACGATGGTTCCGCACTCCTGCCAGACGCCCCGCATCGATCTTACGTGGCAGGCTCGGGTGTTCGGTCATTCAGTCTACCCGGATTCAGCGAAGATCGGCGAGCCCCAATCCGGGGCAAATGGCTGCGCTCACGCCCATTGCCTCAGCGGCGCAACGCCATGAAGCGCGCGAGGATCCGGCTCAGCCTCGGAGTCGCTCGGCTGCGCATATAGGCACCCGCGGCTCGCTTCAGGGCTTCCGCTTGGGTGGGGTAGGGGTGGAGGGTCGCCAGGATCGCGCCGAGGCCGAGTTTGTTCCCCATTGCGAGCGTGACCTCGCTGACCATCTCGCCGGCGTGGGATGCGACGATCGTGGCGCCCAAAATCCGATCGCTCCCCTTCTTGACGTGAATCTTGACGAAGCCCGTGTCTTCTCCATCGGTGACCGCGCGGTTCACCTCGCGGAGCGGGATCTTGAAGGTCGTGATCTCGATGCCGCGTTCAGTGGCCTCTCGTTCGTAGAGGCCGACGTGCGCCACCTCGGGATCCGTGTACGTGCACCAGGGCATGACGAGTGAGCTCAGCTTCTTGGTGCGCAGGAAGAGCGCGTTTTGGACGACGATTTTCGCGGCTGCATCTGCGGCATGGGTGAATTTCCAGGCCATCGAGATGTCGCCGGCCGCGTAGATGGCCGAATTGTGGGTCTGGAGGTAGTCGTTGACGTGCACGCCCCGCTGCGAGTCGAATTCGACGCCAACCGCTTCGAGATTCAAGCCCTCCACGTTGGGGGTGCGCCCCACCGCCACGAGGATCGCATCCACGTCGATGGCTTTTTCCTCGCCATTCGCGGTGGTGACGTGGATGCGCTTTCCGGCGTCGAGCACTTCGACACGCCTCAGCTTGCAGCCGAGCAGCATGGCGATGCCCTCGCGCTCAAATTGATCCTCGACGACCTGCGCGGCGTCGGCGTCCTCCCGCGGCAGGAGCTGCGGAGCGCGGCCAAAGACCGTGACACCAGAGCCGAGGCGCCGAAAGGCCTGAGCGAGTTCCGCTCCGATCGGGCCACTGCCGATCACGCCCAACCGGTTCGGCCGCTCGGTCAGTTCGAAAACCGTTTCGTTGGTCAGGTAGCCGGCCTTTTCGAGACCCTCGATCGAGGGAGCCGCCGCCCGCGCTCCGGTGGCGATGACGGCCTTCTTGAAGCGAAGCTGCGTGCCGTCCACATCGATGACATCGGGCCCTGCGAAACGTGCGCTGCCGAAGAAGACGTCGACGCCGAGTTCGTCGCGATAGCGATGCGCGGCATCTTCGTGGCTGATTCGGGCGCGAATGCGTCGCACTCGTTCCATGACCGCTCCGAAATCCGCCTCGGTCGAGGCGCCAACCGGCAGGCCGAACGCCTCCGCAAGGCGTGCCTCTGCGATCGTGCGCGCGGCTCGGATCAGGCTCTTCGAGGGTACGCATCCAACGTTGAGGCAGTCGCCGCCCATCAAGTGTCGCTCGACGAGAGCGACTCTGGCACCGAGTCCTGCAGCGATCGCAGCGGTGATGAGTCCAGCCGAGCCCGCACCGATCACGACAAGGTTGTAGCGATCCTGGGGAGTTGGGTTCTTCCAATCCGCAGGGTGGACGTTGGCGAGCAGCTGTTCGTTGTGGACATCTGCGGGTTGAATCGCGATCTGCTCGGTCATTGTCGAGTTCTCACTACATGGATCCAGTGAAACTTCTCCGTCGCTTTACTCACCAGTGGCTTCTGCGAGAGCGTGCTTCGCGCTTCGTGTTACGATCATCGTGACTGCGAAGGTGGCGACCAATCCCAGTGTCAGAAGGCTGTAGTAGCCCCAACCCCTGGCGACTGCGGAGTTTCCCGCGAGGGTCGCGACGTCGCCAGCGAGTTTTCCGGAGTACACGTAGAGCAGGGTTCCAGGAAGCATGCCGACCGAAGCGATCAGGTAATCGGTGAAGCGAACCCGCGTCAGGCCGAGCGCGTAGTTGAGGAAGTTGAACGGGACGGCCGGCGTGAGGCGCAATAGGAAGACGATCTTGAGCCCCTCATTCTCTACGGCTCGATCGATCGCTGAAAATTTCGGTTTGCCTTCGAGCTTTTTTTCGACCGCGGAACGCGCGAGATAGCGAGAGACGAGAAAGGCGAGACACGAGCCAACAGTGGCGGCGGCGAAGACGTAGATCACGCCGTGGACGATGCCGAAGGTCGCACCTGCGCCCAATGTCAGGAGTGATGCTGGAACGAAAGCCACCACCGCAATTACGTAGCCGATCACGAAGACGGCGGGCCCCCAAACCCCGAGCCCGTCCACCCACTGTGCGAAGGGTTGGATGTATGCCCCCGCGGCTCTCCCAAGGACGACGAGCGCGACGAGTCCCATTGCAGCTGCGACGATCTTCAGCAGGGGCCTCTTCGGCTCACTTGGATTCATGGCTCGGTCTCCGTTCAGGTAATTTCGATGCCGCGAGCGTGCGCTGGTTTCGCGTTCAGCGGAGGGTTCCGCCACAGCTCGATCCCGATCCCGCCGTACAACCGAAGCAATGTGTAGCTGTCGCGATGGGATCCCCCTCGAGTTCAGCGAGATCGGATACTTCCCAGATCGTGCGCGCCTTGCCTCCCAGCGAAAGATCGAGCATCTGGTTGAAGTCGCAGTCGTGGAGGCGTCCGTCGTAGCCGACGGAGACGAGGCTCCGGCACATCAATTCGGAGACCGTTTCGGGGTTGAAGTGGGCGATCAAGAGTGAGATGTAGGCGTTTGCTTTTCCCGATCGCTCCAACGCGCGAGCGAATCGCCGGATTGGCATGTTGGTGATGGCCAGCAAGTGGTGAAATTCGATTCCGAAGCGCTCCCTCAATTCCCGTCGATAGGTTGCCTCGAGTTCCGCCTGGGGCGGAGGGAGCATTGCGCCGGGCGGGTTGTAGACGAGGTCGAGCGTCAACGGCGATCCCGGCTGCCCGTAACCGAGACGGCCGAGCTTGTGAAGGGCCTCGAGGCTCCTTTCGAAGACGCGGAGGCCGCGTTGCGCGTCCACCGTTTCTTGGGTGGTATACGGAA
>JACZVU010000197.1 GCA_022572485.1 Myxococcales bacterium
GTTCGGACTGACTGGACTGCGGGGCTCACAAACGAGACTCCCACGCGATGGGAGTCACATGAAAGGAAAGAGCAATGAATAAAGTAAATGGAAGTTCGAAATTCGGATACGTGTGCCACTTCGAAGACGACGAGCGGGGAGACATCTACTTCTCCCTCGCGCACCAGGGCGAATCCTGCGCGAGCGTCGCTCGACGTTACGAAGTGTCCCCAAGCGTAATCAGGCGGGTGTTCCGCCAGATGGTTGACGGGTCCGCCGGAACCGGCGGACTCCTGAGGAGCCCAGGGCGAAAGCCCCATCACGACAGTTTGCTGCGGGGGGTCGGACGAAATCCGTTCAACCACCACAGCCGCGAAGAGGCCGAACAGGCCAAAGGAAAAGACCAATGAGTAAAAAACGAACGAGCATTGAGCACGAAGATGAGCCCTACGGATTCCAGGGAATATTGGACCGGATGTCTGAGGCAGAAGAGGGAGTCCACATCAGCGACCTCATCGCGACTCACACATTGACGGGTGAACAACAGGTCCTCAAGGTGATTGTCGCGAAGGGTCAGCTTGGAGAAGTGCTGGATGAAGCGATCGTAGCGCTGATGGCGGGCGATTCGGTCGAGCTAAATCCGCACACGGAGACCTCCTTCGCCGACACGGAGGTCGCCGAGTCCGCATAGGCAACAACTGAATATTTTCGCCAGTCGCGCCACGCAGGGCCAACAGGTAGCAAGGACCCTGCCTCGGAATCCGCCAAGGTCCCCCGCAAGGGGAGTGGCCCTGGGATGGCCCGGGTGCAAATGATGGGCGCGAACGGAGATCCCGCTGGGCGATGAGGCCCTGGATTAAGGCGAACCAGATGCTCCAAACGAAATTGACAAGACAATGACAAACGAATCGAATGAACAGACCAGCAACAATGCGTCGGTGGAACTCCTATCGCCAGACGAGCTTGCCAGCGAACTCAAGATGTCGCCCAGAACACTGGGAAAATGGCGCTCCAACGGCCGAGGGCCGTGCTACGTCCGATTGGGCCATGCAGTGCGATACCGGAGACAGGATGTAGCGGAGTGGCTGGAATCGAAGGTCAGCCGGAATAGTGCCGAGGCTGCCGACCGGCGCTAGCGCTTCGCAGGACCGCTTCAGTGCAGCGGGTAGCGATCAATCCCCACCTCGGCATGTGCCGGGATTTCAATGCCTTTCTCGGCCACTTCGGAGATCAGGAGCGGAACCCACTCGTTGCGCAGCGCTCGGATGAATTCGTCCCAGCGATCAAGGGCATCGGCCTTCTCATCGGCGTAGGTGTGGAGATTGTAGACACCATCTAGTTCGTCACCGTCGAGGGCTCCTACATGGCCGAGCACCGCGTGCCGGACCTCAGCACCAATCTTCCAACTCGCCAGCTTGGTGGAGATCGTTCGACGGTAGTCGTGGTGTGTCACGTCCTTGACCCCAGCCAGGGCGAGCAATCTCTTGGTGTTTCTGCTGAGCGTCGAGTAAGGGCGCGTGCCGTCTGTAGAAAAGAGAAACTCATCAGGACCGGACCTCTGCCTACGGCTGAACACGTCACGCGCGAGCCCGTACAAGGGCACGATCTCTGGCTTGCGCTTCTCCGGCCGCGTGTCGGATCGGATTGCCTTCCTTCGCTCGGGCGGAATCGTCCAGATACAGCCATCATCAGAGAATTCGCCCATTGGAGCTTCCACTACCTCCATTAACCGCTTGCCCGTGGCAATGAGCATGAGCGTCTGATCGCAGTAGATGGGAGAGGGGCGCATGGGCGTGGGCAGGAACTCTCGAAGACCATCGGCGATCGTGGCTGCGGCCAAACAGCGGCCGAGTTCCTCATCACTTAGTGTTCGTGCCCGCCGGTTCGTCCTGCCTCGGTCAGCACCACGGTCTCGACCCCGCCCGCCAGATCGCCGTTTCGCGATCGGGTTGGCTTCGATCATGTCGAAGTCTACGCACCACCCAAAGAAGGCATGGAGATGTCGATACAGGGTGTCCCCTGCTGCCTTCGTCTTGGCGCGACGCTTGTCGATGTACGTGAGCAGATCGCCCCTCGATACCTCCTTGAGATGTAT
>JACZVU010000116.1 GCA_022572485.1 Myxococcales bacterium
GCATCAGGCTTTCGCCCATTGTGCAAGATTCCCGACTGCTGCCTCCCGTAGGAGTCTGGACCGTGTCTCAGTTCCAGTGTGGCTGATCATCCTCTCAGACCAGCTACCCATCGATGCCTTGGTGAGCCTTTACCTCACCAACAAGCTAATGGGACGCGGGCTCATCAACCGGCGATAGCTTTCAAGAAGAGGCCACCTTTTTCCGCAAGGTCCAAAGATCTCGTGGTCTTATTTGGTATTAGCTCCAGTTTCCCGGAGTTGTCCCAAACCCGAAGGCAAATTACCCACGCGTTACTCACCCGTGCGCCACTCGTGTACGAGTCACTCCGAAGAGTGACTCGCCTTACCGTTCGACTTGCATGTCTTAGGCACGCCGCCAGCGTTCGTTCTGAGCCAGGATCAAACTCTCCAGTTTGAACTGCACTCTGATGTGTGCACTTGCGTATCACACATCGGATTGTTCGGAATTACACAGCACCCTGAACACGAGGGTATTCAAAGCGCTGTTGTTGCAGAAATTTATTGCTCTAACCATCCAATCGGGCTTTCCAAACCCGATGGACCGCACGCTATTCAGTTTTCAAAGAACCGCTGAAGCCTGGCGATACTTGTTTCGAGCACCGCAGACAAAAAAAACACCCCGGGACCGACTCAGCTGCCCAAGGTGCCTATAAAATCGTGCCGGACAGAGAACCTACGTCTCAGATGGAGAACGGTCAAGGGCTCTCGTCGAGATAGAGCGCCCCCTGGGGAGAAAATCAGGTCAGCCGAACCCGCGCAAAACGCCGTTTCCCGACCTTCAACAGATAGCAGCCGGCCGACAACCGCAGCGTCGGATCTGCGACGACCCCACCGTCCACGCGCACCGCCTTCTGGCCGACCAGGCGCCGCGCCTCGCTGCGGGAGGTGACCAGTTCCAAGCGCTCCAAGAGTTCCAAGAGGCCGATTTTCCCATCAGGGCCGGTCTCGCAGCGCACCTCCTCGAGATCCTTTGGAGTCCGCTTGCTCTGAACGACATCTCGAAAGTGGTCCGCGGCTCCCCGGGCGGCTTCGGCTCCCGTAAATCGCTCCACGAGGGCCCGGGCGAGGCCCAACTTGAATTCCATCGGATCGCCCTCGCCGCACCCGAGGGCCTCGCGGAGGGGCTTTAGCGCCTCCCATCGGTCGTCGTGGAGCAGGTCGTAGTACTCGAGCATGAGCGTGTCGGAAACGCTCATCACCTTGCCGAACATCTCGTCGGGCCGATCGGTGATGCCGATCCCGTTTCCGAGGCTCTTCGACATCTTGACGCCATCGGTACCAACGAGCAGCGGGTGGATGATGACCGCCTGGGGGGGTTGGCCGTAGTCGCGCTGGATCTCGCGTCCCATCAGCAGGTTGAAGGTCTGATCCGTGCCCCCGAGTTCGACGTCGGCGCGCAGCGCCACGGAATCGTAGGACTGAACGAAGGGATAGAGAAACTCGCGGACGGAGATCGGCTCGTTTGCCGCGTAGCGCTGCGCGAAATCGTCGCGCTCGAGCATCCGGGCGACCGTGTAGTGCGAGCACAGGTGAATGAAATCAGCCGAGGACAGATCCTTCATCCACTCGCTATTGAATCGCACCTCCGCGTTTTCGACGTCCAGAATCCGCCCAATCTGTTCGACATAGGTTTTCGCGTTTCGCTCAACAGTGTCGACGTCCAACGCCGGACGCGTTTTGTTCTTCCCGGACGGATCTCCGATACGGGCCGTAAAATCCCCGATCAGGAAGATCGGAGTGTGGCCGAGATCTTGGATCCTCTTGAGTTTGTTCAAGACGACCGTATGTCCGATGTGAAGGTCCGGCGCCGAAGGGTCCATCCCGAGCTTGATTCGCAGCGGGCGCTGCTCTTGCAACGCGGCGACCAGCCTCAGCCGGAGCTCTTCCTCGCCGTGGAACGCCACGGCACCCTCACGCATCACATCCAGCTGCCGCGCAACTTCACGCGCGAGGGTTTGGTCGCTCATTGGAGACACCCCGAGCAATCCCGAACCGTTTGATCGGTAACGATGGCATCCATCTGGCGATCCCTGTGATCGTGGGGAACGGCGTCCACGATCTGGAATTCGTAACCGAAGCCCACGAGAGTGGGCGTGTCGCCGAGTTCGGCTGCGAACGCGCGATCGTAGTAGCCCTTGCCGTGACCGAGACGGTAACCGTCTTCATCGAATGCGACCCCTGGCACCACCACCAGATCGCCGGGCATCAGGCGAACCGCGGTCCCGTCATTCTGGGGTTCCAACACACCAAACGCGCCCGGGCGAAGGTCCTCCCAGCGCTCCACGGCGAAGAATTCGAGCCCGAGCGGATCCACGGTGCGAGGCAGGAGGGCAGCACCGCCTTTCTC
This sequence comes from Myxococcales bacterium, assembly GCA_022572485.1. Next base: position 2,369 of record JACZVU010000116.1, read on the forward strand.
GACGACCGCGTCGAACAGGAACCGCGTGGGAAGCTCGTAGGGAAGAGCCGCGTAGAGGGCGATCCGCTTGGCGCGCCTCGCCAATTCCAGATCGATCAACGCCCGTGCGGCCGCCTGCCCCGCCCGCGTGGAATCCGCAGGTGTAACGTCTTTTCGCAGCCGCGAGATCTGCTGACGCAGTCGACGCTTGGACTCCATGAGCTGGGAGGACATCGCCCTCACCATAGAACGCGCGCCCGGCTATTGCCCGACCGCGTGGGCCTCGAGAGCGGACTCCGCGAGCTCGATCAACGACTCGAAGCGGTCCGGATCGACGCCCGCAGCAGGCGGACCCTGTGCATCGCTGCGCTCGCGAAGCTCGACGAGTTCGCGGGCGATATTCAGCGCCGACAACAAAGCCAGCTGCAGAGAATCGACCGTACCGGTCTTCTTTTCGATCGTCGTCATGGTGTCGTCGAGGTAGCTGGCGATCCGCTGCAGTGAGGCTTCGTCGCCGTCCGTTCGGATCCGGAATTCTTGACCCCGTATACGGACCGCAACCACCGACTTGGTAGACACTACTCACCGGCCTCCGCGAATTGCACGTCGAGTTGATCGAGGTGAGCGATCAACTCGTCGATGCGCTTGTAGGCATCCCGTCTCCGCTGGTTCGCGGCGATCAATTCCGAATCGAGGGCCCGGATGCGCTGTCCTCCCTCGGCAAGCGCGGTCCGCAGCCCCGCATTTTCTTTGCGGAACTCATCGTGTGATTCGACCAGCGCGCTGATCGCGCGCTCGAGTCGATCCAAGTCGTTGGATTTCGAGGCTGCTCTGGAAATGAAGAGGTCCCCCGTTGTACTGCGATCCTACCGGGGACCGATGGAATACGTCAAGCGATTGTCGAAGAAAGAAGCGGCCGAATCGGGCGAGCCGAAGGCTGGCAGAAAGCTCCGATCAAACTACGTTGCGATCAGTCAAACGAGCTTTGGGATTGCGGGAGCAAAGCGCCCAGCAGTTCGCGAAGCCGGTCGGGATAATTGGTAAAAAGCCCGTCAACCCCAACGTCGAGGCACCTGCGTAGTTCCGCCGGCTCGTCGACCGTATACGGATACACAGCGAATCCCTCGGCGTGCGCGGCATCGATCAAATCCGTGCTGGCGAGCCCGAACCAGGGATTGAGAGCCTCGGCGCCAACCGCCCGGGCGCGCTCGAGCGCTCCCGCGGGCCGGCGCGCCGAAACCAGAACGGCCAACCTTGCTTCCGAAGACATGGCGCGCAGCCGCCCGAGGACACCGTCGCAAAAAGAAGAGAAGAGTGTCGACGCGAGCAGCCCCCGATTTTCCACGGCGCGAAGCGCAGCCGCCTCGAGGCCCGGATACGCGCCATCTGAAGCACTCTTGATCTCCAGGTTGAACGCGACCTCCGACCCGAATCGGTCGAGCACCTCGTCCAGCGTCGGAATGCTCTCACCCTCTCCCGCGTCGAGGCTTCGAATTTTCACGAGGTCTGTCGCGCGAAGCTCGCGCGACAGACCGAGGTTTGCGAGGTTCCCATCGTGACGGACGACGATCGCGTCGTCACGCGAGAGGTGCAGGTCAATTTCGATCATGTCTGCGCGTTGATCAACGGCCAACTGAAAAGCGGAAAGCGTATTTTCCGGGCGATAGCCCGAGGCGCCACGATGCGCGATGACCAACGGCTGTGAAGGCCGTGACAAACCCTAGGCCTCATCCCAATTTCGGGAGCGCTCGACGGCCCTCTTCCAGCCTGCGTAGAGCGCCTCGCGTCGCTCGGCACCGAGGGTCGGCTCGAAGACCCGCACACGCCCATCCGCCGATCCGAGATCCGCGCGATCGGACCAGAACCCAACACCGAGGCCTGCGAGCAGGGCGGCGCCCAACGCCGTGACTTCGAGCACCGGAGGTCTCTCAACGCACACACCCAGGATGTCGGCCTGAAATTGCATCAGAAAATCGTTCGCCGCAGCGCCTCCATCGGCGCGCAGCGTGTCGAATGCGAGCCCGGAATCCGCGCGAATGCATTCCATCACGTCCCGGGTCTGATACGCGATCGACTCCAGCGCCGCTCGCACGATGTGATCGCGAGTCGTCCCGCGCGTGATTCCGACAATTGTCCCCCGGGCCCGCTCGTCCCAATAGGGTGCACCGAGTCCCACGAATGCGGGTACCAGGTAAACGCCACCGGTATCTTCGACGGACTTCGCGGCGGCCTCCGAATCGCGCGCCTCCCGAATCAAGCCGATGCCGTCGCGCAGCCACTGCACGGCGGCTCCCGCGACGAACACACTGCCCTCGAGCGCGTACTCGACCCGGCCGCCAATCGACCAGGCTATCGTGGTAATCAGGCCGCTACTCGAAACGCGCGCCTCCCCCCCGGTGTTCATCAGTAGAAAACAGCCGGTCCCGTAAGTATTCTTCGCGAGCCCAGGCGTCGTGCAACCCTGGCCGAAAAGCGCAGCCTGCTGGTCCCCCGCAACTCCTGCAATCGGAACCTCAGCGCCCAACCACTCGGATCTCGCGACCCCGAAGTTCCCGCTGCTGTCGCGCACTTCGGGAAGCATCGCGCGGGGAATCTGCAATTCGCCCAACAGCAGATCATCCCATTGCCCCTCGTGGATGTTGTAGATCAGCGTCCGCGAGGCGTTGGAGGCTTCCGTCGCGTGAACCCGTCCGCCGGTGAGTTTGTAGAGCAGCCAGCTGTCGATCGTCCCGAACGCGAGTTCGCCGCGCTCGGCCCGCTGCTGGGCGCCGCCTACCGCATCGAGAATGAAGCGCACCTTGGTGGCCGAGAAGTAGGCGTCGATCACGAGACCGGTGCGCTTGCGGACTTCTTCTTCGAGGCCTCGGGATCTCAGTTCGTCGCAGATCGCGGCGGTCTGCCGCGACTGCCAGACGATCGCCGGATGAATCGGCTCGCCGGTCGCTCGATCCCAGACGACCGTCGTCTCCCGCTGGTTGGTGATCCCGATGGCCGCAACCTCAACGGCCTGGACACGCGCTTTTGAAAGAACGCCACGCGCGGCTCGAAGCTGGCTCTCCCAGATCTCCAGCGGATCGTGCTCGACCCAGCCGGGCTTGGGGAAATGCTGCGGAAATTCGTACTGATCGACCGCTGCGATGCTCCCGTCGCGTTCGAAGAGAATGGCTCGGGATGAAGTCGTTCCCTGATCGAGCGCCATCACGAATCGCGTCATCTTCAACAGTCCACCGTGAAATCCTTCAGGATGACTCCGGGTCCATCGCTCCCTCGAACAACGCTTCAACGAACTCGTCCGCCGAAAAATCGAGAAGATCCTCGGCGGTCTCGCCGACACCGATGAATTTGACCGGTATACCCAATGCGTCTGCCAATCCGATCAGGACACCACCCTTGGCGGTTCCATCGAGCTTGGTGAGGACGAGGCTCGTCACGCCCGCGACCTCGGCAAACAGACGCGCTTGAGAAATCGCGTTCTGCCCGGTCGTCGCGTCGAGAATCAGCAGAACTTCGTGGGGCGCGTCCGCGAGCCCCTTGCCGATCACCCGCACCATCTTGCCGAGTTCTTCCATCAGCGGACGCTTGGTCTGCAGACGCCCCGCTGTGTCGATGATCGCAACGTCGATCCCCCGAGCCACGGCCGCCTTGATGGTGTCGAACGCGACCGCGGACGGATCGCCGCCGGACGGGCCGGCGATGACCTCGCAGCCCGCCCGCTCGCCCCAGGCCTCGAGTTGCTCGATGGCGGCCGCGCGGAAGGTGTCGCCGGCGCCGAGGATCACGCTGCGCCCAGAGGCTCGGTAGCGCGCGGCAAGCTTGCCGATGAAAGTCGTCTTTCCCACACCGTTGACACCGAGTACGAGAATCACATGGGGGCTCCCCTCCACCCCCAATCCCGCGGCGGGTTCGACGCGTCGAAGTTTTTCGAGGATCGCGTCGCGGAGGATTTCCTTCACCGTCTCGGCGTCTCCGCCGCGCGCGTCCGAGCGAACCTTCGCAAGCAGGCTATCCGCCGTCTGAACCCCCAGATCCGCTTCGAAGAGCAACGCCTCCAGTTGATCGAGCAGCTGGGTGTCGACGGTTCGGCCTCCGAGCAACTGGCCGATCCGGCCGACCAAGCTCTCTCGGGTCAGTCGCAGGCGGTCGCGCATTCGCGCGGCTTTCGGGGGCTCGATGGCTGACGCGGCGGGCGCTTCGAGCGCGCGGTCGGGAGGCGCGGCCGCTGACCGCCGACCGGGCCGCCAGGCGGAGCCGATTGCCCCAGCAACAGCCAGCGCAATCGGGCCCAAGAGCAGAGCCAGCAGAAGCGGGTTGCGAACCGCCCAGGCTTCGAGAATGGCAACCAGGGATTGTTCCATCGCGGGCCGGAACATAGCGGCTTCCACAGCTGCCGAGAGAACCGCGACAGACCCGCGCGAGGAGCCGAGAGAGCGCTCCGCTCAGCGCATCGCTACGGAGACGAGCTTGCTCACGCCCTTGCGCTCCATCGTGACGCCGTACAAGACGTCGGCGACCTCGATGGTGCGCTTGTTGTGCGTGATCACGACGAACTGCGACCAGCTGGCCATCTCGCGGACGAGATCGTTGAAGCGACCGACATTGGCGTCGTCGAGCGCCGCATCGACTTCGTCGAGCAAGAAAAACGGCGAGGGGCGAACCTGGAATACAGAAACCAGCAGCGCGATTGCGGTCAGCGTCTTTTCGCCACCGGAGAGCAGGTTGACGTTCTGGAGGCGCTTGCCCGGAGGCATCGCCATGATGTCGATGCCCGCCTCGAGAACGTCATCGGCGTCGGTCAGCGACAAGCTCGCGCGGCCGCCGTTGAACAGCCGGGGGAAATTCTCCGAGAAACGCTTGCTGATCTCTTCGAAGGTTTCTTTAAATCGGCGCCGGCTGGTGCGGTTGATCCGCTGGATGGCGTCGCGAAGAGAAGCGAGCGTGCGTTCCAGGTCTTCCGTTTGCTCCGTGAGAAATCGCGAGCGCTCGCTCAGTTCTTCTTGCTCCTCGATCGCGCCAAGGTTCACTTCACCCAGGCTCTGGATCTTGCGGCGGACATCTTCGAGCCGTTTCTTCCTCTCCTCGATGGGAAGGGTCGCGAGCAGTGCATTCTCGCGGGCGTCGCGCGCGGCATTGGGCGCTTTACTTTCTTCTCCGTCGTTGCCAGCCGCTTCGGCCTCTGGTTCGAGCGGCGCGGTGGCGGGCTCCTCGGATTCGACCGAAGGCGGGCTCCAGCTCACAATCTCCACGCCCCATTTGTCCTGGATCGACTCGTCGAGGTGCGCGAGTGTGAGTTCCAGCTCCCGACTGCGCAGCTCTGCCCCGTTGAGTTGGTCACGGTGGTTCGAGATTTCGCTTCGAAACTCGCGGGCACCCTCGTCGAGTTTCGCCACCTCATCAGAGATCCGCTCATAGGCTTCGCGCTTCGCATCATTTCCCGCGCGAGCGGTCTCTTCCTCGCGAAGCTGGATTTCCAGGCTGCTCTTGGAACCCGCGATTTTTTCGGCAAGCTCCTCCCGCCTGGCCTCAGCAGCGACGATTTCCCCGTTTCGCCGTTCGATCCACTCTCGCGTCTCCGCTACCGCGGTGACGGCGCGTTCGTGGATCGAACGCAGCCGGTCGCATCTCTCTGATCGACCGGCCTGCTCCACCCTTCGCTCGGTTGCGATCGTTTCCAAGCGATTGAGTTCGCGCCTGCACGAACCCACCCGCAATGCGAGCGCGTCGAGTTCTCGCTGGCGCTTCACGCGGTCGTCGCGCGCCTCTTCGAGGGTACGCTCGAGGCGCGCGTGTTCCTCGCTCAGCGACTCGATCTCCGCAAGAATCTCGGATCGCTCGGCGACGCGGCCCTCGTGGGTCTCTCCGAGGGCTTTGGCACGTTCGCGGGTTCGCTCGAGGTCCTTTTCGTGATTCGCCACGGCGAGCGCCGCCGTGTGGTGTCGGTTTCGCAGATTGTCGAGTTCGTCGGCAACG
>JACZVU010000117.1 GCA_022572485.1 Myxococcales bacterium
TCGCCACCGCCAACATCATGGACCCGGTGCCGGCGGCTTTGCGAGATCGCATGGAAGTGATCGAGTTGCCCGGTTACACGGAGGAGGAGAAGGTCGAGATCGCCAAGCGTTTCCTGATTCCCAGGCAGAGAAAGCAAAACGGGGTTGAGGAATTTGGGTTCGACCTGAGCGATGGCTGCCTTCAGCGGTTGATTCGCAGCTACACCCGAGAGGCCGGGGTGCGCAACCTCGAGCGCGAGATCGGAGCGCTTGCGCGCAAGGTTGCGCGAAGGGTCGCGGAAGAGGGGCTGACCGAGCTCCAGACGATTGGCCCCGACGATCTCGCGGAGCTGCTCGGCCCGGTTCGCTTCGAGCCCGAGGTGGCCGAGCGCACTGCTCTGCCGGGGGTGGCCGTGGGTCTTGCCTGGACGCCGTCGGGAGGCGACATCCTTTTCGTCGAATCTACGCAGATGCCCGGGAAGGGTGGATTGAAACTGACGGGCTCGCTTGGCGATGTGATGCGCGAATCTGCGGAAGCGGCCCGCTCCTGGCTGAGGACGGGTGCGTCCGGCCTTGAGATCGATGCTGAGCTGTTCGAGAAAAGCGACATCCACCTCCACGTTCCTGCTGGCGCCGTGCCGAAGGACGGGCCCTCGGCGGGAATCGCGATGGTGACCTCGCTGGCCTCGATGCTCACCGGGAGGCTCGTGAAACCCGCGGTCGCCATGACCGGGGAGATCACGCTTCGCGGAAAGATCCTTCCGGTAGGAGGGATCAAGGAGAAGGTCCTAGCGGCCAAGCGAGCCGGAATCGCTACCGTTGTGCTTCCCGAGCAGAATCGACAAGACGTCGAAGAAGTGCAGCAGGAGCTGCTCGAAGGATTGCACCTGGAGTACGTGGGGCGGATCGATGAGGCGCTGCGGCATACGCTCGTGGGACCGAACTGAGAGACTGCCAAGCGAGGTTGCGGGCGCCCATCGCAAACGCTTTCCGCGCGTTCACCACCGGCTAGAGAACCTCGCGCTTCAGGGTGACGGGTTCTCCGTCGGAAACGGTTGTTCCTCAATTCTGCGGTGCTCTCTAGCGGCGCGCGTGCTGCTGCTGCTGCTGCTGTCGGTCGCGGTCGGTTGTGTGAGCAAGGGCAGCTACGATGAAATTGCGAGCGACCGCGATCGGCTCGCCGCAGCCCGTCGGGGCCTGGAGGATCGCGTCGAACGGCTGGAGGCCGTGAATCAGAGCCTGGCCGCGGAGCGGATCGCGCTGATCGACGCGAACGAGGATCTGCGCATCGCCTCGGAGCGGAACGAGCGGGGCGTGGCGCGCCTGACCCGGGTGGAATCGCAGCTCACCGAGCGCCTCGAGTCGAGCGAAGCGCGGCTGTTCGCTCGCAGCACCGAGATCGAAGAGATCCGCAGCAGCTACGACGGTTTGATTTCGGATCTCGAGGATGAGGTCGCTTCGGGTCAGATCCAGATCCATCGGCTTCGCTCCGGGTTGAAGCTGAATCTTTCGGAAGAGATTCTGTTCCCCTCCGGCTCCGCGACGCTCAATTCCAGTGGAACGGCGGTGTTGCGCAAGGTGGGCCGCCGCCTGCTCGAACTCCCCCACAGCATTGCGGTGGAGGGGCACACCGACGATGTTCCGGTGGCTCGCCGGTATCCGTCGAATTGGGAACTTGCCGCCGCGCGTGCCAGCTCGGTCGTTCGATTGCTGATCGACCTCGGCGTCGAGCCCGAGCGACTCAAGGCGGTGTCGAGAGCCGAATTCGCACCGATCGCTTCGAACGACAGCATCGAGGGGCGAGCGAAAAACCGGAGAATCGAGATCCAGCTGGACGCAGCGGTCGATGACTCCGCTGGCGCCTCGGGCGCCGAGGCTCCGTCGACCGAAGTGGATTCGAAGGCGCCCACCCCGCACGCTCCGGAAGGCCCGCCTGCGTCGTGAATCCCGAAAGCCTTGCCCGAGCCCGCCTCGAGGAATTGTTTTTTGCCGCGCTCGCGGCGGTGGATCCCGCGCGCGCTTTGCAGAGAGCGGTTCGCCGGGACGGTGACCAGATCGAGATTGCGGGCGAGCCTCTGGAGCCGGGCGCGCGCCTGGTCGTATTCGCTGTCGGCAAAGCGGCCGGCACGATGGCTCGCGCGCTGGAAGCGCTGCTCGGAGACCGGATTGCCGCGGGATTGGTCGTGGTTCCGGACGGGCAGGCGGTCGACCTGAAGACCATGACGCTCTGCGAGACCGCGCATCCGATTCCAGATGAACGTTGCGAACGAGCAGGCCAGATGGCGATCGACCTCGTCGCCGGAGCCCGCCCGGACGACGTTCTGCTCGCAATGATCTCGGGCGGCGCGTCTAGCCTGGTGAGCTGCCCCATCAAGGGTGTGACGCTTCCCGATCTCGCGAACGCGACGGACCGATTGCTCCAGGGGGGCGCCGCAATTTGCGAACTCAACTCGGTGCGCAAGCATCTGAGTCGCATCGCTGGCGGGCGCCTCGCCGCTCACGCGGTCAGCAAGCGAATCGAGGTGCTCGCCATTTCAGATGTCCCCGGCGATCGCTGGGATGTGATCGGTTCGGGCCTGCTGGCCGCGGATCCGACGACGTATCGCGATGCGCTCGATTCGCTCTCTCGAATCGGCGGTACATTTCCCGAGCGGGTTCGCGCACACCTCGAGGCCGGCGCTCGGGGGGAATGCGCGGAGACCCCATCGCCGGGTGCGGCGCTATTCGATCGCGTTCGCAGCACGCTGCTCGCATCGAACGCCACGGCGGTAGAGGCAGCATGTTTGGCCGCCGAGGCGCGCGGGATGCGAGCGTTCGCACTCCCCGGTTGCCTCAGCGGAGAGGCGCGGCTTGCGGGCCGGCGCCTGGCTGCGCTCGGTGCCTCGATGGCCTCTTCTCGAACCGTCTGTGCGATCGCGGGTGGCGAGACCGCGGTGGTGGTTCGGGGAAGCGGCCGCGGGGGGCGCAATCAGGAACTCGCGCTCGCGGCCGCGGTTGAGCTCGCGGGAAACCCAAAGGTGGCACTGCTCGCGGCCGGAACCGATGGGATTGACGGCCCAACCGATGCGGCGGGCGCTTACGCCGATGGTGAAACAGTGGCGCGCGGAAGCAAACTCGGCGTCGACGCGCGCACTGCGCTGGCCGATAACGATTCTCACAGTTTCTTCGACCGCGAGGGAGGCCTGCTGCGCACGGGGCCAACGGGTACCAACGTGATGGATCTGGCGTTTCTCACCGTCGATCCCTAATGCCCGACCCAAGGCTCACGAAAGGGCTGAATGGGCATGCTCCAACCTGACGAGAACACGCGCGACCACTCTTGTTTTGCAGCGTGAGTCAGGCTTCCAGTCGAACTCCTCTGCGGGAGGTGTTGCATGGGTGCGGTGACGGGAGGCCATCGGGCTCAGGCCCATGTCGCCCTCAAGCCTCCCATCACCGCACCCGAGCGACATCGCGTTGGATCGAGCCGCTGAATGCGCGGGTTCCTTTTCACGCGCTGGCAACAAATTCGCAAGGGAGCCGGGGGGAGGGGCTGCGTGCCCGGACAGACCCTGACTGTTTTGAGCCGAGCTTTACGAGCCGGGGCCCAGTTGGCCGGATCGAGTTCTGAGCGAGTGGCCCTTCCCCCGACTCTTCAGCGCAGACCCCACGCGCCAAGTGATGTGCTCAACACCGTCCCCAATGGAATCGCTGCGAGCGTATATGGGGTTGAGCGAGTGAGATCTTGCGCCCGGGTCCCCAAGCAGGTGCCACACGTTGAATTGGGTCGCGTGGTGGCGCGCGCCCCGAAGGTTCGAAACCGGCTGGAGCCCGTGTAGACTCGCGTGCCACTGTCTTCGGGAGTGTGAGGTTGTCGTTTTCTCAAGCTGAGTTGAAGGACGCCTACGCGTGCTGGGCAACCGGCGTGACGATCGTCACCGCGCGTGTGGGCGACCGCATCCACGGGATGACGGTCTCGGCGTTCACCGAGGTCTCACTCGAACCACCGCTCGTTCTGGTTTGCATCGACAGGGTGTCGAACACCCAGCCCCTCATCGCAGAAGGGGGTGCTTTTGCGGTGAACATCCTGGCTCGAGATCAAGAGCTGCTCGCGAAGCGCTTCGCGTGCAATGAAGCAGAGGATCGCCGGTTTTTGGGTCTTCACTGCGAAACCGGAGAGACCGGCGCGCCGCTGTTGGTTGGATCCGTCGCGAATCTGGATTGCCGGCTCGTAACAGCCCACGAAGCGGGTGACCACATCCTCTACATTGGCGAAGTCGTCGGACTCTGCCTCTCCGATGGCGATCCGCTGCTGTTTTACAAGCGGGGTTATTGCAGCCTTGCCGAGTAGCCGGTGCGTGTCAGGCGGTGCTCTCCATCGCCTCCGTGTAGTTGCCGCTGCGCGCTGCGCCATTGCAGCGTGCGCGGTGGAGGTACGCCTTCTGGGCCGCGGGAACATTGGCCGCGTTTCCCGCCCAGGCTTTCAGCGGTGCCGTTTGCAGCGCGCGCCCGTAGGAGAAGCTCAGCTCCCACGGGACGCCCCCGAGCTTGTTGATCTCGTTGAGGTGCGCGGTGGCTTTTTGGTCACTCTGCCCACCCGATAGGAAGACGATCCCGGGTACCTCATCGGGGACGGTCTTTCGGAAACAGGCGAGCGTCGCCTCCGCCACTTCTCGAACACTCGCCTGCGTCGGGCAGGTGCTTCCCGAAAGAACGATGTTCGGCTTGAGGACGATCTCGTTCAGCGGTACACGCTGTTCGCGGAGTTCGGCGAAGACGGCAGCGAGAACGCGCTCCGTCACCTCGTGACAGCGCTCGATCGTGTGGGAGCCGTCCATGATCACTTCGGGTTCGACGATCGGAACCAGATCGCCCTCGACGCAAAGCGCCGAATAGCGGGCCAGGGCGTGGGCGTTGGCGTGAATGCAGCCACTGCTCGGAATGTCGTCGCCGATGTTGATGACGGCGCGCCACTTTGCAAAACGCGCTCCGAGTTGCCGATATTCGGCTACGCGTTCTCGCAATCCGTCGAGGCCCTCGGCCACCTTTTCGCCGGGTGCGAGCGGGAGATCCTTCGCTCCCTTGTCGACCTTGATGCCGGGCAGGATTCCCTTGCGGGTGAGCAGCTCGGGGACGGGAGTTCCGTTCGAGGTGTTCTGGCGGATGGTTTCGTCGAACAGGATCACACCGCTGATGAATGCTTCGGCGCCCTCGGTAGTGAAAAGCATTTCGCGGTAGGAGCGGCGATTTTCCTCGGTGGATTCGACCTGGATCGAGTCGAATCGCTTCTTGATGGTGGGCGAGCTCTCGTCGGCTGCGAGAATTCCCTTGCCGGGAGCCACCATGGCCCGCGCGATATTGGCTAGTTCAGACACTGCGGTTTTCCTTTCGCGGCTGTACCCGATCGCTCCGCGGCCCCACGGGCCGGGCGGCGCCCGGTAGCTCGAAACCGAGCTTCTCGTGCTCGTTGGCGCCGAAGTCCCATGGGTTCCCCTGTGCGATCTCGGGTCTTGATGGTGCGGCAGAGAGGATTCGAACCTCCACGAGGTTGCCCCCGCCAGCCCCTCAAGCTGGTGCGTCTACCTGTTCCGCCACTGCCGCGTAGAAGGTCGCGCTGAGAATACCGAAGGCTGGGATCGCGACCCATTCAGGGGTTGCCGTCGGTTGCGCTCGCGTCGGTTTCCGCGGGCTCCGCGAAAGCCGTGTCGTCGCCGGTCGCGTCGTCCAGCGGGTCCGTCTGCAGGGTCTCCGTGCTCGAATCCTCCGGCAGGACCGTGCCCAGCTGCTCGAAAGCTCTCTCTGGGTTGACCTCGATTCCGCCCTCGAACAAACGCTCGCCGGCTTGTTCGGTGTAGAGGTAAGAGAGCGACAGGCTGGTCAGCATGAAGACCGCCGCGCAGAGCTTCGTGAGCAGGGTGAGGAAATTGCCTGCGCCGCGGCTTCCAAACACCGTCGAACTCGCGCCACCGCCAAACACGGCGCCCATTTCGGCGCCCTTTCCGCGTTGCAGCAGAACCACAGCGATCAGGAAGAAGCAAGCGATGACGTGCAGGACGACGAGCGCTGAAATCATTGAATCCTCTGGCTTTGGAAGTGCACGATACGCGCGAAGGCCTCGGGGTCAAGGCTGGCGCCGCCCACCAAGGCGCCGTCGATGTCGGGCTGGCTCAGCAGAGCATAGACGGTTTCCGGCTTGACGGAGCCCCCGTATTGGATGCGGATGCGTTTTCCGGCTTCTCCGAACTGAGCCGATAGGCGCGTGCGAATGTGCTCGTGGGCTTGCTGGGCGACCTCCGGCGTTGCGGTGCGGCCGGTGCCGATGGCCCAGAGTGGCTCGTAGGCGATGACGATCTGCTCAGCCTGTTCGCTGGGCACCCGGGCCAGGCTCTCCCGGATCTGGGTTTCGACGACTTCGAGCGCCTGGCCTGCGTCGCGCTGCTCGAGCGTTTCGCCCACACAGACGATCGGGCGGATGCGATGCTCGAGCAGGGCCGCGGCTTTTCGCGCGATGAGTTCGTCGGATTCGCCGTAGAGGGTGCGCCGTTCGCTGTGACCCACGATCGCGTAGGTGCATCCCATGTCGGCCAGCATTCCGGGAGCGATTTCTCCCGTCCATGCGCCGCTCTCTTCAGGGTGGACGTTCTGGCCCGCAGATTGGATCGCGGTCCCGGCGATCTGCTGGGTGAGGCGATCGAGCAGTGTGAAGGGCGGAGCGATCACGATGTCGACCGCTTCGGCGTCCGCGACGAGGGGGATGAATCGGCTGGTGAACGCAGCGAGTTCAGCCGAGTTCATGTTCATCTTCCAATTCGCCGCGAGAATCGGTCTGCGCACAGGCTAGCGCTCCAGTGCGGAGACGCCGGGAAGTGTTAGTCCTTGCACGTACTCGAGCGAGGCGCCGCCGCCGGTCGAAAGGTGGCCGATTCGATTTTCAAGGCCCAACTGGTGGATTGCAGCGAGGGAGTCGCCACCGCCCACGACGCTGGTCGCAGGCGAGTCGGCGATCGCGGTCGCGACGGTACGCGTGCCCGCTGCGAATGCCTCGATCTCGAAGACTCCCATCGGGCCGTTCCAGAAAATCGTCTTGGCGTTTGCGGCTTCTGACGCGTAGCGGCGCGCGGTCTCCGGGCCGATGTCGAGGCCGAGTGTTCCTTCGGGAATTTCAGCAACCACCCGCGTCGGCGCGTCGGCTTCGAAGCGATCCGCAACGAGGTGGTCGCTGGGCAGTAGCAGGCGCCGCTCGGCATCTCGAGCTGCGCGCTGCACGGTCCATGCATCGCCAAAGCGATCGGGCTCGACGGGGGAATTGCCGGTGCTTCCTTCGTTTGCCGCAATGAACGTGTATGCCATGGCACCTCCAATCGCGAGCACGTCCGCGTGGGGCGCGAGGGCTTCGAGCACCGAGAGTTTGTCGGAAACCTTCGCGCCACCAAGGATGACCAGCAGCGGGCGGATGGGCGTGCGGATCACTTGGAGGTGTCGTAGCTCGGAGTCCATCAGATCGCCCGCCGCCACACGCTCGAAATGGGCGGCCATTCCCGCGGTCGAGGCGTGAGCCCGGTGCGCGGTTCCAAACGCGTCGTTGACGTAGATGTCCGCGAGTGCCGCGAGGGCTTTCGAGAAATCCGGATCGTTTCGCTCTTCGCCGGCGTGGAAGCGCAGATTTTCGAGAAGCAGCAGCTGCCCATCGCCGAGCTCATCGATCGCAGAGCGGGTGCGCTCCCCCACGCACTCTTCGCAAAACGCAACACCCGTGCCCAGTCGTTTGGCGAGCCGCGCTGCGACCGGTCGGAGCGAGAGCGCCGCGACGCGCTGCCCCTTGGGTCGACCGAGATGCGAGGCGAGGATCACCCGCGCTCCCGCTTCCCGTAGTCTGCGAAGGGTCGGCAGGGATGCGCGCAAGCGGGAGTCGTCTGTGATGGCTCGATCTCGCAGGGGTACGTTGAGATCCACTCGAACGAAGACGCACTGCCCACGCACGCCTTCGGCGAGCAGGTCGTCTAGGCTCTTTACGCCCATCCGGGATTCAGCGACCCATCAGCAGTGCCAGGTCGACCACGCGGGACGAGTATCCCCACTCGTTGTCGTACCACGCGAGCAGTTTTACAAAATCGCCGCCCAAGACCCGGGTGTTTTGCGCATCGAGTATCGAGGAGTGTCGGTTGCCCACAAAATCGACCGAAACGAGTGGTTCGTCGCAGTACTCGAGGATTCCCTTGAGAGGGCCGTTGGCGGCAGCCTGCATCGCTGCGTTGATGGCCGCGGCATCGGTCGAGCGGGTGAGGTTGACGCTGAGGTCGACCGCCGAAACATTGGCGGTGGGAACGCG
>JACZVU010000118.1 GCA_022572485.1 Myxococcales bacterium
GGTCACTACCTGATCTGCGACGCTGGCCCGATTGGGCCCGAACCTCAAATGGGACACGCTCACGGAGATCTCTTCTCGTTCGAACTCTCTCTCCGCGGGCATCGGGTGATCTGCGACTCCGGCGTGCACGGCTACGAGGGCGATCCTTACCGGCCTTACTGTCGCTCGACACGGGCCCACAACACGATCGAAGTCAACGGCGAGGACCAATGCGAATTCTGGGCGACCTTTCGGGTCGCGCGCCGCGCCCGGCCGCGGGAGATTCGCTGGGAACCGACCGACAGCGGGTTTCGCCTCAGCGGATGGCACGACGGCTACGAGCGCCTGCCGGGCAAGCCCCGCCACTACCGCGAGTTCAGCTGGCACGAGCGCGGTGTGCTGATCGTCGTGGATCGGGTATCGGGCGCGAGGTCGGTATCGGTGGCCTCCCGCCTGCACCTGCATCCAGATTGCAAAATCGTGGACCTCGAGTCTCGGACCGCGCGAATCCGAGCACCCGGAGGGGATTTCTATGTCGCCTTTGCGGGGCGCGGTAGACTGCAGGTCGAACCCTCGGTGTACTGCCCGGAGTTCGGCGTCGCGATCGAGAACCAGGCGCTGGTATTCCGCTCCGCTGGAACCGCTCTAGAACTGGGATTTTGCATCAGTGATGAATCGCTAGACGATGCGCGTTCTCTTTCTGACTCACTATTTCCATCCTGAAGGCAACGCGCCCGGCACCCGTGTGTACGAACTGTGTAGGCGGTGGGTGCGGATGGGGCACGATGTTACGGTGATCACCGGGGTTCCCAACGTTCCCAATGGCGTGGCCTACGAGGGCTACGAGAACCGCTGGCTCCAGAGGGAGTGCGTCGACGGCATCGAAACCATCCGGGTCTGGACCTACCTCGCCCCGAACAAGGGAACCACGCGCCGAATCTTGAATTACCTCTCCCTGATGGTTTCGGCGATTGTCGCCGGCTTGTTCATCCGAAAGCCGGATCTCGTGATCGCCACTTCGCCCCAGTTCTTTTGCGGCTGGGCGGGCGTTTGGGTGGGCCGTCTGCGCCGGATCCCATGCATCCTCGAGATTCGCGATCTCTGGCCTGAATCCATCGTCGCGGTGGGGGCGATGCGCGCGGGGCGCCGGCTGCGTTTTCTCGAGTGGCTCGAAAGGCGGATGTACGCGGCTGCTGGCCGAATCGTCACGGTCGGTGCCGGGTATCGAGACCAGTTGGTGGGCCGGGGGGTAGCGGCAGCGCGCATCGACATCGTGCCCAATGGAGTCGATCGGGAGCTTTTTGCCCATCGCGGCGACGGGGCCGCCCTGCGGGACCAATACGGCCTGAGAGACGCCTTCATTTGTTCCTATGTCGGCACGATCGGGTTGGGGAGCGGCCTCGAGGTCGTGCTGCGCGCGGCGCGGCTGCTTCGAGACGAAGGTCGCGACGACATCGTCTTCGTGCTGGTTGGAGAGGGTGCCGTTCGCGAAGCATTGGAGCGCAAGGCCCTGCAAGAAGGCTTGAAGCAGGTCGTTTTCACCGGGCGCCAAGACAAGCGGGCGATTCCCGATTTTCTGTCGATGTCGGACGCGTGCCTGGTGCACCTCCTTCGCAGGGAGTTGTTTCGCAGCGTGCTGCCGTCCAAGATTTTCGAAGCGGCCGCGATGAAGAAGCCCATCATCCTCGGCGTCGAGGGAAGCGCGGCACAGGTCGTGCGGGAAGCCAACGCGGGAATTTGTATCGAGCCGGAAAACGAGCGGGAACTCGTGGCGGCCGTGAAGCGCTTGGCCGGGGATCGGGGTTTGGCAGCGCGCTTGGGGCAGGCCGGCTTTGAATCCATCGCCGCGGTTTATGATTACGATCGGCTCGCCGAGAAGTACGCAGAGATCATCGAGCGGGTCGCAGCGACGGAAAATTCGAGGTTGCGCGGGTGAAGATCATCAACGTTGTTGGTGCGCGTCCCAATCTCATGAAGATTGCGCCTTTGATGAATGCGTATGCGAAGTGCGATTCGATCGAGCCGCTGTTGGTCCACACGGGCCAGCATTACGACGAAAACATGAGCGATCTCTTCTTTCGCCAGCTCGGGATTCCCGAGCCGGATCTCAACCTCGAGGTCGGTAGCGCGTCTCACGCGGTCCAGACCGCCGAGATCATGCGGGCTTTCGAGCCGGTGGTGCTGGACCATAAGCCCGATGCGGTTCTCGTCGTGGGCGACGTCAACAGCACGATTGCCTGCGGCACGGTCGCGGTCAAGCTGGGCGTCAAGCTCATCCACGTCGAAGCCGGGCTGCGCAGCTTCGATCGCACGATGCCCGAAGAGATCAACCGGCTGATCACGGATGCGATCAGCGATCTGCTCTTCTGCACGGAGCAGAGCGGGGTCGATAACCTCCGGCGGGAAGGGGTGCCCGAAGAGAAGATTCACTTCGTCGGCAACCTGATGATCGACACGCTGCTGCAGCATCGCGTCAAGGCCGATCAATCGACGATTCTCGAGGATCTCGCGCTTGCGGAAGGAGGCTATGCGGTCCTCACGCTGCACCGGCCCGCAAATGTCGACAACCGGAAAACCCTCGAAGGGCTGCTCGGCGCGTTGGAGCAGATCCAGAACGATCTGGCGATCGTATTCCCCGCGCATCCCCGAACCCGAGCCAAATTTGAAGAATTCGGGATGACCCCCCGGCTGACGGCGATGCCCAACCTTCGCATGCTCGATCCGATTGGCTATCTCGACTTTCTCAAATTGATCGCTTCCGCGAGGCTCGTCTTGACGGATTCTGGTGGAATTCAGGAAGAAACCACGATTTTAAAAGTGCCCTGCCTGACACTCCGGGAAAATACGGAGCGCCCGATCACAGTAGAGGTTGGAAGCAATCGGTTGGTCGGGACAGACCCCGCGAAGATCATCGCCGCTTATCAGGCAATCATGGGTCGATCCGTCGTGAAATCGGATATCCCCCCGCTATGGGATGGGCGGGCGGCCGAGCGAATCGTCGAAATTCTCCGGAAGTGTGTACTTACCGTACAGCCCCGTAGCCGCAAGGCCCACAAAGGCTAAACGTCCGAGGGGAAAGGGATTATCGGACGGTCGCGAGACTCCGCCCACAAGGGCAAAAAAGGGTGAAAAACAGCTTGATTGGAGCCACCTTGGCCGCATCGAGAGTCGACCCGTGACGAATAAAGCTGCGACTGAGCTGCGCCAGTACCTGCGCATTCCGCTGATCGTGAACGGTCATTTCGCCCGATCGTGAACACCCATTCCGGCGATCGTGAACGGAGCGGAGCGACGCTGGTCAGTGGTTAGCTTTGCGTTTTCTCATCCTTTCGTCGAGACTCTCGCTTTAGATGGATTTTGTGCGCGTTGTAGAGCAGTCGGTCGCAGATCGCATCGGCGATCGTCGGGTCGCCCACGTGATCGTGCCAGTTCTCCGGGGGCAGCTGGCTTGTGAGGATCGTCGAGCGGTTTCCGTAACGATTTCCCCTCTCTAAATGAGAAAACTAGCATCCGCTTTGGACCCGAATTTGGGGGTTGGGTCAACAGCAGGGTCGCTCATTTGAAGAATTCTCTCTTTTGTCGACGTTGATCACGTAGAGAACAGCGAAAGCAATCAGAGGGCGAGAATCTCAATCGGATCCAGCCACGGGTCGCCACATAGTGGTCACCCGCGCATTGTCAAGGACCGCGTTAAATCCTCCGATTGGTGTGAACCCTGCGCGGACATAGCGGTGATCGTTGGCCGGATTCGACGATTCGAGATAAGTGGGAATTCCGAGAGCATCCCACTCGCGGAGGTCGGCGGCCAACAGTGCCTGACCGATGCCTCGACCGCGACACTCCCGGTGGGTTGCCAACAGTGCGAGATATGCGTGCGGTCCCGGAGTGCCGCTGTGGCTGGTCTCGAATCGTTGGTAGAGCTCATTCAAGGCGGTGATGCGCTCGGCATCCAGGGATCGGGTGATCAGCGCCGCGGAGCCCGCCTCGAGCGCCGGGGTTAGCTCGCTTTCGTTGGGCGGCACCCAGACCGACACCGCCGCTCCCGAATCCCACTGGTGCACGGTGCCAAACCGCATTGCGCCTTCCACAATGAACCGCCAGTAAGCCTCATGGTGGTCTGTCCGCCCGTCCCCTCTCGCCAGCGCGACCGACCAGAGCGGATCCGTGGAGAACGCGTACGTGATGCACGCCGTCACACTGTCGATATACTCGGGACCCGCAACCGATGATCCCATTGCTGCTTCCTCCTATCCGGCCCCACTGGAACCTCGACGCGCCAACCGCGGGTACGAATCACCGCGGTCGGGCGGAGACTCATAGAATCGATAGTTAATCATATGGGATCCGTCCCTAATCCTGTGGAAAAAGGAATGGCGTAACCTTCCGAGTTGACAAACGAAATCGCCAAAAAGGCGATCGGAGGGCTACGCCATGTCGAAAACTACCATGGGAGAGGCGGAGGTGCTGCGCCTACGCCAGAGCATCCAGACGCCGATGCGTCGTAGGGTTCTCGAAGCCATCGAGCTCGTGCTCGAGGAAGAGCTGACCGAGGCCCTGGGCACGGGACGCTACGAGCGCGGGGAGGCGCGACGCGGTTATCGCAATGGGCACCAGACGCGCCGGATCACGACGGCAGTCGGGACGCAGACGTTGGGTGTCCCGCGTGCACCGCCCTGTCACCGCGGGAGCTGGCTTGTCGCTACACCGACGAAAGGCGCTACTTCGTATCGGAATCGAGCGTCTATCGCATCTTGAAGGAAGCGGACCTCATCACGAGCCCGGCTTACGTGCTGATGTCGGCCTCGGAGGCCTTCCAGAACCCCACGACACGCGTGCATGAAATGTGGCAGACGGACTTTACGTACTTTTGGATCGTGAATTGGGGGTGGTATTACCTATCGACCGTCCTCGACGATTTCTCGCGTTACATCATCGCGTGGAAGCTGAGTTCAACCATGGGGGCAAGCGACGTCACCGAAACGCTCGACGAGGCACTGGCGATCGCCGGCGTCGACCCAATTCAGGTCAAGCACCGCCCACGCCTATTGAGCGACAACGGCTCCGCCTACGTTTCTGGCGAACTCCGAGACTATCTGGACGCGCGAAAGATGACCCACACCCGTGGCGCTCCCTACCACCCGCAGACGCAGGGCAAAATCGAGCGCTATCACCGGACCCTGAAGAACGTCGTCAAGCTCGAGCACTACTACTATCCATGGGAGCTCGAGGCGGCACTGAGGGGTTTCGTGGCTTACTACAACAACGAGCGCTATCACGAGTCTCTTGACAATGTGACGCCGGCCGATGTCTACTTTGGACGGCAGTACGAGATCGTCTCGGAGCGCGATAGAATCAAGAGGCGTACGATGCGAAAGAGGAAGAAGGAGTACCTGGCGGCAAGAGCCGCCTAGGATGAAATCAGGAACTGTCTCTTAGCAGAGGCCATGTCGAGTCCGAAACGCTTTGACGACGTACAGGACATTACATTCTCCTCAAATTCGTGTCCAAGAAAACCGGGGGCGCCTCACAAGTGGACGTGGGCAGGGTGGATGTACGTCTCGATCACCGGAGTTGTGGTCTATTGCATGCTCCACGTGATCCGCTGGTAAACGGAGCTGGGCGCCTACAGGGCCATGCTCTCCTCCCTCTCCTCGAACGATGTCGGCAACCGAAAGGGCGGGACTGTGCTGCTACTTGAGCTCGTGCGGGCAGACGGTGGCCGTGGCATCGCCTTCAGAATACGCTCCTCGTCCCTGGCCAGAAGCGAGAGTGACGGGCATCTTTTCTGCCAGTGGATGTATCGGGGGGGAAGGAGCCGGGCATGGCAGCCGAGACCCAGAAGACGCGAATAGAGCGCGACTCCATGGGCGAGATGGAGGTGCCTGCAGACGCACTCTGGGGCGCGTCCACGCAGCGCGCCGTGCTGAACTTTCCGGTGAGTGGGGAGCGCTTTCCGCCGCGCTTCGTCCGGGCCCTGGGGATCATCAAGGGAGCTGCGGCGGCGACCAACGCCGAGCTGGGGAAGCTCGATCCCGAGATCGCCGAGTCCATCCAGTCCGCCGCCCGGGAGGTGGCGGACGGGGTCCTCGACGCGCACTTCGTGCTCGACATCTTCCAGACCGGTTCGGGGACCTCGACCAACATGAACGCCAACGAAGTGATCGCAAACCGGGCAGCCCAGCTCCGCCGCGCCGGCGGAGACCGGATCCACCCCAACGATCACGTCAACTACGCCCAGTCGTCGAACGACGTGATTCCGACTGCGCTTCACATTGCCGCCCGCCAAGCCATCCACGAGGACCTGCTCCCGGCCCTGCGGCGACTACGCAACTGCCTCGCGTGCAAAGCGCAGGAATTCGACGACGTGGTGAAGGTCGGGCGGACGCACCTGATGGATGCGGCGCCGGTGCGCCTGGGACAGGAATTCGCGGGTTACGCGCGCCAGATCGAGCTGGGCATCTCCCGGGTCGAGGCGGCGATGGAAGCTCTCGCGGAGCTGGCACTCGGGGGCACGGCCGTGGGCACCGGCCTCAACTGTCCCCCCGAGTTCCCCACTCTGGCCATCGCTCGCATCTCCCAGGTCACGGGCCTCGAGTACCGGGAAGCGGCCAACCACTTCGAGGCCCAGGGTGGGCGAGACGCCGCCATCGAGACCAGCGGCGCGCTCAAAACCCTCGCGGTCTCGCTCTACAAGATCGCCAACGACATCCGCCTGCTCGGCTCGGGACCACGCTGCGGCCTCGGCGAGCTCGCGCTTCCCCCGCTGCAGCCCGGCTCCTCCATGATGCCCGGGAAGGTCAATCCCGTGATCTGCGAGTCGGTCACCCAGGTGTCGGCACAGGTGATCGGCAACGACGCAGCCGTGACTGTGGGCGGGCTCTCCGGTCACCTCGAGCTGAACGCGTTCATCCCCGTCATCGCCCGCAACCTCCTCGAGTCGATTCGGCTACTGGCGAACGTCTGCAATCTCTTCGTCACCCAATGTCTGGAGGGCATCGAGGCGAACCGGGAACGGGCGAAATCGCTGATCGACGGCAGCCTGGCCATGGTCACGGCGCTGGCACCGGTGATCGGCCACGACGCCGCGGCGCAGATCGCCGAGGAATCCCTCTCCACCGGGCGAAGCGTGCGCGAGCTATGCCTCGAGAGGAAGCTCGTGGCTCGCAAGGATCTCGAGAGGCTTCTCGATCCGCGCAGCCAGACGCAGCCTCGACTGTGACCGGGTACCCTCATCGCGATCTTCTGCGGGGCTTGGAGAAGCACGCGCGGAAACAGCAGGCCGGCGGGCGTGAGCGAGCGCGACCTCTGGCTATCGCTCGCCGCACGCTAGCGGCCGAGTCCGTGCCGCGCCCGGCCGCATGGACCATGCCCTCTGGGGAAGACGGTTACCGCTTGCACCGGGAAGGCGCGACCCGGCGATAATCGCAGCTCGAGGAGGAGTTCCCATGCTCGAGATCGGTACCGAAGCTCCAGCGTTCTCCGTCCAGGACCACCGCGGCGAGATGGTGCGCCTGGCCGACCTGCGCGGCCAGAAGGTCCTGCTCTGGTTCGATCCCAAGGCCGACACCCCCGGTTGAACGATCCAGGGTTGCGCGTTGCGCGGCCACGCGGACCGAGTAGACGCCGCGGGTCTCCACGTCCTGGGGATCAGCTTCGACAGCATCGACGAGAACCGGGCCTTCGCCGAGAAGTTCGACTTTCCCTTCCGCCTGCTGTGCGATGTCGACCGCAGCGTCGGCATGACGTACGGGGCGGCCGACGCTCCGGAGGCTGGCTATGCGAAGCGCATCAGCTACGTGATCGGCGAGGACGGTCGCATCCTCCACGCCTACGCGAAGGTGGATCCGAACACCCATCTCGACCAGGTGCTGGCCGACCTGGGCGCCAGCTGAGGAGGCTTCGCTCTCGTCGCTCGTGGAAATCTGCGGAAGACCAGGTCAAGGGGGAACGCGAGCGAGCGACTCAGTTGCGTCCTGAACCGGCGCATCTTGCCTGAATCGTGCTGTATCATAGGGTGCCTCCGAGAGATCCTGTATATCGAGTAACCCTCGCGAAGCCCGGAAAGGAGACACCATGAGCCTGAGCCCGGAGCTCCGAGGCCGAATCATGGAGCTGGTCCAGTCGAACTCCGTCTTTCTATTCATGAAGGGGAACCGGCACCAACCCCAATGCGGTTTCTCGGCGAGCGTGGTGGGCATGCTCGATGGCCTGACATCCGACTACGAGACCTTCGAC
>JACZVU010000119.1 GCA_022572485.1 Myxococcales bacterium
TTTGCTAGCCTCACGGTTTAGGTAGTGGGGTGGGCAGAAGGGTGATTCGCGAATGACCCGCCATTCGAAGTACCCATCGCTCGATGGGTCAGGAGCACACGGTGACCGATCCAGTTTTTGCAGAACGTTTGAAAGCACTCGACATCGAGACGAGTTTCGAGATTCTCGCCCGCGCAAGTGCGCTCGAGGCCAAAGGCCATGAGATCATTCACCTCGAAATCGGTGAACCAGATTTCGAGACGCCGGTTAACGTGCGTAAGGCAGCCGTTAAAGCGATCGAGGACGGGTATACTCACTATGGCCCGTCCGCCGGACTCGCCGAGGCGAGGAGCGCCATCGCCGAGTTTGTCGCACGCGACCGCGGCGTACCGGTGACCCCGGACCAGGTCGTCATCACTCCCGGCGGGAAATCGATCATTTTCTTCTCTATGCTTGCCCTTGTGGAGCCGGGCGATGAGGTGATTTACCCGAACCCCGGATTTCCGAATTACCAGGCCACGATCAACTTCTGTGGTGGGGTCCCTGTGCCGATGCCGCTTCGTGAAAAGGATGGTTTCTCTGTCGACCTGGATCACTTCGAATCGCTTGTGACAACCAAAACAAAGCTCTGTGTGATCAACTCACCCCAGAACCCGACCGGAGGTACTTTTCCAAAGGATGTGCTCGAAGGCATCGCGTCGATCGCGTCGCGCAATGGCTTCTACGTTCTCTCCGACGAGATCTACTCCAGAATAATCTACGATCGTCCGCACGAAAGCTACTATTCGATCCCCGGCGCAGCGGATCACACCATCCTTCTCGACGGGCATTCGAAAACCTATGCGATGACGGGTTGGCGCCTGGGCTACGGTGTCATGCCGAAGGAGCTTGCCGTCAAGGTGGCACGAATCGCCGGTAACTCGAGCAGTTGTACGTGTTCGTTTACTCAGATCGCCGGCATCGAAGCGCTTCGCGGTCCGCAGGACGCAGTCATCAGGATGGTAGACGAGTTTCGCGCACGTCGCGATTTGATTGTGGATGGCGTCAACGATCTCGCCGGCTTCCGTTGCCACAAACCGGCAGGTGCATTTTATGTTTTCCCGAACATCACCGGTACGGGCAAAACCTCGAAAGAGCTTGCAACCTTACTGATGGAGAAGGCGGGCGTTGCCGTTATCGCCGGGACGAGTTTCGGGACGGGTGGCGAAGGGTTCATCCGAATGTCGTACGCCGCTTCACGAGAGAAGCTTTACCGCGCGCTCGAAAAAATCGGGGACGCACTTCGCTGATCGGAACAGGTAACTTGCGATGAAAAACCTGGACATTCTGACACTGGGTGGCAACGCCATTCTACCGGCAGGAGCCACCGGAACGATCGAAGAGCAGCTCGCCGTTACACGAACTGCGATGGGACACGTCGCTGATCTCCTGTGCAAGGGCCGTCGCGTGGTGCTGACCCACGGAAACGGTCCGATCGTCGGTAATATTGTTCTGCGAAATGAGGCCGCCAGGGATATCGTCGCCCCGATGCCGCTCGATGTGTGCGGTGCCGACTCGCAAGGAGGGATCGGCTATATGATACAGCAGACTCTTGGGAATGTTCTCGCAGAGAGGGGCGTCAAACGCGACGTGGTAGCCCTTGTCACGCAGGTGTGTGTGGACGAAAACGATCCGGCGTTTTCGAATCCCGTAAAGCCGATCGGGCCTTATTTTGACGAAAAACAGGCGAACGAGATCGCCGGGGAGCGCGGCTGGAAATTCACGGAAGCGGACAACGGGAAGTGCCGCCGTGTGGTGGCGAGTCCCGCGCCGATCGACGTTGTCGAAAAAAACGTAATCCGACAACTTGTCGAGTTAGACGTGGTGGTGATCACGGTCGGTGGCGGCGGTGTCCCGGTCGTGAACATCGACGGCAAATACTCGGGTCGGGATGCGGTGATCGATAAGGATCTCGCGTCGTCGTTGCTGGCGCGTGACATCGGAGCGGAACGGTTTTTTATTTTGACGGATGTCGATGCAGTGTACAGAAACTTCGGGTCTGATTCTCCCGAGCCATTGAGGGAAGTAACAGTGGGTGAGGTGTCGCGGCTTCACGAAGAGGGACACTTTCCGCCGGGAAGCATGGGATCGAAAATCCAGGCCGCAATTGAGTTTCTCAAGGGTGGGGGACAGAAAGTCATTATTTCCGATCCGAGTAACCTGGCGGCGGCGGCGGAAGGTCGGGCAGGCACGACGATTGTTCCGGGTGAATAGTGGAGATAAAAGTCCCATACGGAAAAGAAGAGAAAGTACTGCGGCTCCCGCCGGAAATCCGTGTCGACTTTCTCACGCCGAAAAATGGCACACCGATCGATAACGATCTTTTCAGCGACTGGTGGGGCAATTCAAGCATCCCCAATCGCGATGCAACCGGCTTCTACCATTCCGCAATCATCGGCGGTTCGCGCCCGGGCTCGGTTGCGGGCACCGTGTCTTCATGGTCGCCGTTGTCGATCTACAACGGCGATTTCGAGACGGTCAACACCGAGGTCGAGAGTCTTGGCATTGGCTACGCGGGTTGGTACTACCACGGCGGCAGTAGGCCGGTGCCGGCCGTGCCGTGGTCGTCGCTGTCGCCGCCGGCGGGCTCGAACTTCTACCTCACGCTCTTCGGTGATGGCGCCTATCGCACCGCTACCCACAATCGCCTCTATGTCGATGGCGGCGCCGGATCCCTCGAGTTCGAGCGCCGGGTCTCGTTTCCGTCGGCCAACGACCGCCTCGTCATCACCCTCGTGGACTCGGCCGGCAGCCAGACCGTCGTCGATGTGGCACTCACTTCGTCCACGGCCTGGGAAACCGTCGCATTCCCGATCCCGATCGCGGGCATCGGGCAGACATGGGCGCTGAAACTCGAAATCGACGGCGGCGGAGACGGTGTCGAATCGATCGTCAATGTCGACAACCTGCGCTTCATCCCCGAACCGGGACACCTCGCGCTGCTATCCGCCGGCGTGATCTGGCTCGGAATGTTCGGTCGCGGTCGCGCGCGGCGCTAACCGCGAACGACGCATTGCCTCCCCCGGTACGGGAGACATTCCCCGCTCTTCAGCTCTACCGAACCGAACGCGCATTATCGGGCCTGTCCGAAACCTCGCTTACACCCTGCTTCTCAAGAGGCCGACGGAGGCGGCGGTGGGGGCAGGACTTCAAGCACCCTCTTCGCCTTCTGACGACGGGCGATTCTGTTGCATCCGGCCGGGTTCTGCGCAACTTCGGTCGTTGCGCAACACGACCCTCAGAGCGCCCCAAGCCGGTCGACCTCCTGAAGCGCGACCGGAGGCAGCGAGCCGACCGGCGGATGATGCTCGGCAATCACCGCGCCGGGCTCGGGGATCCTGCCCGAACCGGTCCTGGGAACCAGCGCGATGCCTTGCTCCTGGAGATTCTTCTGCAGTAGCAATTGGCCGCGCCGCGCGTAATCGATCGCCTGCCCGAGGATGCGATTGGCTTCCTGGGGGGAGTGGAAACCCGTGCTGTTTTCGCTCGCCACGAAATCCCAGCGCATGCTCGCGCGTCGATGGAAGTCGCGCGGCTCCTCGAGTACGGCGTCGACCACAGAATCGCCCCTCCCCTGCAGCTCAATTCGCGCCGCCGCGACATCGTCAATGAGCGCGAGGATGCTCCGCTCGGCCTCGCGCAGGCTCGAAGTAGTCTTGGTCTGAATCAGCGTCACCCGCGCTTGGATCGCCTCCTTCGAGATGCTGTGACAGGTTCTACACGAAGCCTCAACGTCGAACAGCGGCGAACGAATGTGGTGATCCGAAACTTTGAGTGCGCCCTCGCGCTTGAAAGGCATGTGGCAATCCGCACAGGACACTCCGCTGCGCGCGTGGATTCCACTCGAGAAGAGTTCCGCCTCGGGATGCTGAATCTTCAACATCGCCGCGCCTGTGTCGCTGTGGACCCAGTCCTGCTGGAACGCATCGGGAATCTCCTGAAGCGCGTCGTAGTAGGCTTCGAGCATCTCGATCTCGAAGGGCGCGCCCTTGGGCCACTTCGACCACGGGAAGGTGAGCTCGTTGGAGCCTTTCTTGAAGTAGTACTCGACGTGGCATTGCTGACAGACGTGCGAGCGCATCTCACTTCTCGATCCTTTGATACCGGATTTTTCGTCGGCCTCGTAGCCGCGGATCTTCATCGCGTTGATGTACGCAGGCCGCGTCACGCGCAGCGACATGTCGGAGGGATGGTGGCAGTCTGCACACGCGCTCCCGAGCTCGGCGCCATGCGGACCTGCTCCGACGTTCTGCTCCAGGTAGGCGACGATGTCGAGGTAGGGAGTCTTGTTCATCTCCAGCCATCCCATCTCGCGAACCAGTTTCGGCACCCAGCCACTGTGACAGTTGATACACGCAC
Source organism: Myxococcales bacterium (assembly GCA_022572485.1). The sequence goes on from JACZVU010000119.1 coordinate 4,378, forward strand.
CCGGTTGACCCTTGAACTTCACCATGCCCTTTGCGTTCAAATAGGCCTGGTTGTTGCGCATCGTTTCGATCTGGTCGACCTGTGTGTAGTAATGACCCCTCTCTTCATTGAAATCGAAAGCGAACGCGTATCCCCCCCAGAGCCGCGTGAGTTGCGGGTAACGAATCAACTTGCTGTAGGGAAGACTTCCTCCGTAGGCGGTGTAGGCGGTGTCTTCCCTCGTCCTCAGATAGGCTTCGAGCTGAGAGGGGAAGCTCTTCCCCCATTCTTCGGGATTCACGTCTTCGTCGCTCAACTTGGTGAGCATCAGTGGGTACATCCGCCCCTCGAGCTTCTTCGTCATGATGTTTGTCCGGAGCATCGAGATACCGAAAGTGACTCCCGCCACGAAGACGAAGAGCACCGCGAGTTTCCAGAGCCCGCCATTTCCTTTCATTGGAGTTCCCTCGTCAATGTGGATGTCCGACCGAGCGGTGACACTGCAGGCAGTCCAGCCGCTCGGCTTCCGCCGAGCCTCCGTGCAGCGTATCACCGAGCAGTGGTGCGTGACACGCAACGCAGTTTTCGAGCGCAACCTGCCTCGACACGACGCGGGCTGCGATGTTGGGCGATACCTTTCCGCGCGTCATCGCCAGAGAGTGGCTCCAACCGTTTTCGGCTTTGGTGTACCACTTTCCCACCCAATCGCGCGGAACATGGCAATCGTTACAGGTAGCCGCGTGTGCGTGCTCACCCCTGACCCAATCATCGAAGGTTTCGCGCATCACGTGGCAATTCGCGCAGGCGGTCGGATCATCGCTCAGATAAGACGCACCTTGTGCGTAGTGAAACGTGTGGAGCGCGGAGCCGAAGGGAATCGCAAGGAGGCCGACTGCCATCACCGCATAAAGCGAGTTTCGGCGCACGGTGGCCAATAGTAACCGTCTTGGGGTAATCGCAAGGTTGGCGATGCGGATTCTGACCGGATCTACTCGCGACGTGGCGCTGTGGGCTCGAACCGCCCCGGGCCTGCCGGAGGCTCTGGCGTGTCCTGACTTTGACGGAGAGAGAAAACTGGACTTCGCTGCCATCATCGCGAGAGGAGGGCGATATGGCACGCAGAAGCAGGCTCTCCTTGGAGGTTCGCGAGCGGGCGGTACGAATGTTCTTCGAGCGCGGGGGTCCGTGCGGTTCCGAGTGGGAGGCAATTGGATCGATCGCGGCGAGTCAATCGGTGTCGCTCGTGATGCTCCGCGAGCGAAAGCGGTTCTAAAAGAGCTAACCCTGGCGCCGATGGCGGAGATTGAAAGCACGCGCATATCCGGTGTTGAGGCGTGCTTCTACTTCCTAGGCTCTCGCTATTTCGCTCAGCTCGCTCAGAATTTCAATCCATTCCTGACACCTTCGGCGCCTAGAGGCCACCATACAGATAGCCCCCCCAATGGCGGGGTGTCTTTCAAGAGTCGGGGGCAGGATCCCATCCCAGCGGCGCCCTGCCCCCATGCCACACCCCTGGTATCGAAGCGCTTCGACGTTTTGCGGTCCCGCGGAAGATCAGATGGCTCGCGTGATCGGTGCTTCTCTACTCGGGGTCGACGGTATCGCGGTCGAAGTCGAAGTTCGCCTGAGTTCGCAGCTGCCGCGTATCGACATCGTGGGGCTTCCCGAAGCGGCTGTGCGAGAAAGCGCCGCCCGCGTCCGGGCCGCGATCGCGAGCGTTGGCCAGCGATTTCCCGATCGCAGAATCACCGTCAACCTCGCACCCGCAAGCCTGCGCAAAGGCGACGCAGGGTTGGATCTCCCAATCGCGGTCGGAATCCTCGCGGCGGCAGGAGCGCTGGATCCGGAGCGCCTGTGCGCACTCGGCCTGTTGGGTGAACTCGCGCTCGACGGTCGTCTTCGGCCCGTGAAGGGCACGCTCGCGCTCACCCTCGCGATCCGCGATGCCGGGTCTCGACGCGTGATCGTTCCCGTCGAAAATGGGCCGGAGGCCGCGCTCACTCCGGGCGTCCAAGTGTTCGAAGCCCCCGACCTCGGCGCCGTATTGCGCCACCTCGTCGAGGATGCACCCCTCCCCAGAGCCGAGGTCGCGATTCTGGAACCGTTGCATCGCCGTATTCCCGACCTCTCGGACGTCCACGGCCAAGAGCGAGCCAAGCGCGCAATGGAAGTCGCGGCAGCTGGCGGCCACTCGATTTTTCTCTGGGGCTCTCCGGGCTCCGGCAAGACCATGCTGGCCCAGAGGCTGCCGGGCTTTCTGCCCGCGATGGAGTTCGCGGAGGCCGTCGAAGTCACCCGTATCCACAGCGCAGCGGGTCTGCTCAAGAGCGCGGCCCCGATCGCTGTCGACCGCCCGTTCCGAGCCCCCCATCACACGACCAGCAGAGCTGGGTTGCTGGGTGGAGGAAATCCACCGATGCCCGGTGAAGTGTCGTTGGCCCACCGCGGCGTGCTCTTCCTCGACGAGCTGGCCGAATTTCAACGGCACACACTCGAGGCGCTGCGCCAGGTCATCGAACAGCACTCGGTGATCATCGCCCGGGCCAAGACGTCCTGTGTCTTTCCCGCCCATTTCCAGCTCGTCGCCGCATCGAACCCGTGCCCCTGCGGTTGGCGGGGAAGCGGTGTCCGCGACTGCCGCTGCGACGACGGAGCCACCGCCCGCTACACAAGCCGGATTTCGGGGCCTCTCCTCGATCGAATTGATCTTCACGTCTCCGTCACGCCGGTGACTTGGTCGCAGATCGACAAACCCGCGCAGGGCCCGTCCAGCGCGGAACTGCGCGCGCGCGTAAACGCCTGCCGAAAGCTTCAGCAAAACCGGAATAGCGCAGAGGGCTTCCGCACCAACGCAGAAATCCCAGACGAGGCTCTCGATCGCCTGGTCTGCGCCACGGCAGATGCGCGCCGCTTACTCGGAGCGGCTGTCGAGAGGTTCGGGCTGTCCGCCCGGGCCGCCCGCCGATTGCTGCGGGTCGCGCGAACGATTGCCGATCTCGCAAAGGAGGAGAAAACGGGACCGCGGGCCCTCGCAGAAGCGCTGAGCTATCGCGCCACCGAGCTGGGCAGCACGAGCGGAGCGGAGCCCCCAGAAGCCGCAGCCAACCGTTACACGGCGGCGTTGCGGCTGCAGGGGGCGTCTGAAATTTGACACCAACCGTCTGAGAAATGTCACTTCGCAGCAAGAAAGCGAATCTTCAATTACGCAACTTTCATAACTAACCTATTGTAAATACAACCAATACATTGTTTCAATCGACGCTGGCATGGATCCTGCTTCTGCACATGCGTGAAAGGGGCGACGATGCCTGGAACAGGTCTTTCGGTTCCGATCCTCAGCGCGTTACCGGAGTGTCTCGAAGTGACGCTACTCGAACTCGTTCAGGCGATCTGCGACGAAACGAACGACGACCGCGAGGTCCTCCAGACCGTTCGCCACCTGCTCAGCTCTGGTCAGGTGCGCCTCTGCGGAAACTTTCGTCACGCCGCCCCGAGCACATTCCGCTAACAAATTCGATGCAGCACCCTTAGGTGGCATGCCGAGGCATTGACCACCAGAAGATCCGAGTGAAACATCCCGCAGCGGGGGGAGCGCGACATGGCGGACAGCAAGCCCTTGGCTGCCCGGAAGACGGCACAAAAACGCTCGCGCGCCAAACGTTCGACACCGCGATCCAAAACGAGCAAGCGCACCACAAAACCGCGTGCCAAGCCCACCAAGCGCGCCGCAGCCCCGAAGAATCCAACCCGGCAATCCAACTCAGACCTTGCGAAGCCGCCTGCCAGGCCCACCAAGCGCGCCGCAAAGCCGCGCGCCGCAGCCCCGAAGAATCCAACCCGGCAATCC
>JACZVU010000120.1 GCA_022572485.1 Myxococcales bacterium
CGGTGGCGCTCTCCCTTTCGCACCATGGTTCGTACGCGGGCTTCGCGTGCCACGATCCGCGGATTGAAAAAGCCGACCGGGCTCGGCAACGGATCGTGGCTGCTGAAGCCGCTCCGGTGGCGCTCTCCCTTTCGCACCATGGTTCGTACGCGGGCTTCGCGTGCCACGATCCGCGGATTGAAAAAGCCGACCGGGCTCGGCAACGGATCGTGGCTGCTGAAGCCGCTCCGGTGGCGCTCTCCCTTTCGCACCATGGTTCGTACGCGGGCTTCGCGTGCCACGATCCGCGGATTGAAAAAGCCGACCGGGCTCGGCAACGGATCGTGGCTGCTGAAGCCGCTCCGGTGGCGCTCTCGCGTTTGCGCCATGGCTTGCACGCGGGCTTCGCGTGCCACGATCCGCGGATTGAAAAAGCCGACCGGGCTCGGCAACGGATCGTGGCTGCTGAAGCCGCTCCGGTGGCGCTCTCGCGTTTGCGCCATGGCTTGCACGCGGCTTTGCGTATCGACCCAGCGCTCAGCGGGAGGGTCTCCATTGAGTGCCGGTAACGTTATTCGCAGGCTTGCCATCCTCAATCGAGGGGAAGCAGCGATGCGCTGCATCCGTTCTGTCAAGGCGCTACGAGCGCTCGAGGATTCGGATCTCGAGTCGATCGCGATCTATACCGACGTCGATCGTGACGCGCCCTTCGTTCGCCACGCGGACCAGGCGATCCGGCTCGAATCGCCCCAGGGTGCCGTTGCGGCCTATCTCGACCACGATCGACTCATTGCGCTGCTCGTACGAGCGGGCGCGGATGCGGTATGGCCGGGTTGGGGATTTGTCGCGGAAGATCCCGACTTTGCAGATCGAGTCACCGACCACGGGATCTGTTTCTTGGGGCCGCCCGGTGATGTCATGCGAGTGCTTGGCGACAAGATTGACGCGAAGCGAATTGCCGAAGATGCGGGCATTCCGGTCATGCCGTGGAGCCGCGGTGTCGTCGCGGACGAAGAGGCCGCAGCACGTTGTGTGGCGGAACTCGGCTACCCGGTGGCCGTCAAGGCTGCGGTGGGAGGCGGTGGGCGTGGAATTCGCATGGTGGAGTCGGAGTCAGAGCTCGCGAACGCGTTCCGTTCGGCGTCTGCAGAGGCGAAAGCAGCATTCGGAGACGACCGCCTCTTCATTGAACGCAAGCTCCCGCGCGGTCGCCATATTGAAGTTCAAATCGCAGTAGACGCAAAGGGCTCTGCGATGTCTCTCGGATGTCGCGACTGTTCGGTGCAGAGACGACACCAGAAAGTGATCGAAGAAGCTCCGCCCTCGGGGGTTTCGGAGGATCTATGCGCCGAACTCGAGCGAGCAGCCGTTCGCTTGGTCGAACGCGTCGGTTATGTCGGTGTAGGAACCGTGGAATTTCTTTCGGTCGATCAGGAATACTCGTTTCTCGAAGTGAATCCGCGCCTGCAGGTCGAACACGGAATCACCGAAGAGTTGACGGGAATTGATCTCGTGCAGCTCCAGATTCGCATCGGAAGGGGAGAATCGCTGCCTCCGCGCCGCGAGACCGGAGCTCGGGTTGCGATCGAAGCCCGTGTATGTGCAGAAGATCCCCAAGCGGATTTTCTTCCGACCCCCGGCCGAATTGCCTTGTTCGATCCCGCACTCGGGCCGCGACTGAGGATCGACTCCGGGGTGTCCGCCGGATGCAAGGTTCCGGCGGAGTTCGATTCCTTGATTGTAAAGTTGATCGCTACGGGTGAGACTCGCGAAGAAGCCCGCGCTCGTCTCACCTGTGCGCTCACGGATTTCGAACTGGTCGTCGCCGGCGGAGCGACCAACAAAGGCTATCTGATCGATATCCTCGAGACTCCCGAGTACCGCCGCGGCGACTTTGACACGGAGTGGTTGGACCGCACACCCGAACTTCGAGCGGGATCCGACGATTACGTGGTCGAGGCATTGGTTGCGGCTGCAATTCTCTCCTACCAGCGCTCCCGCAACGCGGCCAGGCAGAAATTCTATGCGGACCCCGCCACGTTGTCTCCGGCGTCGATTCCGCCTTCGACAGGCCAGCGGGTTGACCTCACGGCCGGTGCTGAAAGTTATCGACTCGAAGTATTTGCAGTGGGCGCCTGGCGCTATCGGGTTCATCTCGACGGTCGCGTCGCGGTCGCGACACTCAGTGACGAGCGCGCCAACTCAGCCATCCTCGAGCTGGGTGGTCGCAGCTTGCGCGTTCTGCACGATGTCTCGGAGCGAGGGCTGCGAATTGAAATCGAGGCGCACCCCTATCGTTTTACCAGCGAGCTCGCTGGCCAGGTCCGCTCGGGTACTCCTGCCGTAGTGATCGGTTTGCAGGTCACGGCAGGCGATCGGGTGGAAGCGGGCCAATCTCTGGGTTTGCTCGAAGCGATGAAGAGCGAGATCGACTTCCGGGCTCCAGTGAGTGGTGTGGTCAAGGAAGTCTGTGTTCGCACAGGTCAGCAGGTGAGCTCGGGAGACTTGCTCTTGATCATTGAGGCCGAAACACGAGAGACTTGCGACGCGCCTCATCGGGAACGGCTCACACTCTCCTCTGATTCCGATCCCCTGGATCTCTTCTTCTCGAAGAAGGAGGGTGACGAGGAGGAGGTTCCGGATCTGAAAGCAGTCGAAGGTGCGGACGCGACTGCTCGACGTGCTGCGATCGAAGCATCGCGTGATGAGATCCGTCGCATCCTGATGGGCTATGACGTCAACCCGGCACGCGGTGAGCGTCTCGTCGCGTTGCTCAAATGTCCACTTCCCGAGAACCTTTCCGCTGAATTTCGAAGCGAGCTTGCCGAGATTCGGCACGAGTTGGCGATCTTCGCGGATATCGAGCAGCTCTTCGTTCGGGCTCCACACGCATCTGTGTCTGGTGACGTCGGACCTTCGAATCACGCGCGCCTGCGAGCCTATATGCGCAGAATGGCTACCGAGGGCTCCGGAATGCCCGAAGCCTTTCTGTCGATCCTGCGTCGCGCACTGGCCCACTATGGGATCGAAGATCTCAAGGCGTCCGGTAGCCTCGAGCGGGCAGTCTTGCGGTTGGTGGCCAGTCAACTCTCTCCCGACCTGCGGCGGCGCCTGGAGCTCGAGATTTTGAAACGGGTTCACGCTCTCGCGGAATCAGGAGTCCATCTCGGAGATGACGAGCGGCTCAAGGATTCTCTGTCTTGCATTTCGAGTATGCGTGGACTGCTGCCTGACGCGTTGGCGGATCGCGCGATCGAAGCCAGCTATACGATCTTCGAGGGCCCAGAGCTGGAGCGGCAAGCAGCACAGACCACCCAGGAAGTGGAAACTTGGCTTGCTGGAGCAGAGTCGGTACCCAGCCAACCCCCGATGGCGGTGTTGGTGCACCTCGCGAATGCACCATACAATGTTTTTGATCGCGTTGGTCGGTGGCTAACGGATCCCAATCCGCTTCGCCGCTCCGTCGCTGTCTCGGCTCATATTTGTCGTTTCTACGCGCCCAACAATCCGCCGATCCATACTTCTATGATCATCGGGTCGACTTACATCGAGCGACTCGATCTGCAGGATGGCCGAACACTGCTCGGTAGTGTTGCGGCGCCCGATCGGATTTTGCAGGCGCTGGAACAGCTTTCGCGAGCTTCCCGTGAAGTGGGAGCCGACAAGCGAATCCACGCGATCGAGCTGCTGGTTCCGGTCGACAATGACGAAGATCTCGAAAGCCTTCGAAAAGCGCTCGTGCCGCCTCTCTCGGAGTGCTTGCAGGCAAACCGTTTCACCCTGACCCGGCTTGTTGATTCCGAGAGGCCCGAGCATTTCAGTTTTGCGCAGCCCGCGCAGGGTTGGGAAGAGATGAAGGGACTTTACGGTCTCCATCCCGAAACGGCGGACCGAATCGATCTCCACCGCTTGAGGGCTTTTGATTGCGAGCGCCTGGATTCTCCGGACGACATCTATTGTTTTCATCTGCGGTCGCGAGAGATCCCTGGTGACGAGCGAATATTCGTACTCGCTGACTTTCGAGGCCGCTCTCCCGAACATGGCCACGAGGCGACATTGCATCTGGCGTCGTTCGAGCGCGTCTTCTTCGATGCCACCCGAAGTCTACGGAACCACCTCGGATTGCGAGATCCGAGTCGGAGATTGCAATGGAATCGCATCGCGATCTTCACTTCACCTGCGATTTTTCTCGATGATCAAGTTGCGGGGCACCTGGCGCGGCGCCTCGCACCCGCCACGCGACACCTCGGCCTCGAAAAGGTGATCGCGCGGTTGAACGTGCTCGATCGCGCCCATCCCGAGAAAGCTGCGAACCCACTGGAGGTCGTCATTGCGGATCCGACCGGGAGCAACATGGAACTCTCGTGGCGGAAACCGCACCTCGCTCCCTTGGAGCCCGCTAGGGATTACGAGCGCAAAGTGGTGGAGGCCCGTCGTCGCCGGCTCGTCTATCCCTACGAGATCATTCGGCTGTTGACGGGTGGGTCCTCTAACAACGGTGCCTCGAACCCAGAAAGTGAATCGGATCTGCTTCCCGGAAAATTTGAGGAGTTCGATCTCGAGAAGAATGCAGCCATGCCCACGGCAGTGAGCGTCGCGGGTCGTCCCTACGGGATGAATGAGGGTTCCGTGGTTTTTGGCGTGATCGACACGCCCACAGAAAAAATCCCGGAAGGTATGAAACGCGTGCTCGTGTTGTCGGACCCCACTATTGGAATGGGAGCTTTGGCAGCACCCGAGTGCGATCGGATCGTCGCGGCGATCAATCTGGCGGAGAAATTGAAACTACCACTCGAATGGTTGCCTGTTTCGAGTGGCGCTCGGATTGCCATGGACAGCGGTACGGAGAATCTCGACGCGACGGCGAGGGTCGTGCGGCGCATCATCACCTTCACCCAGTCGGGCGGCGTCATTCACATCATCGTACAAGGCGTGAACGTAGGCGCGCAGAGCTATTTCAATGCGCTGGCCACGATGCTTCAGCACACCCGCGGCGTCCTGATCATGACCGCTTCGGCCTCGATGCTCCTTACAGGGCGGGCTGCGCTGGGAGCGGCGGGAGCGGTATCGGCAGAAGACGAGGCCGCCATCGGCGGCTACGAACGGGTCATGGGACCCAACGGCGAGGCCCAGTTCTACGCGCGCAATCTCGCCCACGCCTACCGGATCCTCTACGACCACTACCGTTTTGCGTTCGTTCCGCCGGGCGAGAACATGCCACGACTCTTTGAGACGAGCGATCCCGATACGCGCTCGATCATGGAGTTTCCCTGTGAGCCGGAAGAGGGCCACGACTTCCGCACGTTGGGCGAGATCTTCGATCCCGATACCAATCTCGACCGCAAACGGCCATTTTCGATGCGCGCGCTGATGAGTGGTGTGATCGACCAGGACGGCGGCCATCTGGAACGTTGGCGGTCCTGGCAGGGCGCCGAGAATGCGATCATCTGGGATGCACATCTGGGCGGCATCCCCGTCAGCCTGATCGGCATCGAGAGCCGCAGTCTCCCACGGGAGGGTTACAGCCCGACGGATGGTCCCTCTGTGTGGATGGGCGGCACCCTCTTTCCGCTTTCGTCGAAAAAGCTTGCACGTGCCCTCAACTCGGCCAGTGGGAACCGGCCAGTGGTGCTGCTCGCGAACCTGTCGGGATTCGACGGGTCACCCGAATCGATGCGGAAGTTGCAGCTCGAGTACGGTGCGGAAATTGCGCGGGCGGTGGTCAATTTCGATGGGACGATCGTCTTCCTCGTGGTGTCGCGTTACCACGGTGGCGCTTACGTGGTCTTCTCAGGCAGCCTGAACGAGGGCTTGCGCCCGGCGGCACTCACGGGTTCTTTCGCATCGGTGATTGGCGGAGCGCCTGCGGCTGCGGTCGTCTTCACACGAGAAGTGCGCGCGCGTGCGGCGAAGGATCCGCGAATCGTGAAACTCCGACGCGAGACCGGTTCGAGCGAACGCGACAGACTGGAGAGCACGTGGAAGGAAGTTCTGCTCGAGAAACAGGCTGAACTGGCGGCGAAATTCGATTCGATTCACAGTGTGGAGCGCGCCCTCGAGGTCGGTTCTCTCGAAGCGATCATAGAGCCCGAGGACATGCGCAGCTACCTGATTGGTGAGTTGCGCAGAGCGGTTGCGCGATGAGTTCGAGAGAAATCGCCCCCAATCCGCAAAGGTCGCCCAGCCCGGGGCGAGAGGAAAAGAAGGCCGAGGTTCGACGCCGAATCCTCGAGGCCGCGAAGGAGATTTTCTTCCGGGATGGATTCATGAACGCGAATCTCGACGAGACCGCCGAACTCGCGGGCGTCGCGAAGGGTACGCTCTATCGCTACTTCGACAACAAAGCGCAGATCTACCTGGCGGTTCTCTCACGCAATGCCCGGCGATTCGAAAAGAAATTACAAGACGCCCTCGACCCGCAGGCCACACCGATCGATGCGCTCGTTCAGGTGAGTCGGTTCTACTTTCAACATTACGTCGAGAACCCGGATTATTTTCAGATCTTCTGGGCGATCGAGAATCAGGCCGTGATCGGCGAACTGCCGCCCGAAGTCGTGGAGGAAGTGGTTCGGCTCTGGGAGGAGAGCCTTGGAATCCTGGCCGGGATCATCGAACGGGGCATTGCGCAGGGCGTGTTCGCTCCCTGTGACGCCTGGGAGGTGGCCAGCATCCTCTGGACACTGGCCAATGCGATCATTCGAACCGAGCGCTCCCCCGCGCATCGGGGTCTGCGGCGACGCGCACTCGACACGTTCTTCGACGACGCCATCGCGCTGGTGCTGCGTGGGCTCACCCAGCCCGCGCTTTGCGAACCCAATAGCACAAATGCCCCGCGCTTCTGAGCACGGGGCGTCTAGTCGATCCGAGGGATCGGGATCAGCGTGTGGAACTGGAGAGTCCCGCAGAATACCGTGACATCGGTTCCCGACGAGGATTGGTGTCACCCTACTCCGCGATACTCTCTAGCGCTTTCGGCGGTTCCTTCTTCCAACCATGTAGAGCCCACTGAGCCCCATACCGAGCAGGGAGAGCGTCCCCGGTTCGGGCACGATCGCGAAGGCACTGTTGAAGGTGGATATTCCAGTGATATCAACGAAGTTACCGTCCGATAGACCGTCGGTACCAACGATGATCGAGTCGATCTGGAAGGTCCCGATGCTTCCGGTGACGCTATGGAAGGTAATGGTCCCGAGCAGATAGCTTTCTCCGGCGGCGAGCCCTGTCGGAGGTGGATTGAAGGAGAATGCGTTGATGTTGTTGATCTGCGTTCCGGAATCGGTGGTGGTTCCGAAGGCTGACGCCAGAGGGCCTCCCTGAAAACTCTGGAAGGTGGTGATGTCAAAATCGACAACCAGCGCCGAGTAGTCGACACTCACGCCACCACCAGCGGAACCGTTCGCGCCTGCTGTGAGGATCACGTTCAGCGTGATGTTGCTCGACGTGGCCACACTGCTGATCGTATCGGTGCCGGTGGTGGCCCAGATCAGATCGATCGTCGCGCTCGCGTTCGCCGAACTCGCAAAGCCCGCGAGTGCGACGAAACCACTCACCAAGGCGACAAGAAAAGCTCGCATCTTTTTATTTCCCCGTGTTTTCCAATCTGAATCGTTCAAGGTGCCTCCAGCCTCGCTCGCAGACTTCGCTTACGGACAGGCAGTTGTCCCCGCTGTCGTTCCTGACGGGCCGGGGATGCCTCCAAATGCCGTTGCAAAATAGAAATACTGCGGGAAGCCCACCAGGCAACCCGGGATTGTCCCCACGTGACATTTTTCTTCGTCGCTGGTACCGAAGGCGGCGGCAAACTGGAAGAAGTCGGGGAATGCAACGAGTCCGCTGTTGTCGTAGTCTGCATCACAGTAATTTCCGCAGTCGTCTGCGTCCGTGTCGTCCTGAGCCGCATTTGCGACTTCGGAGCAATTGTCCGCGATGTCGATCACACCATCGTTGTCGAAATCCGACGGAGGGCCAGCCAGGGCGGGCAGCCCCCAGAGCATCAAAGCCAGACTGGCTGCCAGTAGAGTTCGTTTCATGGGAGGGGCTCTCCTTTTCGATTCACGCCCAATGCACGATGTGTTTCTCTTGTTCGGTCATTTGCCGAGAAGCCTTTAGGGCTGGGGATCCGAATCGCCAAGGAGATGGGTCGAGGTGGGGTTCAGTGGAGGAAGAGAATTACACGATGGCCGGAAAGGGGTTTTGCACGCCAGCAGGGAACCGGCCTA
>JACZVU010000121.1 GCA_022572485.1 Myxococcales bacterium
AGCCGAAAAAAGAGATCTTGCCGGAAACGCCCAGCACTCACCTCGGACTCCAGATCGCGGTTCGTCGCCACGACAATTCGAGCTGACATCACGCGGGAATGGTTGCTTCCGACTCTCTCGTACACTTGATCGTGAAGAACGCGAAGCAACTTGGCCTGCAACGCGAGGCTCAATTCACCGATTTCATCCAAAAAGAGTGTTCCGCCCGCTGCGGCTTCGAATCGCCCAACGCGCGGTGCCACTGCGCCCGTGAAGGCACCGCGCTCGTGTCCGAAGAGTTCGCTTTCGATCAGTGATTCTGCCAGCCCCGAGCAGTCCGTGTGAACATATGCGCGGCGGCTTCGCGGGGAAAGTTCGTGAAGCAAGCGAGCGGCAAGGCCCTTTCCGGTGCCCGTTTCGCCGGTGATGAGGACAGTCGAGTTAAGGGCTGAAACCGCGCGGAGCTCTCGCCGGATCCGCCGGATGCTGGGGCTCTCGCCGATCAGTTGCTGGTCTGGGATCTCGGAGATCGAACGCCTCGCGCGAGCCGCCGCTCGAGCGAGTACGTCTTCGGGTGCTGCAGGGATTCGGATCACATCTCGCACCCCGGCTTCCATGATTTGAGCGGCCTCCAAGATGCTGATTTTGGGCGAGAGGATCACCAGCGGCGCCGAGCGAACTTCGCTGATGAAACCGCACGCGTCGTCGACGATGTCTTCTCCCTGAGAAGATTGATAGACGCAGAGCACGGTTTCGCGCGAATATCCCGCGACGGTTTGTCGATCACAGACGACGACTTCGACACCCTGCTCCGCGGCCCAACCTTCGAACGCGTTGTAATAGTGGCTGCTGACATCGATCAACAGGAGGCGAGGGGGGGTCTTCATCGCTGAGCTTTCGAAAAGCGATCTGAGAAACCCATCGCTACATGGCGCGAGGTTTGCTTTCTCAAAAGTGGTCTCGCGGGTTTCAATGCGGTCGGCATGTGTGATCGAAACCAGCAATGACCGTGCCAACGGGTGGCGACTTGCGGCTAAGTTTCGAGCCTGCGCAGGGCGCTTCGCGTACCGTCCATCCGAAATTCAGTCTCTAGTGAAACCAGCCACTTACGTGCTCTTTTGCACAAACGCCGATCGGCTCTATTCGCCTCGATGTTCGCGCAGACGACATCCAGTGGGCTGCTTCATGTCAGCCGATGACAATCACGACACAGTAAGCGCCAGTTTTTGTCGCTCTGTTGGCAGTGCTTTTCAGTCGCAGTACCCCCTCACTCTCCAGCGTGCCGGGTTGGCAAGCCTGATGGAACGCATCCAGTCTCAAGGTTGGGATCTGGCTTGAACTTCAAGCCGCTTCCCTGTTCTCCTGCTCCGGAAGGGGGCGACGTGATTTACAGTTGCTTGGTGAGTTCCGCGATCTGGAGTTTCAACCGCTTCATTCCGAGCCGTTGTGCGGTTTGCAGTGCGTCGCCCACCAACTCGCGAATCCGGCCCTTGTGCGCAGGGTTGCGCTGCCGCGCGAGCATTTGCGCGTAGTCGTACTGAGATCGAGCCACCCAGGGCGCCGCGCCGGTCTTCTGGTTTTGGGTGATCGCAAGCTCAAAATGCTCCCTGGCCTCCCCGAAGCGCCCCATGAGGCTCGCAAGATTACCGAGCTCTCGAGCGCGAGATCCCCACGACATCACACCATACCCAACAATCGTATGGTGCATTTTCCCAGGGAGTGATAAGTCGTATAGTTGATGGGCATGGAAATCGCATCCGATGTTCACGCACGCGTTGCTTAGCATCTGGATCGCTATTGCCCAAGTTTCATTGAGTGGAAGATTATCAAACCCTAATTCCGAAAATTCATCAAAAAGTCGAATTGCTTCCGAATTCTTTTGTTCGCTATGAATAAATGATGCTACGCATTTCCAAGCAGGGATCGTTGGATGCTTTGTGATGAATCCATCGACAAGATCAGAAATCTCAGCTAGTCTGTCATCCTCCCAGAGGCGCAAGAGCAATTGTGCACCAAAGCTTTGGGGTGCGTTTCGATCTTCAACACGATTTCCAAGTTCGAGAAAACTCTGGGCAGCGACTCCAGCTTTGTCAAAGTTGCCCCTCATCAACAGCCGCATGGCATGGAAAAGGCTGACATACCACTGTGCGTGAGGAAGCTGTAGGTCTTGTGCGAGTTTTCTGTACGCGTTAATCTGGTGGTCGACTTCATCCATTTCACCGATTTCGAGAAGAGCCGTTATATTAAGCACCTGGTACATAAGCGCTATTTCCGCATCGTTCGCTGCACTCGAAAGATTTCCGATCTCAGCAATTAGCTGTCGCCGTCGGTCGAATTGTTCGGGTCCCCAGAGTGCACCGTGACGGGCGCTCAGGGCGTAGGCTTTTATCGCTGGATCTTTTATTCCCTCTGCGAGTTTGAGCGCCGAAGTGCTGATTTCGTCGCAGCGATTGGGCGAGTCGGACCAGACAGCATCTAATGCAAGGCGAGCAGAGAGTTGTACGTGGAGCTTAACCTCTGATTTGGAGAGAGAATGCTGCGCTTCTTTTAGAAGCGACTCGAGTTCGGGGTCATAAGTACCCACTTCGATCGTAAAAAACCCCGGGGCGAGCCCAAGTGCTGCTCGAGCGAGGAGTTCTGGTGCGTCGATTTGCCGCGCGATGTTTGCCGCGTGCAGCAGGTTTCGCCTTGCTGCTTCACGCTCGCCGATGCGCATCTCGGCTGCGCCGAGTTGGATGAGCAGTTCGCAGCGCTTGCGTGGGTCTGCGACGTCCTGGAAATCCATGAGCCGGAGTGCGCTCCGGAAGTGCTCGGGCGCGTTTTCGTGCGCCAGGCGTGAAGCCGCTTGCTCGCCAGCAGCGATGCAATAAGCAATGGCCTTTCCGGCATCGCCCACGCCGGCGCTCTCTGCAAAGTGAAATGCGAGTTCGGGGATGCAGCTATCGAGATCGGACACGTGCAACGCTTCGAGCGCTTCGCCGATGCGCTTGTGCAATCGATCGCGATCGAGTTTGGGGATCTGATCGTAAACGACGTCGCGTAAGAGGGCGTGGGAAAACCGGTAGCTACCAGAGTGGTGTTGGGCATCCTCGATCAAGCGCGCGGTGATTGCGGGTTCGAGCTGCTCGAGAACTTCTGGAATAGGAGCCCCGAGCCCTCGCGCGAGCAGCGCAGGCGTGAAATCTCGCCCGATCACGGCTGCAACGGTCAGTGCTTCGCGGGCCTGGGCGGGCAAACCACTCAACTGCGAGGAGATCGCATCCCTGACTCCAGTGGGTAGTGAGAATCGCCATTCGTCTGCAGATTTATCGCTCAGTTCCGCGAAATCGACTTCGAGCAGCTGGACGAGCTGGGTGAGGAAGAAAGGGTTTCCGGCGCTTTGCTCGTAGAGCGCAGAAACGAGCTCGGCATCTTCTGGCTGGCCGACAAGCTCACCGACGGCGCGGCGTGAGATGCCTTTTAGCTGAATGCACCGAGTCGTGGCCGTGCGCGCCACTCGTGCCAGGCATTGTTCTCGGGCTGTATCGCCGAGGATGTCGAGGTCGCGGTACGCGCCGAGTATCAAAACGGGTGAGCTGCGCAACTCACGTACCAGAAACTCGAGAAGGAGAAGTGAGGACGTGTCGGCGTGGTGCAGATCATCGATCATCAGGACGAGAGGCTTCTGTTTCGCGGATGCCTGAAAAAATCTCGTGATGGCGTCGAGAAGCCGAAAACGCGCCTGTTCAGCCTCGACATCGGGTAGCGGAGCGACCGTTGGAAACTGCTTGCGAAGCCCAGGAAGCATCTGGGAAATCACCGCTGCGTAGGGTTCCATGCTGCTCAGGGTTTCCTGCTGACCTGATTCAATGTGTGTTCGCAGGATCTGAATCCAGGGCCAAAAAGCGGGCGCTCCCGCCTCTTCTCGACATCTTCCAACCAGAACAGCGGCCCCCTGCGCTGTAGCGTAGTGGGCAAATTCCTCGATCATTCGAGTCTTGCCCATCCCAGCGTCGCCCATCAACAGGAACGTCTGTGGATCGTCACTCAGAGCGTGGGAAAGTCCCGCGGAGAGAGACGCCATTTCGGTTTGTCGACCGACGAATGTTTTCGATCTTAAAGTTGTAGCAGGTTGTCGATCTGAATCGGCCCGAGTTTCGGCTTCCGAGATCGCGTTCCCAATGAATCGATAGCCCCGCCCCCTGACGGTTTGGATGAACCTGGGGTTGTCGGGATCGTCGCCGAGCGCTCGGCGAACGACCGTGATGCAGGTGGGTATGGATGAATCGCTGACAGCTTCGGCCTGCCAAACTTCGCGGATCAGTTCCGCTTTCGAGATGGTCCGTTGGGTATGTCGGATCAGATAGAGAAGGAGATCGAAGGGCTTGGGGCCGATTGATACAGGCTCTCCTGCGCGAGTAAGTCGGTAGAGGCCTACATCGAGTTCGAAGACATCAAATCTGTAGAGCGGCATTCGAACGCCTCCAGATCCCTACAGATGGATTCTAGTGCAGACACCCAAAATTCTCTTTACGGGTAATCAGGCCGGGATTTCCGTTTCTACACCGTGTATGGAAAACTCGACTTCTGCGTGGGAAGCTCCATCGGCCGGGCGAAGCCGCCACATCTAGCGAGCAGTGCCTAGATGGCAGATGGCCTAGATGCTTCGAAAATCCCTGAGCCGCAGCCCACTTTCTTTCATTCGACGCTGGACGGTACGTACGCTCACGTCGAGTTCGTGTGCCACCACCTCAAGGCGGCCCTTGCTGCGCATGAGGGCATCCATCAACCTCGAGGTGGGGTTGCATTGGCTTTGGGTAGCTGCAAGGTTTCGTTCGGCAGAATAAGAATCGCTTTCGAGGCATTCGATCACTTCTCCGTTCGACATCACGAGTGAGCGGCGCAGGACATTCTTGAGTTCTCGAACATTGCCGGGCCACGGTGCATGGAGGAGTTCGGCCATGACGGATTTGGTTACTCGAACTTTGGAGCCCTCGGACAGAAGCTCGCCGAAGATTTCTCCGGCGATTTGTGGAATGTCACCACGGTGCTTGCGCAGGGGCGGTGCAATGATCTGAAGTACATTGATTCGGTAGTAGAGATCGGCTCTAAACTCTCCCCGGAGTACCGACCTTCCCAGATCGCGGTTGGTTGCTGCGACGATCCGAACGTCTGCACGCTCCTCTCGGTTCGCGCCCACGGGGCGGTAGGCTCCAAGTTCCAGTGCGCGAAGCAGTTTTGATTGTACTTCCGGTGCGAGTTCGCCAAATTCGTCTAGAAATAGAGTTCCGCCGTTGGCAATCGAAAGCAAACCGCTGCGACACTGAACAGCACCCGTATAGGCCCCTCGTGTACTTCCGAACAGTTCGCTCTCAGCCAATGGGCCTGGAATGGCTGCGCAATTTACTGCGATAAATTGAGCTTTGCGTCTGGGGCTCAGATCGTGGAGGAGTCTTGCAATCAACTCCTTTCCGGTTCCCGTCTCTCCGGCAATCAAGACGGTCTCCTCTGTTTCCGCGTATCGCGTGATCCGTGCCCGGAGATCCATCATGATCTGGCTTTCGCCCACGAGGCGATTGATCGCTGCGGTCTTTCGAAAATTACAATTGGACTCGAAATGCCAATCGCGGAGTAGCATTTCGTGGTTGAACGGTCGGGGAGGCTCGAAGCGAGGGGAGGATGCGCTGATCACTTCCACCCCTGCGTTGCTGAGCGCAGGCCCTGCTTGGTCGTCCAAAATCCACCTCCTGTATCAGTGGCGATGCGAGGGTGAGCCAGTGTTCGTGGGCGATACCCCGCGATCCTACTCGGAAGAACGATTTCGGACCGCCAAGCTTCGATCAAAAAACCATCAACGAGCGCACCAAAACGAGCGGAGTCGCATGAACTTCGGGCTCGGAGGTTTTCTCGGAAGGCCTCGTGGTCGCGAAAAGGTGGCTTTGGCCGCCAGAGAGATCCTGGAAGCGAGCGGGTTTTGGCCGTATAGACCCCTCCTTCGAGGTTCTTTCCGCGAATTCGAAATAGTTGCAACTTCAGCTGCAACGTGTTGGAATATAATTGCTCGTGGGCCAGCTGGCGGGAATTTTTACAGCCGATTGGTAAAAGTAAAGGCGGCAAATGCCGCACGCTTTGCTTGCTCCTGTTGTCCTTTGCCGCCTGCCTGGCGCATTCATAGGATAGTCCGGTGCTGCTGGGTTGCGGATGGCGAGCCTTCAGAGCCGGCAATGGGTGGCCCGTTGCTCAACAGGTCGACTCCGATCGCTGGAACTTCTCTACGGGGCCTTCATCCGCGCTCGATCGAGGGCGTTGCCGAGATTCTCCAACTGCTCGAACGCGCCCGCGAAAATCACTGCGTGTTTCACCGCGGCCTCAATACAGAGATCGATCTGGAAACCGCGCAGCTCGAGCGGATCGGCAACGGCAAATTGATTTTCGAAGCATCCAATTTTGCGAGGGATTCTCGGGATCAGGTCTTTCTCAATTTCAAACTCGAGGATCGCCCGTATTTTTTCGCGACGACCCGAACTGCTCCGATCAAAAACAATCGCCTCTCGGTTCGGATTCCGGAGACGATCTTCTACAGCGAGCGCCGTGATCGCTTGCGTCGCTCTCCAGGTGAGCGCGTAGGTGATCCAGGTCGAGTCAAGATTGAATTTGAGCGAGGCGAGGTGGCGGCGGGTTTCGTGACGGATATCTCGCCGGGCGGATTGGGCCTATTGGTCCACTGCGAATCGGTCGCGACTTCCGGTGCACTATTGAATTTGAAATTTCTCGATGGCGCAGAGGCTGGGTCACAGACCCGTGCGCAGCTGCGCAATTGGCGACCGGTAGCTGCTCGCCCCGGTTGGACGCAGATCGGAGTTGTCCGAACGAAAGCCGAAATGATCGAGCCGATCAAAGTCGAATACTGGACAGCAATCATGGGCGGAGCGAGTGAGGTCCGAGAAGCCGAGCCAGTTGAGGCCTATCTCGATTCTATAGAGCCGCAGGTTTTGCGATTTCCGAACAGAAAGGGAGAAGAAATCGTCGCCTTGGTCGACTCTTGGGGCGATCCGCGTGGAGCAACTGCCGTCGTGATACCGAACGGTTGGGGTCAGACCAAAGAGGCGCTGCTCCTACTGGCCCGAACGATTGTTGCGACCTTTCGTGCGGCCGGTGAACCAATTTGCGTCGTGCGATTCGATGGGATTCGCAAGCGGGGAGAGTCTCATAACGATCCACCCTGCCGCATACCGGGTCGTGAATACCTCCATTTTGTGTTTTCTCAAGGCGTTGAGGACATCGAAGAAGTCGCGCGGTTTTTGAGGGAATCATCCGATTTTGGAGTTTCTTCGATAGTGCTCGTGAGCTTCAGCGCCGCGGCCATCGAAGCGAGAAAAGCGATGGCGCGAGACCGAGACGGGTTGATCAGCGCCTGGATTTCCGTGGTGGGATCACCCGATCTCCAATCGATGACTCGCTCAATTTCCGGCGGAGTGGACCTGATGGGTGGTTACGAGCGAAACATTAGATTTGGTATTCAGGAGCTTCTTGGAGTGTCCATCGATATTGATAAAATTGTGCTAGACGGATTCGACAATGAGCTGATGTTTATCGAAGACGCCCGCAGCGATATAGCGAATATCAACGCGCCGATTACTTGGTACCATGCTATCCATGACTCTTGGGTAGAGTTTTCGCGCGTGCAAGATGTGCTCTCGAACGGTGATACTAATAATCGGCGCCTCATTGTAATTCCAACCGGACATCAGCTCAAGAATAGCAGGCGAGCCAGCGAAGTATTTGCGTGTATTTCATCTGAAATTGGCCGGCTGGCATTGTGTCGAGACCTCTCTCTTTACAGTGCGAGTACGCGAGAAGTTCGACAATTACGAGTAAGAGAACGCGCCAGGATATCGCTGAAGGTTCCCGACCTTCGCGGTTTTTGGCGAAATTATTTAATCGGAAGGGACAGGTCATATGGCATCGAGTTACTAAATAGCGGTAGCGCATATTATAGAATGATGGAGCAGCAGGTTGATTTATTGCGGCTTTGTAAGGGAGATCGCATTGTAGACCTGGGCTCCGGCGTTGGCGCCTTTGAGTTTTTTCTTGCCG
>JACZVU010000122.1 GCA_022572485.1 Myxococcales bacterium
TTGGAGAGTGCACTGGATCACTGGATTTGGTCCTCAGGTGCCGGACCTCGGAGCGAGATTCGGTGATTGGTGCGGATTTTGTCATACCTCGAAACCGTTTTTCAGCATCCTGTTAAGCGACGCTGATCGTGGTGGTGTGCATCAGCACATCTTCGCTGGTGCTCCCACTGCTCGAGCCGCGCTTCTCGAGTTGTTTCACGGTCTCCATGCCCTCGACCACCTCGCCAAAGATGGTGTGCTTGTCATCGAGGTGGGGTGTCGAGACGAAGGTGAGGAAGAACTGGCTGCCATCGGTGCCGGGGCCCGCGTTGGCCATGCTGAGCAGACCGCCTCGATCGTGGCGGGCGCGGGTCGAATACTCGCCGTTGTAGTTGTAGCCGGGCCCGCCGGTCCCCTGCCCCAACGGATCACCGCCCTGGGCCATGAAACCCGTGATGACGCGATGGAAGATCACACCATCGTAGAAACCCAGGCGGGTGAGGTAGATGGTGCTCGAAACGTGCATCGGCGCGATCTCCGGCATGAGCTGAATCTTGAGGTCGCCCAGGTTGGTCGCGATGTTCCAGAAATAGCGCTTGGAGGCGTCGAAGTCGGCCTGCGGCGGACGCGACAAGCGGGTCTTCCAGTCCGCCTGGTTGCGGTCGATGGTCTGTTCGGCGATGAAGCGGTCGATGGCCGCGATGGCGACGTCGTTTTCGGGCACGAAGATCTCCTTGTCCTTGCTGTGGGGCCCGCATCCTGCCGCATCGGAGCCGAGAGTTCAAAGTTCGGGGCAGCATTCAAGCGAAAAATCGGATCCGAGCGGCGAAGAACCTCTCGAAGCAGGCGCGGCTAGAGAGTCCCGCAGAATACCGTGATACCCGTTTCCAACGAGGATCGGTGTAACCGGATTCCGCGATTCTCTCTAGACTTCGCGCGCTCGTTGTGGAGGTTTCAGCTCGAATTTCCAACCCGGCACCCTCGCTCCCGGATTCGCACCGCTCGCTCGCTGTGCTCGAGAGCGCTCTTCTTGTGATGGCACGGAACGCAGAGCGTTTGCAGATTGGAAAGATCATGCGTGCCACCGTCGATCAGGGGCACCCTGTGGTCGAGTTCCCAGAGCGAGCGACGCGGCACGAACCCCTTTTCCCGCATCCGAGCCCACATGCCGCGCCCTTTGAACGCGCGGCGCAGCGCGTAGGTGTCTACGCGACAGAACGCGCACACACCGCGGTCGCGCTTGCGAACGCGCCGCCGCAACTCGCGCGAATCCGTCGCGTCATAAGCCGCTGCACAGGCGGGATGCCAGCGGCGGCGGCGATCGAGCGAGCCGCGTTTTGCACCCGAGTCGTGCAGGATCGGCTCGCCGCACCAGCGACAGCTCCCGCGCGGGGCGTCGGCAAAAGGAATCTCGGGGCGTCGGTGGTTCAAGGTCGATTCGCACCCCCCATGCGCGCTCGCAAAGCGCGGCTGCAGGCGAATTTTCCCCTTTTCGGGTTCAGCGCCGATTCTCGTGTCGCCGCCAGGTTTCGCGATGGGCTTTGATCGGAAGATCGAGTTGTGCGGTTTCTGGAAGCTGCACGATCGCCGCCTTCCAGTGGCTGACTTCGAGCTTGAAACTCATGTCCCAGAGCTCCTTGGTTCGCCTGCGCGGCTTGTAGCCGGGGCCTGTGCCCGGCGCAAGAGCCGGTGTGCCAATCACGGCCGCGAGTATGTACACCGCGCCGGCTTTCGCGCTCCATTGCGTCGTACTGTCGGTGGTCGACTCGGAGGTCGTCGTGGTCGCCGATAGATCCTGCTCGATGGTCTTGCGCGAGTAATAGCTGACCGTGATCTCGTACTCGCCGGGCGTCGCCTCGATACACGCCGGGTAGTGCCACGGTTCGTAACGGGCTTCCACGGCAAGCGGATCTTCGATCCGCCGGATCGAGGAAATGTGGGTCGCGCTATCGAGGTGGCAGAGAATCGCAACCTCTTTTTCGGGCCGCATGGAACCCTCGTAGAAGCGAAACCACTTGACCTCGGGCTCTTCGGAAGAAGGTCGCGCCGAGCGCATCGAGTAGAGGGCCAGATCGCCGGCGGCCATCACGGTCGCACTCGGTCCCGTGTACAACACGCGCAGGCCATTGGCGTCGAAGTCCCAGCCCTTCTTCAGGCTCGCGGAAGACAGCCTCGCGGCTTTCGGCAGCGCACAGCCCACCAGGCCAGCCACGAGCACCCCCGCAAGAACAGCGGCGAACGATCGTCGACACCTCATGGGGATCAGAATGGAGCAACCCGAGCCGCAGTTCCACGGGGTCGGGGAATCAGTACCTTCTCGCCTCGAATCCAAAGGCCGGCCCGAGGGTCCAAACGATGCACCTCCATTGAGTCGTCTGTCCCGCATTGCCTGCGCGCTTCTGGGCGCGCTGATGGCCCAGTGGGGGTGCTCGACACCTCCACCGCCGGTTTCGAGCCTGCCCGGCAAGCTCGCCGTCGAGTCCAGCGGATCGGCCGCCCTCGTCACCGCGAACGCCGAGGGCGTCCAGGTTCCCGGGGCCGCGCAACCGCAGGAGGGGCAGTTTAGGCTCTCCAAGCCGGATCCGGACGACGGGGCGGGCACACTGCTCGTCTATACGGCGATTACCGGCCAACAGCCCTTTGGCTCCGGATCCACGCGAGCGGCGCCGTCCGAACCGGGACGCTGGACGGCGGCGGGCGAAGAGAGCCGTGGCCGCTCGCTCGAGGCCCAGATCGAGGAAGAACTGCGACGTCAGCAGTTGGCGATCGAAAGCTTCGACTCGGACCTACCCGAGCAACCGACCATCGAGTCGCTGATCATCGGGCAGTCCG
This sequence comes from Myxococcales bacterium, assembly GCA_022572485.1. Next base: position 2,812 of record JACZVU010000122.1, read on the forward strand.
TCGCGGAGCGCGCCAATCCGCGGGTGGCACCGGATGCTCCGAAGGATCGCGAACTCCCGATGTCGGTCTTCGAAATGGAGCCTGTGACGATCGTGGCGGGCAGTTGGGGCAACGAAGAGGCCCTCGAGGTCACCCGCGGCGTGCTCGATGCCGACCGCGACGGCGTTCCCGAGCAGACCCGCTTCTTCGATCCAAGCTCGATGCAGCTGCTTCGCCTGGAGCAGGATTCGAACTTCGATGGAAACCTCGACATCTGGAACACCTACGTGGACGGGAAACTCACTGCACGCATTCGGGACACCAGTGGCGATGGAAACGCCGACGTCTGGGAGCGTTATGAGAACGATCGCATGACCCACCGCACGATTGATCGCGATCACGACGGAATCGCCGACGCCTTCTACATCTACGGGGGTGGCATCCTCGTAGAGGAACGCCACGACTCCAACAACGACGGCATCGTGGACCGACAGATCCACTACCAGAACCTCTTCCGCGTTCGTGCAGAAGAAGACCGGGACTTCGACGGAAACATGGACGTGTGGACAACCTACGGCGTATCTCGCGGCAAGGAAGTCATCGAACGCATCGAGCAGGCCACCAAGGGGAGCGGTCCGCCGGATCGAATCGAGAGCTACGAAATCAGCACGGGAAAGTCACAGCTCTCTAAACTCGAAGAAGACCGCAACGGAGATGGGACGGTGGACGTCATTTCGCATTACGAGAATGGAAAACTCGTTCAGCGCGAAATCTCAGACCCCGACCTCGCGCCACTTTGAGCCACCAAGCACTGCGAGGCGTGCGAACCGGGCGCTCAGCCAGAGCGAGGAGAAAGTCGAATTGAACCCACAGCGGAGCGGCACGCGCATCTCCACCATCGTCACGCTCTCGCTGCTGTCGTTACTCGCAAGCTGCACGTTTGCGAGACTCGACACCGGGCGGCAACTCGTGAGCGAAGACGATCCGGTCTTCGACAGGCGCTTTCGCGAAGTCGATCCGGCCGATTTCGACCTGTCCAATTTCTGGGTCGATGGAAAGCCGCCGCCTTCCGACGAGGCGATTCCAATCAACCACCGCACCTACGCGAAGATCGTCACTTCGGTGAGCGATGGCATCGTCAACATCTACACCACGGTGCTCGAAGAGCGGGAGGCGCGCCTCGGAATCGCTCCGGGCAACCTTCTTCCATTTCGGATCCCGATCCTCTCACCGCTGCTCGACTTCATTCCGTTCCAGATGCCAATCCCGTACCAGGCCAAAGGCTTCAGCCTGGGCTCGGGATTCCTGATCAACGAAGGCGGTTTCATTCTCACCAACGCCCACGTGATTCGCAATGCGACCGATATCCGAGTGGTGCGGTTGAAGAATCGAGAAGAATTTCCGGCGCGGATCATCGGCATCGATCCCGCGACGGATTCCGCGCTGATCCGCATCGAACCCCAGCCCGGCATGCAGGTGCTGACACTCGGGAGCTCCGGAGCGCTCGAAGTGGGCGAAATCGTGATGGCCGTGGGCAATCCGCTCGGCCTGAACCACACGGTTTCGTCCGGCCTGATCAGCGCCAAGGAGCGCCTTATCGCCGAAGACGAGGCGTCGTTGCTCGACTACCTGCAGACGGACACGGCAATCAATCCGGGCAGCAGCGGGGGTCCGCTCCTCAACCTGTACGGCCAGGTCGTCGGCATCAATACCGCGATCGCCACCAAAGCACAGAACATCGGTTTCGCAATTCCGATCGACACCATCAAACGCGTGATCCCGATTCTCGTTTCCGGAAACTCCGAGCGCGGTTGGTTCGGAGCCGCTGTGCGCCCCGCGTCACCCAGAGAGACCGCCGAACTCGGACACTCGAATCCAAGCGCGGTGATCATCGAAGAGGTTTTCGACCCCAGCCCGGCGTCCAAGGCCGGCGTTCGTGCCAATGACCTGATCCTGCGCGTCGGCGACCAGGAGATCCCGAATTTCATCGCGTTCCGACGTCAGCTCCTCAGCTTGCGCCCAGGCAACACCCTGGAGCTGACGATCCTGCGAGATGGTGAGCAGATCGAGATCCGCAGCACACTGGTGGCTCCGCCGAGCGATTGAACAGCACCCTGAAAACGCGAGCTCAGAATCCGCTGGCATCCGCGCGCCGTCGATACTCGGCGGCTTCCCGGCTGCGGCCCGTGGCGCGCAACATCGCACTGTAGGCGCGGTAAGTCTTGCTCAATTGATGGCTCGATTCGCCCAACCCATCCCGAAAAATGGACATCGATTTTCGATAGAGGTCGCCAGCTTCTCCGAACCGACCTTGATGGGTGTAGAGCGTCGCGAGATCGCGGGTAAAAACGCCAGCGTCGGTATTCCGCTCGCCGCCCGCCTTGCGCGACAGCCGGATCGCATCGAGGTGGTACGTCTCCGACTCCTGCTCCCGGCCGGTCGCGCCCAGCAGGAGGGCCAGATTGTTCTGGGCGATGGAGGCTTCGCGCCAGAAATCGCGGCCCGAGCGCGCGTAGATCGAAAGCGCCCGGACCAAAAGCTGCTCCGAGACGGGATGGTTTGCGGCGCGTCGCTCCGCGTCCCCGAGGTTCTGCAACAAGACGGCGACGTAGGGATGATCGGCACCGTAAAGCGCCGTCCGAATTTCGATCGCCTCGGCGAGCAGCGTCTCCGCCTCGGCAATTCGGTCGAGATCGAGGTAGAAGACCGCAAGGTTGTTGAGCGCGTTCGCGAGCTGCGCACCGTTTCTCCGCGAGCTCGAGCGCTCGGCGGCGATGATCGCCCGATAGTCCCGCTCGGCGGCCTCGTACTGCCCCTGGCTGAGTCGAAGCTCGGCGCGCTGCGAGAGGGTCTGCAGGGCCCGGGAATCTCCCGCCGGAAAGGCCTGGCTCGTCGCCAGCGCGCGCTCGTACAACCGGCTCGCCGACTCGAATCGCCCCTGGCGGTGAGACCGCGTGGCCCGAGCCATCTGCTCCTCCCAGAGCTCAGCCGGGTCGCGCGCTCGCGCGGATGGATCGATGACGGTTGTCGTGCAACCGAGCGCGCTCGCAAAGAGCGCGAAAATCACGGCGGCACCCCACAACGGCCAGCGGGTTTTCGATGTCGATCCCTTCACCGCGGTGCCCACAACAGCGGGTTGCCTTGAATGTCGACCCCTCACCGCGGAACTCCACAACAGCGGGTTGGCCTTCGGTGTCGACCCTTTCGCCGCGCTCACCGCCAGACTCAGTGCAGCCGATCCGGGGCGGTGGCCTCGGAGGCGCGGCCGATCGAGAGCACCCGATCGAGCGCTTCGCGATCGTCGGCGAGCAAGAGCCCCGGCTCGAGACGCGCAGCGGCGCCTCGGTCCTCGGCGCTCAACGGAATCAGCAGAGCACCCTGCGCGTCGACGCGTTTGGGCCAGCTACCGGAAGGCGCATCGAGGCGAAACAGGAAAGCCCGCAATCCTCCCGAATCGAGCGAGAGTTCCTGCCGAATCTCAGCGAGCGCGCGGCGCAACAAGCCGATCGCGATGGTGCCGAACGTGAAGCGCGCGTTGAACTCGACGATCGGGCGCAGCTCGATCTGGCCGGGCTCCGCCTCGAACACGAAAGCGTCGACCCCGCAGGGCCCATGGTAACCCGCAGCTGCAGCCGCCTGGGCGACCGCGGCCGCCGCCTCGCGCAGGGCTTCGTCATAGCGGCTGCCCGAGGTCACGCGACCCTTGCTGTCGATGAAGCCGCGATGTCCGCGGTAGAGCCCGGAACCTTCGACGAGCAGTTCGGTGGTTCCCAGCAGCACGATCTGCTGATCGGCGCCAATCCAGAGCTGGGCGCTCAGGTCGCAGGTTCGTTTGAGCCAGGGCTCCAGAATCGCCCCACCCGATTCGGCTAGGCGCGCCAAACCACCGCCAACCTCGGCGACGCGGCCCGCACTGCCCGCGACGCGCCCTCGGCCGCTGGTGCCAAAGCGCGGCTTGAGGGTGAAGCGACCCGCGGTCCAATCGGGCCAGCGCGCGAGTTTCTCTTCGATCTCTCGAATCGCGCGGCCCGGATCGCGCAATGCGTCGGGTTCGAACACCGCGATGCAAGGCTCGAGAGATGCCGGCAACATCCGCTCTGCGACTGCAACGCGATGGGAAAACGCCTTGTCGTGTACCTCTTGAACCACTTCGGGATCCGCACCCAACAGACGACGTTCCGCTTCTCTCGCAAACTGCCGCGCGGCGGGCGTATTGAGCCAGGCAACCGCATGATCGGGCACATCCAGCCACGAAAAGACCGCGTGTGGGTTTCGAACGCCGAGGCCTTTCGGCCAGGACGCATCGGTTGAAGCCTGCGGTTCGCCGAGGCATCGCGAGCCACTAGCGAAAAGGCTCTGCCAAAGCCCCGTGGCGGTACGCTGGACGATCTCTCGCGGCAGCTGCGAAGCAGCCGGGGGTTCGCCGGTTGACCGATAGGCGGGCGCTCCCCAACCCGTACCCTCCTCGGCACCAAAGTTGGGAATCAGCAGCACGTCACCCGTCATGGCGGTTTCGGCCCGCGTCCGGGCCTCGCTCCTGTGAAGAGCGAGCAGCGCGCACGAACGCGATGAAGTCCTCGCTGAGACCCGCACGACGCCTTGCCGCCTCCTCGAAGCGCCGGCCCTTTGCGCGCGCAGCCGCCAACGGAAACGGCACGGCCTCCCGGTAGGCTTCGATCTCGCCCTGCCCCTCGGGCGTCAGCGCGCGCAGCCAACGGGCGGCCATCCGAACGTGGCCGACCTCATCGTCGTGGATCCGCTGACAGACCTGAGCCGACGCTTCGTCCCCGGCGTTTCGAAAGCCGTCGCGGTAGATCAGCGTGAAGTCGAGGTTGGCCTGCTCGAAGGTCAGCCCCATCGCACAGAGAAACGCGCGTGGGCCGTGCGGTGAGGCTGCAATCGCGGGGGCGTGTTTCCAGAAATAATCCGACAGGCGATGGTCCGAAAGCGCCGATCCCAGCGCGCGCAACCGGCCGAGGTAGAGGTGACAGTGAAGCTGCTCCTCCGCGAGAACCGCGACCCACCCACGCCGCAGTTCCGTTGGTAAACCCGGCCAGCGCAACAACGCCCACGCAAAGAACTCCACCGCCATCAACTCGTGGTTGGCAAAACGCGCAAGACATCGCGCTCGCGCTTCGCGCGAATTCAATTCGCCGGGTCGCGGGAGCGGCTCTACGCCCTCGTGCATTTCGAGTTCAGGGTCGCGAGCTGGCCGCTCGAAGCTGAGCGGAGGGCCCG
>JACZVU010000123.1 GCA_022572485.1 Myxococcales bacterium
CGGATCGTCGAAGAGGCGAGCAAAATCCTCGGCATCTTCAGCGGCCGACGAACCGAGCAGATTCGGCATCCAATGGACGTGCAACTTGAAGCCGGCGCCGCGAAGCAGGCGCAGCGCGCGCCGGGACGCCGCGACATCACAACCGCGCCGGTTCGCTTCCAGCACCCGATCCGAGAGACTCTGAAGCCCGATCTGGACCTTGGTTCCGCCAAGTCTCCGGATCCGCCGAACTTCTTCGGGAGAAATGTGATCCGGCCTCGTCTCGACGACGAGGCCGACGCTGCGACAGGCAGCGGTCTCATTGACGAGATGCGCCGCTTCGAGTTCCGCCCAATTCGCGCTCTCGCTCGGATGAAGCAGCGCGGATCCATGCGCCTCGCGCAAGAGCCCGCCGACGAGTTGGTTGTAGGTGGCCCCGGGCTCGCGGCCCTGGAGCCGCGATGGCAGCTCGCGGAACCGAACCGGCGCCACGCCGGCTTCCGCGCGGCGATCGACCCCTTTGCCAAAGTCATTGAGCGCGTCGAAGCAGCGCTTCACGAACCAGATCTGGTAGGCCTCCGGGTGGAACGACCAGGTTCCTCCCAGCACGATCAACTCCACCTTGGCAATGGGGTGTCCCATGCTTTGGTAAGCGCGTAGGCGATTCCAGGCCTGCAGGTACGGGTCGAAGCGATTGTCCTCGGCACGCTGCGCGCCGGGCTCATCGGATAGATAGCTCTTTGGCATGCGAACATCGTTTGGACAAAAAATGCACTTTCCGGGACACGGGTACGGCTTCGTGAGTACCGTAACAGGCGTGACACCACTAAGCGTTCTAACCGGGCGCAGACGAATCCGTCCCACGAACGCTTCTTCGTCGAGATCGCGCTGACGGGCCGAACCGAATCTTCGGAAGCCGGCAATGATCTCACTGCGCGAGAAGAATCCGGTTCCGCTCCTGGGATATTTCTTGAGAATCCGATCGAACGCTCGAGAATCGAGATCCGACTCGTCCACGATCGCATCGATGATCGCTACGAGTTCCCGCCGGTGATGCGTCGGGTCGAATTCCTTTCGCGGACTTCGGGCCGTGAACTCTGACACAGACAACACCTCTCGCCGCCGATCGGCTACTGTATCGCAGACGGCATCATGGACGAGCAGACCCTCCGCTCTCTCAATGCGATCAACCGAATCTTTTACAGCGCAAACGCAGCTGAGTTCGACCAATCTCGCTCGGCGCCCTGGCCCGGCTGGGTGCGATTGCTGCCACACATCCAGAAAATTCGCGGAGAAGCCGCTGCGGCAACGTTCCGGCTGCTCGACGTGGGGTGCGGGAATGCCCGCTTCGGCGCCTTTCTGGCGGATCGGCTGCCACCTGGCGAGATCCACTACTGCGGAATCGATTCGAGCCCGCTACTGATTTCCCGCGCACGGGAGCGCGCCCTTCCCTTCGCAGGCGTCGAATTTCGCCAAACAGACCTCGTGGAGGCCGGCAACGACTTTCCCAAAGGGCCGTTCTCGCTCATTGGACTCTTCGGAATCCTGCACCACGTGCCGGGCCACACCCATCGGCGGGATCTTTTACAACGGCTCGGAGAGCGCCTGGCACCCGGTGGGGTCCTCGCGTTGACCACCTGGCAATTCGAGGCGTTCACGCGCTTCCAAAACCGGCTGATTCCCTGGCGCGAATACAACCGGACCGCCGCCGATCCGATCGACACCGCTCAACTCGAACCGGGCGACCACCTCCTGCCCTGGGGCGATGGGGGTTCAGCCCACCGCTACTGCCATTTCACGAGCGAAGACGACACGCGCAAGCTGCTCGAAGAACTGTCGTTCGAGGTCATCGAAAGCTATGCGGCGGACGGCCGCGAAGGGAACCTCAACCGCTACTTCATTTGTCACTTCAGCAATACGCAAGTCGAGCCGAAACAGGGCGAGATGCGAAGCTGAGCGCCCATTGGACGCCCGGCTGAAAAATGGAACCAGGAGCGCAAATGGAGCGACGGGACCGATTTCTGCCTCCCTACACCTCGACTCGATTGACGGTGCGTTTCCTCACGATCCTGCTCCTGCTCACGGCAGCCCTATCGGGCTTGTCCGCGGGTTTCGAAATCTCCCAGATCCAGCTTCTCTCGAGCGTCGACAGCTACACGGAAGTCAACGAGGAGACGCGCTGGGCCCACACCTGGATCCGGAACACCCTACTCGTGTCCCGGCTGACATTTTATGGAGTGATCGCCGTGACGTTCATCGTCTGGCTCCATCGCTCTCGAATCAACGTGCGCGCGTTCGGGTGTCGGCGTTTTCGCTACTCGCGTATCTGGGCAATCATCGGATTCCTCATTCCGATATTGAACTTCTTCCGCCCCTACCAAGTCGTATCGGAAGTTTGGCGGGCGAGCGATCCGCGTTCCATCGAGACACCGGTGGCGTGGCTCTCCATGCCGATTTCGCGTTTCGTCCCCGCCTGGTGGGCGACGCTCCTCGCGAGCGCATTCCTCGAAATCCTGACTGCGGCACTCGTCACACATTCGGGAGTCACGATTGACGATCTATTCGCGGCGCGAATCATCGGAGTGCTCGCGGGCATCACGTCTGCCTCGAGCGCAATCTTGGCCTACCTCGTCACCTCCAGGATCGAAGAATCCCAGGAGGAGAAGTGGGCGATCATCGGCCAAGCGGAAGCGGACGCCGCGGACCCCTACCCGACCGATGTATCGATGGAACCCGAGCCTCCCGCCATCACCGCGAGGTCGATCTGGAGAGCCCACGCCGCGGACTCGTGAGAGAGAGCCTGCCCTCTTGAGAGAACCTGCCCTCTTGAGAGAACCTGCCCTCTTGAGAGAGCCTGCCCTCTTGAGAGAGCCTGCCTTCTTGAATGGATCCGGACAGACCGCGGGGAGAAGATCTTTGTTGACACACCCGAGCGCGGGGCTGTTATAATGCGAACCGGATCGAAGGAGACACTCGACTTGCCGTCTTCAGCCGTGCGAGCTTTTGCGTATTTCAGCTTTACCTGGTGGACCCGCCGGGTTCGGGGGTACGTGCTCGCCTAGCAGCTGATTCGAAAACACGTCGACCCGGGCCCTGAGAGAGATCTCGGGGTTTTTTGTTGATGGCTCCTCGGTTACCGAGGATCGAAGGGAAGGAAAATGCGCGAACACATTGAGGATCGAAATCTGATTGACATCCGAGCGCTCATCTCACCGCGGGACTTGAAGGCCGCGGTACCGATGAGTGCTGCCGCAGCAGATACGGTTGTCGAAGCGAGGCGGGCCATCCGGGACGTGATCCACGGACGAGACGCGGACCGATTGGTCGTCATTGTGGGCCCCTGCTCGATACACGATCCGGAGTCGGCCCTGGAATACGCGCGGCGGTTGCGTGGCATCGCAGAACACACCAAGGACGCGATGCTCCTCGTGATGCGCGCCTACTTCGAAAAACCGCGCACCACCATCGGCTGGAAGGGGCTGATCAACGACCCCAGGCTCGATGGCTCCTGCGACATCGCCCACGGTCTCGAAATCGCCCGCAGGTTGCTGCTGGAGATCAACGAACTCGGAATTCCCTGTGGGAGCGAGGTGCTCGACCCCTTCACACCGCAGTTCATCGCAGACCTGCTCTGTTGGGGCGGCATTGGCGCGCGCACGAGCGAGAGCCAGACCCATCGCCAGCTCGCGAGCGGCTTGTCGATGCCGATCGGCTTCAAGAACGGAACCGACGGAGGACTCGATGTCGCCGCAAACGCGATGGTCACAGCGAGCCACTCGCACACCTTCCTCGGCATCACGGCTGACGGCGAGTCTGCGCTCGTGCGAACTCGGGGCAACCCCGATCGGCATATCGTGCTCAGGGGCGGCGAAAAGGGGCCCAACTTCGCTCCCGAGTTCGTCACCGAAGCGCTCCGGCTCGTCGCAGAGCAGGGCCTCGTGCGTCCGGTCATGCTCGACTGCTCCCACGCCAACTCGGGCAAGGACCACAGCCGCCAGGGATTCGTCTGCCGCGAGGTACTCGAGCAGGTCCGGGCTGGGAACTCCGCGATCATGGGCCTGCTCCTCGAGAGCAATCTAGAAGCGGGCCAGCAAAGCTGGCAGCCGGGCGTTCCGCTGAGGCGCGGAATCTCGATCACGGACGCCTGTATTGGCTGGGAAGAGACCGAAAAACTGCTCCACGAGATCGCCGAGAGCGTGCGGTTTGGGCAGCCGCCCTCCCAGGCGAACGCGGCGCTCTCATAGGCCGGCAACTTCGGGTTCTGAAACGCGCGGGGCCCACGATACGCGCTCAATCGGCAGCTGCGCAGGGCCGATAATGGGCTCTGTAGCCATGCATTTCCACCGTTCGGTCAGAGTCGTTCTTGCGACCGCGATATGGGGTCTCGTCTTCGCAGCGGGCCCATCGCCATCGCTCGCCCGGACCGATCCCAGCGCTGCCGATGCGGTCCGCGCGGATTCGGACAACGCGTACCAAGCGCTGATGGCGGATATCGCTTCGGCGTTGGGCCACGTTTTCGAGCCCACCGAACAAGAGCCGGCACCGGGGCCCGAGTCCAGAGCTGAAACGCAGACCGCTTCCCCGCTGGCGAGCGCAACCGCTCCACCTCCCTCACGCTCGAAAACCCTTCGCGAGCGGATCGAATCCGGGATGAATCAGATCCGCGCATGGTCCGTGCACCTCACCCCTGCAGAGCCCGATCAGATCATCACCGATCTGCGTAAGAGAAACTGGACGCGCAACCTCGAGATCGCTCTTCTCAACCTGCTCTTCGCAGTGCTCATCGGGCTGGTCACCATCCGAAAGATTCGCGGGTGTGGCGACATGTCGGTGAGCATCCACTATCCCGCAGATCTGCGCGGAGCTTTCAACGTCCGCGTCTCGAAGCGAAAAGCACCGATCTCCCATCAGCAGTTCGCAAAGGCGACGGATCCAGACTGCGCCAGACGGGAGGCGAGCGCGGCATCTCGCTTCGAGCACACCATGGTGGCCCGGGAGACGCGCTTCTGGGGCCTGCAGGCGCGAAGCTACGTCGTGATGGTCTACGGCTACCTACAGCCCCTCGATGGCGAGAAGATCCTCTCCACCCACCTCGTCGAACAGAAGGTGCGGATCCGCCGCGGTCACACCGAGCGCCTCGACTTCGACTTCCACCCAAGCGAGTGCACGCTCGACGTCAATGTCGTCTGGGAACGCCACCCCGTGACAGATGCCCTCGTCGCGATTCGCGGCGCTCCGGGGTCCCTACGCTACGCGCGTGGAGCCGCGGCTCGCCTTGCGTTGACGCGCGGAACCCACGTTCTGGTGGTCGGAAGCGGAGATCGGGTGGCAGAGCACCCCATCGATATCACGTCCTACCAGCCGATTAGCATGGAGATCGACCTCGGGAACCGGAAGCAGATTCTCTTCAGCGGTTGCCCTCCGGCCGTCGAGCCGTACCTGCACGGAGACCTGGCCGCCACAGCGCGGATTCTCGAACGCGACGGGCAAGAGAAGGTCGCGCACCTGATCCTCGCGCGGCTCCACCACGAACGAGGCCAGAACGAGACCGCAGCCGAACACTACGAGGCGTGTGGGTGCCCGCTCGAAGCCGCCGAAATCCACGGAGCCCTCAATCGATTCGCCCGGGCCGCTGAACTCTTCGAGGAAGCCGGAGAGTCCGCACGCGCGGGCGAGATGTGGCGTGCGGATGGCCAGCATTCCAGGGCCGGTGAAGCCTACGAACGAGTAAACCGATTGGACACCGCGGTGGATTGCTACCGCGAAGCCGAGGACATTTCGCGCTGGACGGCAGCCCTGGACCGCCAGGGCCTCCCCTTCGAAGCGGCCCAGATCGCGGTCGATCGCAACGATTGGGAACGCGCGATCAGAAGCCTGCAGCAGGTCCCTCACTCGGACCCGAACTACGTAACCGCGAGCAACCTGCTGGTCGACGCCTACCAGCGCGTCGGTCACATCGACTTCGCGCTGAACAAGATCGAAGAGTTGGTAAACGCGGAGGGCATCGAGGCGGCTCCGCTCGAATTTTGCGATCGCCTCGCGCAGTTGTTGGAGGAGAACGGGCAGTTCGATCGCTCGATCAACGCCCTGGAGACCCTGCGCCGGCGCAGTGCCGACTATCCGAACATTTCGACCCGTATCGAGGCGCTGAAGAAGCGAGCGAATGAAGAAGCCACGACCGGAGTAATACCCGCTGTTAAAGACGCGTTTGGAGAGGGTTTTCGCTATGAGATCCTCACCGAGCTGGGCCGCGCCGATTGCGGGTCCGCTGTGAAAGAGCTTGAGCTCAACGTCGAGATTGTGTTTCTCGAAGATTCCCATATCCGCAGCGACAAAGTTCGGCCCCTGTTCCGCGATCGGCATGTATGCCACGCGGATCTTCTTCATCTGGGCCTGTGTTACTCCGGCTGGCGCGAGTGCCAGCAGCATTACAGCCATTGCCAGAGTGAGCACTGGCAACGACACCTCGATTATCCTTCTAGCCATTTCAGCCTCCTCTCTTCGTAAATGCGAATCCCCTTGTCGATCAGCAACTGTGAACCAAAGGAGAACTTTTCGTTAATGAATGAGCGACTGCATCCACACGTAACCTTTGGCAAACCTTTAAATATCCTTTTGCAATTGATTGACCACGTCCGGTGTCAGATAATCTTCCAGGTGTATCCGCTCCAACACTTCTTTCTCTGGCAGTGCAATCTCCATGGGGCCACGTCCGGCGGGTTTTGTGCTGTCGAGGAAGATCCCCCCCACCTGAAGCGGTCGAGCCTTCGAGGAATCCTGACGGTTTGCCATGATATCACGAAAGACTGTTAGTTGCTCCGTTGAAGCGTCCACACGACTCGCAATGGAGAACCAAATAGCACTGAGATCAAACGGGTCCACGTCCTCATCCACCAAAATAAGGTTCTTAACCTTGTCGCCAAGGGCACCGAATGCATGCGCTGCAAGGCGCTGTGCCTCCCCTGGATACTGAGGGGTGTACTGCAAGACAAACGTCATAGGCGCTATGCAATTCACAGCCCGCAGGCGTGGATGGCGTCGCACAATCTCCAGGTAGACCTCCATCATCCCGGCAAAATCAAACATGATCTCATGATGGCCAGTCCAGCTGTGAAGAAAAAGTGGACTTTCCCGCATGGTAATCACCGTGGGACGAAAAACAGGCTCCTGAGTAGCCGGGGAGTAATAGCGCATAAAGTCGCTCCAGGGCCCGCACGCTTCCTTTTTGCTGAGGTGCAAATACCCCTCAATCACTACCTCAGAATCAGCCGGAATGAGAAGATCGGCCCCGAAAGTTAGCGACGGAGTCAGCCTGACAGGCTCACCGAGCAAGCCTCCAGCATAGGAATACTCATCGACGTCTAGGCCGACTTTACTGCCAGCTGCCAATGAAAACGCAGGATGATGCCCGACAACAAAAGCAACGGGCATCTCCTCGTGACCCTCGTGTTTCCAACGTTGCATGTAGCCCCACAGATGCCGGTAGTTGATGCGTGCACTGCTTACCTTAGCACCGTGCACTAAATGTCGGTGCCAGGAACAATTATAGCGCTCGGTGTCGGGATCGCGCGCAACCGCCACGCCACATATCCATCCCGGCCGGGCATCACCGGCCTCCTTCCTGTATGCTGGCAGGCGTGTCAAATCGGCCTCTCCATCCCTCCAAGTGATTTGGGCAACTGGTGCCTCTGCACGAGGGATCACAACTGGAGCTATGGGCGTTTGTCCGCGTTTAGACGCCTCTTGCAGCACAGCCCTTGGATCAAGCGGTGTATCCATCATATCAAAGGATACGGCAATCTTTCGCCAAGTCGTCGCTTCAGAGAACACAACTGCTCCCGGCCATCGTTTCCCTTGCAGATCGGTTACATGCTGAAAGACCGCACACGGCCACCTGCTTTGCCGCTCCAGATGGTAAAGAACAGCGCATGTCTCGCCTTCTGCCGGCGACAGCGGCCCGCGC
>JACZVU010000124.1 GCA_022572485.1 Myxococcales bacterium
CAAGTCCGCGCTCGTCACCTCCCGACGCTCGATGAAGCTCATCTACGCGAACCGAGACGAGCGCTCGATCATCTTCAAGGCCGAACTCGATGAACTCGAGCGCGCCCATCCGGATCGACTCGAGGTCGTCCATTGCCTCGACGGCGTCGATGGTTTTCTAGATCGTAATGACGTCAAGCGCCATGTCGGATTCGACGTTGGATCGGATTTCTATCTATGTGGTCCCGGACCCTTCATGGCCATTGTCGAGGAAGCCCTTCGAGAGCTGCATGTCGATCATGATCTCGTTCACGTGGAGCGCTTCGTGTCGCCACCCGATCCAGGGTCGCAGGTGGAGGAGGTGACTCTAGAAGTTTCCGATGATGCCGTTCCCGATACGATCACGATCGTTCTCGACGGCGAAATCCAAGAGATCCCGTACCAGAAGGGCGAGAAGATCCTCGGGGCAGTGCGAGCGGCGGGCCTCGATGCTCCCTACTCATGCGAAGAGGGATATTGCTCCTGCTGCATGGCAAAGCTGATGGCAGGAGAGGTGAAGATGGATGCCAACGATTGCCTCTCGAAAGGACTGTTGGACGAAGGCTGGGTGCTGACCTGTCAGGCGCGCTGCGTAAGTGGCAAGGTCAGGATCGAATACCCCGAGTGAGAGGATCTACGCGCCCCACGGAGAGAACGTGCCCCGACGCGATCAGATCTGCATGACGGACGCGGAAATCCGCGTTTTCCTCCGTGCCCACAAGACGATCATCTTAAACAGCATCGGCCGCGACGGCGTGCCGCACCCGATGCCGATGTGGTTCGTCGCCAATGACGATCTCGTCGTCTCGATGGCAACCTTCCGTGGAACCCAGAAGGTTGTGAATCTGCGGCGTGATCCGCGCGTGAGCCTGCTCGTCGAATCCGGCCGCGAATACTCTGATCTCAAGGGCGTGGTGATTTACGGCACCGCCGAGCTCAGCGACAACACCGACGACATCATCGCCACGTTGGGGGCCGCGTCGCTGAAGGAGACCACGGAAACCGATGTCAAAACCCGCGCCGCAATGAACGAGGTGATGAGGAAATCCGCCTCGAAGCGCATCCTGATCCGCGTCAAACCCGATCGAATCATCTCCTGGGACCACTCGAAACTAGCCGGCACCTACTGACCGTCCCTGAAAAGACGAACCGCGAGAATCGAGAACAAGTAGGCCTGCTCCGTCAAGTGACAGGCCGCGAGGATGGGGGACCGGTAGACCTGCGCGCGGAATGGTTCACTGAGCGCGCAAGCCCCCCGTCCTCGTCCCTCAGGCGCATACCAGCCGACCGGCCTTCTCGTGATGCGGAGATCTGAGCGCGCAGGTCTCCCCATCCCCATTCTTCACGCGCGCTCCAGTCCACACCATTGCGCGACGAAGAGTGCGATCGCGCCTGTGATGCGCTTGATGGAAGCGAGGCTGACGCGTTCGTCGAAGGCGTGGATGTTCTCGGTGATCGGACCGTAGACGAGGCACGGACAGTCGTCGTAGAGGACGAAGACCCGCCCGTCGAGGTAGCCCGGCGTCACGAAAGTTTTCAGGTTCGAGCCGAAGCTCCGGGCGTGGGCGTGCGAAAGAGTGGCTTCCGCATCGCTTCCCTCTTCGAGCACATAGCCGCGCGCAAAAAAGCCGTTGTACTCGACGACCGGCGGGTTGCTCTCGAGGAACGGGTTCTGCTTCGCCGCCTCTTGAATGCAATGCTCGATCTCGCGGGCTGCATCGCGCGGATCGATACCCGGGTAGATCGCAGTGCGCGCGTCGAAGCTGCACCAGGCCGGGACCGAGGACGCCCAGTCTCCGCCCGCAATTTTTCCGATGTTGATGTTGATGGGGTGCTCGAGCTCTTCGAAGTAGTGCACGTTTCCTTTCCGGTCGTTCCAGCTGGCTTCGAGGTTTCGCAGCGCCCGGATCAACTCGTAGGCGGCCTCGATCGCATTGGCACCGACTGTCATCTCGCGCGGGTGAACGGGGCGCCCGCGCACGTGGACGCGAAACCAGATCACGCCGGTGTTTGCGCGCACCAGCATTTCTTCTTCGGGTTCGGGGATCAGCGCAGCTTTGGCACGATAACCGCGCACCAGGCACGAGAGCGCGCCGTTGCCCGTGCACTCCTCCTCGGTGACCGATTGGAGATGGACAGTCGCCCCTGGCTTGAAGCCGAGCTTTCCGAGCGCGTCGAGCGCGAAGATGTTGGCGGTGAGTCCGGCCTTCATATCCCCGCTTCCCCGCCCGTAGAGCCAGTCACCTTCGATATGCGGCTCGAAGGCTGGGCGGCTCCACATGTCGGTCGGGCCGGCTGGCACGACATCGATGTGGCCGTTCAGGGTCAGGGAGCGTCCGAGTTCGCTCTTGGGTCGGTGTGTGCCGACGACGTTCAGCGTGTTGTCGTAACTCACCGCCACCGGCGAAAAGCCCGGATGCGCTTCGATCTCTGCGATGTCGATCGACCAGCGATCCATCGCGTAACCGCGTTCGGCCAGAGATTCGTAGACGAACGCCTGCGCGGTGTGTTCCTGCCCGCGCAAGGATGGGTAGCGGACAAGGTCCTGGGTGAACGCGACCTGGTCGTCGAAGCCGGCCTCGACCGCGGCCAGGATCTCGGTCTCCAATCCGTCGTCGAGTGCGGCGATGGGTGTCGAATCTCGCTTGTCGGACATGGCTGTTTCCTCTGCCGGATTCTGTGGCCGTCTATTGTACCTAGGCGTCGCGCGACAGCGGCAGGGTCGAACAGCGGAGGCTACCTCCGAAGAATCCGATGTCCTTCGCGGCGAGGGGCACCGGTTCGATTCCGCGTTTGTCGAGCTCTTCGATGATACGTACGTTCGACTCGTCGATCAGGTACGTGTTCTCATTGATGCTGACGCCTACCGTTGCAAAGTTTCGGGCATCGTCGGCGGTGAGTTCGATCACCTCCCAATCCTTAACCGGCGCGGGAAGACCCTCCACCAATGCCGGGAGGTAGGCCATCAGCAGACCCTCGCGCAGTAGGCACATTGCGCCGAGGCCGTGGAGAATGTTTCCCTGCATGGGCATCGGATGAATGCGGTAACCGAACGGTTCGATGTAGCGGGTGAGCCAATCGATGCCGGCCTGATTGCTGCAGAGTCCGTCATGCTGGCCAACGAGGATGTCCTTGCCGCAGATCAGGATGTCGCCACCTTCGAGAAAGGGCCCCGGGTCCTCGCCCGAGGGCGTGTACGGTCGAACCGGAGGTATCGCGACATGGTGTGCCCCGGAATCCTTTTTGATCAGCGGCACGACGAGGTCATGAAGCGGAAAAACCTCCTTGCGCCGGTAGGCACGCCGGATGTTGAGCTCGAGAAAATGGTTGCCGAGGACGTAGACGGGATCCGCGGGGTAGGCCTGTGCCCAGCCGCGTTGTAGATCGCCCAGGTAATTCTTCTCCTCCTCGGAAAATCGGCGCGGGCGATGCACGACGATTCCATAATGCTCATAAGTGGCGACGAGATTCTCGGTCTGCTGTTTCGCGCGCGCGGAGCGCTCGGGCATGGCCTGTTCGATGTCGAGTGGATCCGTCCGACCCTCGAGAGCCGCGGTGAGTTCCGCGTTGTAGTGGCTCATGTCCGCGCGCCAGGGTGGGAGCATCAATTCGAGGCGGCCGACGACGACCTCGTGGAGCTTGCCGTACTCACTGTGTACGCCAAATCGAATGCTGCGATCCGTCATGCAGGGCCTTTGGGGGTGACTCTATTCGATTATGGCATAGATTCGCGGCGCTCGAAGGTCGCTGTGGTGTCGGAGCGATCGCTGGGTCAGTAGCCTCGATCCGGGGGGGGGAGATCGCGTTCTTTTGTGTCGGCTGCGAAAATGACGCGGATGAACATCGCGACCGCCACGCCGAGCGGAAGCAGCACGCCCAGCAGGTAGGCGGCGAAACGCGGCTCGAAGAACACGCCGAGGCAATTCACGATCAAGACGATTTCGACCAGCACGGCCATGACCACGACGAATGTGTCGAAGAGAAGTGTTTCGCGTAGCAGGGCGGTGCCGAATAGGCGCCGCTGGCGCACGTAGATGCTGCCCACATGGAGCGGAGACGTGGTGGCGAGGACACCGCTTCCGAGTGCCCAGATTCTCTCGTCGTCGACCAGCCCCGATAGTATGAAGGGGAGGAATGCGAAGACCATCACACTCGCGCTGCCTTCGACCATGAGTCGAAGCCGCAGTCGGTGCATCGCATCCGCCGGATGAGAGGACTTCGGTCGCAATGCCGACACGATTCCCGCAAAGCCGATGGTCGCAATCGCAATTTCGGCGATCGTGAGAAGTGCTTCGGTGGGGTTCATGGGCTCTCCATTCGAAAGCTTGCGGCTCGGCGCGAGAGGCTACCAGAATTTCGGCCGGCCAACGCAAGGCGATCGGACCGCCAACCGATTCGTTCCAGAAGCTCGCGCGCCCAGAAATCCGCGCGCGAAACAATGATTCGTAGCTCCAGCTCGAGTGCGCCTGAGGCTCGGGGGCGAGAGGGCCGCGGGCTCATCTCCATTTCTCACGCGCTGCACAGGTTGCGCCGTCAGGAACCGCCCAGGTCTGTCAGGAATCGCTCGAAGATGAGGTGTACCGCTTCGCCAAACGCAACCACTGAGGCCGCGATGGTGGAGTTTTCCGCGGCCTGCTCTTCGCGATAGCTGTGGTTGACGAGGATCGCTGCACCCGCTGTACTCGTGACGGTGAGCTGGAGTTCCACGACGGCGCGCACTTCGGGTTCGAGCACCCGCTCGAAATGGCGAATGCGGCCAGATACCACGTAGTCGGGCTTCACGCGGGCTGTCGCCGATATCACGGTATCGGCAGCCGACGCAGCGCTCAAGAAGGAAGCGAGTTCCGCCTGAAGCAGGATCGCCGGTGGATCCGACCAGCGGTGGTAGGCGTGTTGGTGGATTTCCGACGCATCGGTGGTCTTCTTGTAGAGGAGTTGGCGCTCGCCGGTGAGAGCGTCCGCACGCAATCGATCGACCTGTAGGTTCCCCTTCAGTTTTCGCGCGGCCGGCGCGTTCGGAACGCCGGTATCGATCCGGTAGTAGTGGTCGATCGGAGCGGGCCCCAACGCGCAACTCCAGAGCGTCAGCAACAGCCCCGCGCCGATCAGCAGCAGCCCCATCCGATGTGCTGCGATCGGATTCGTCGTCATTTGGCGCCATCTTTGGCCGTATTGCGGCCCCGCAGCAGCACACTCGGGTTCTTGCGGATCTGTTCGCTGAATTCATTGGCGTTTCGCGTTGCGTTCTCGAGGTTCCTCGCGATCGCGTCGATGTGTCGCGATACGGTTTCGAGCGAGGCGTGAAGGTCGACGAGCGAGTGTCCAATGTCGTCACGGTGGTTGTCGATCAAACTGTTGATCGTTCCGAGGACGTCGTCGATCTGAGCCTTGGTGGTCTGCAGGCCGCTGGTCAGGTCTGACACATCCTGGGATACGGCGCTGAGGTTGGTCAGGATGGTCGCGACTCGCTCGGCATTTTCGGCACTCAAGAGGTCTTCGATCCGATCGTTCATCGTCTGGAGCATGGATCGAAGTTGCTGGGCATTGTCATCGTTGAGCACCGAACTCACGGAATCCGTGATTTCTTCGATTCGGGGCTTCACGAACTCGAGTACATCCGAAATCTTCGACATCGCGTCGCCTGCCGCGCTGAGCAGATCCCCCTGCTCCCGACTTCGAATCACGCTGCCTGGTTCGAGAATCGTCTCCGAATCTCCAGCTTCGATGTTGACGACGAGAGCGGCCAGGAAGGACGGCGCGGTCGTCTCCGCCATCGCGTTCTCGGAGATCGGCCAATCCTTCTCGACCTCGATCTCCACGCGGTAATTCCGACCACCCGCGCCCGCTTCTACCGAGCGTTCGATGTTCTCGATCAGGCCGATCTGGTAGCCCTCGAAGAGGATCTGAGTTCCGGGCTTCAGGCCCATCACGTTGTCCCAGAGGATGTAGTACCGGTCCGTGGATCCGGCCGCGCCTGAGAGAACCGCGAACCACATTACGAGTGCGGCCAGCATGGAGAGCACGAAGGCTCCCACCACGATGTAGTTTCGGTTGGCTTCCTTCATCGCTTTGGAACCCTAGACCTGCCCCATGAGTCGCGCCAGATATTCATCCGGATCCACCTCTTCCTCCTCGAATCGCCGATTGAGGAGGTTCTGGATTCGCTCGTTGCTGCTGTTGCGCACTTCGTCGACGGTCCCGATGGTCAAGATTTCGCCCTGATCCAGCACGGTGATCCGATCTGCGATCTTGAAGGCACTGTCGAGCTCGTGGGTTACCACGACGATCGTCATTTGCATGGCGCTTCGCAATCGGAGGATCAATTCATCGAGCGCGGAAGAGACTACCGGATCGAGGCCTGCCGAAGGTTCGTCGCAGAAGAGCAACGCTGGGTCCATGATGATGGCTCGCGCGAGCGCGGCTCGTTTGACCATGCCGCCCGAAAGTTCCGAGGGCATCAGGTTCTCGAAGCCGGCGAGGTCGACGACCTCGAGCTTGAGGCGCGCCATGATGTTCATCGTCGTCCGGTCGAGGTTGGTGTGCTCGCGAAGGGGCAGGATGATGTTTTCGCCCACCGTCATCGAGCTGAAGAGGGCTCCGCTTTGAAACGAGACGCCGATCTTCCTGCACAGAGTGTAGAGATCTGCCTGACTGAGCTCACTCAACTCGTGGCCGAGCAGCTTGATCGAGCCCGAGGTCGCCGTTTCCAACGCCATCATGTGTCGGAGCAGGGTACTCTTCCCGGATCCGCTGCCGCCCATGATCACCATGATCTCACCGTGCTGGATCGTCAGGCTCACGTCCTTGAGGATCTGGCGGTCGCCGTAATGGGTGACGAGATTATTGACCTCGATTACGGGCTGCGGGGCCTGGGCTTCCGTCATTTCAAGCCGTCGTCGCAAATACGAAGATCATGTCCGTCAATACGATGGCTGTTATTCCATGAACAACGGCCGACGTCGTCACGCGGCCGACACCTTCGGCGCCACCTTTGACGGAGACTCCATC
Source organism: Myxococcales bacterium (assembly GCA_022572485.1). The sequence goes on from JACZVU010000124.1 coordinate 7,027, forward strand.
GACGACGGACACGATCGTAATCAGCACCGCAAAGATCAAGCTCTTCGTCAGGCCGTGAGCAAGGTCGTCGGTTCCGATTGACGCGTTGACCTGTGCGAAGAACGCCGATGCGGTCGTACCGATCTGCGGTGCAACGTATAGAGCCGACCCGATCAGCGAGATGCCGATCGACCACAAGGTCAACGCCGGAAGTACGATCATCATTCCCAGCAGGGCGGGCACGACGATATAACGGACCGGGTTGATGCCCATGACCTTGAGGGCGTCGATTTCCTGACTGATCATCATCGTGCTGATGCGGGCGGCGAGCGCCGAGCCGGACCGGCCAGCGACCAGAATGCCCGTGATCAACGGGCCGAACTCGCGGGTTACCGAAAGCGCCACCATGAACATCACCTGATGTTGAGCGCCGAATTGTTCGAGGGAGTCGATGCCCTGCATGGAGAGCGTGATGCCGATTGCCACAGAGAGCATCGACACGATGGGGATGGCGTTGACCCCGATCAGCATCATCTGGGCAAAGACGGGTTCGGCCCGAACCCTCTGGCCCTTTCGGTGACCCCTGATGAGCCAATAGAATGATTCGAAGAAGAGATATGCGCCGAAGCCGAACGCTTCGACGAATTGGGATGCGCTCCGCCCCACCGATTCGAGGACGTGTACCGGCGAGCCGTGTTTGTCAGGCGCCGCCACGGATTCCTTCGGACAGGGTTTCGTGAATCGTAAAGACTGTGTCGAGTCGGGCGAGTTCGAGTACCCGCAGTGCGGCTGCGTTCACGGCGACCAGCACGAAGCGCGTGCCCTTCTGCTTGGAGGCCTGAAATGCTTCGACGAGGCTCGCAACACCGGAGCTATCGATGTAGCTGACCGCCGAGAGGTCGACGAAGACGTCTTGCCCTTTTGCCACACACT
>JACZVU010000125.1 GCA_022572485.1 Myxococcales bacterium
CGCGTTGCAGGCCAAGTTGCTCCGCGTTCTTCACGATCAAGTGTACGAGAGAGTCGGAAGCAACCATTCCCGCGTGATGTCAGCTCGAATTGTCGTGGCGACGAACCGCGATCTGGAGTCCGAGGTGAGTGCTGGGCGTTTCCGGCAAGATCTCTTTTTTCGGCTGAATGTAATTCGCATCGAAATGCCCCCTCTTCGAACTCAACGAGAAGACCTTCCGAACCTGGTTCAAACTCTCCTTCAGCGATTGGCCACCCGGCTCAGGATTGCTGTGCCAGCCGTTTCCGCAGCGTTTCTGAGCGATCTCGCCCGCCACGACTGGCCGGGCAATGTCCGCGAGCTCATGAACGTCCTAGAACGATTTCTCGTTCAACACCACGCGGGCCTACTGGACGTTTCATTGCCGAGTAACTGGATCGGTAGTCTGGCGAGCATTTCGATTCCCGCCAACTCCCAGGCTCCAAAACTCCCCTGGTTAGACAGAGCAGAAGAGAAGCGATTCCTGGAAGCAGAACTTGCCTCGGCGGGTGGAAATATCTCCAGGCTAGCGCGCAAGTTTGGGATTGCGCGCAGCACATTGCGCTACCGAATTTTTCTTCACAATATTTCGCGCCCAACCTCACAGGGTTGACCCGGTCATCGCGGCCCGCTCTTCGCAAGCCACTTTCGATGGTTTTTCGCCAATTGCAACCAACTTCCGGCATCGGCGTCCGCTTGTCAGCAGCTGGAACTGAGCGCAACCACGGAGAGGTTGATCGTGTATCCTGCCCTTCGCCTCCCGCGGATTCGATCATGCCCACAGCCGATTCTGAAGCAACGCCTATTCGCAAGAACACACTGTGGATCTACGTGTTTTTCCTGGGGGTGGGCGCCATCGCGATCGCGCTTCGCACCCCAGAGCTCTCCTCCAAGGGGTTTTGGCTGGATGAAGCCTACAGCGTTCTCGCGGCCCGCCTCCCCTTCGTGGAGATGCTCGAAAAACTGAGCCGCGAAGCCACACCACCGCTCTACTACCTCTGCCTGGCACCTTGGGTCCACCTCTTCGGAACGGGCGAGGCAGCGGCAAGGGCTCTCTCCATCGTCTTCTCCATTGGTGGTATTGCGCTGATGGGGATGCTGTCCTTCCGGTACTTCTCACTTCGGATCGCGTCGGTCGTGACTCTGATGCTGGCCTTCACCCCGATGCACGTCTACTACGCGCAGGAAGCGCGAATGTATTCGCTATTGGCTCTATTGGGAAGCGCGCTCGTTTTTTCCAGCCTGGAATATCTGACGCGACGATCTCGATTGGCTCTGATCCTCGCCGCGCTCTTCAGCCTGTTGATGCTTCTTACCCACAACATCGCCGCGTGGTTCGTGATCGGCGTGAACGTGGCCTTCCTGTTGCTCAGCGGCGACCGGAAACTGCTGTTGCGTTGGCTCGCCGCGCAGTTCCTTGCGGCTCTGTGTTACCTGCCGTGGTTGTCGATCACTCTCGATCAGGTCCACGCGCAAAGCGACGTCCTGGCGTGGTTCCTCGACTACTGGAAGGTAAAGAGCCTCGTGGGCCACTTCATGACCTCGATCGGCACATTTGTGCTCGGAGACTTCCCCCCTTACCTGGCGATCCCGAATCCTCTACCGATAGCACCGTTTCTCCGAAGTGGCGCCCTGTTGCTGATGTGCTTTGGATTGTTTCGCTGGCGCCGATCTACCGGTGCTCGCTTCGTCGCAGTAACATTGTTCGTCGCGCTCATTCTGAGCCTGGGCTATTCGGCGCTTTACCAACCCGTGCACATCCCGGGCCGGACCGATCACGCATACCTTCCCTTGTTTGTCCTGCTTCTGGCGCTCGGAATCGAAGGACTCAAACCCCGGCTCCTGGAGGGCGCCGTGCTACTCATCGGAATGATCGGCTCACTCGCAACCCTTCAGGTCTATCACGACTATCCCGCGAAGAACGATTCCAGAAATTACCTCTGGGAGCTTCAAGCCAATCTGAACCCCGGCGACATCGTCATCACAACCGGCTTGACCTGGGCCGAAACTGCTTATTATCTCGAGCGCTGGGCGGTTCCAGTCACCATTTTGCCGTTTCCAAAAACAGTCGAAGAGCACCCCGGCTATCTCAACTACAGCGAGTTGATGAAAAACCCCGGACGACTCTACGAAAATGCAGAGAACCTCGTCCAGATCTGCAAAGAAACCCTAGGACCCGATAACGCAATTTTTCTGCTTTATCTCCGCCCACTCAATGTGAACGGAATCATCGCCGAACGCCTGATTCGCGATTTTCCGAATGTGATCGAGATTGGCTCTCAGCCTTTTCGGGAAAGCGTCCTGGGTCACAGGGTGCGGATCATCCGCATGCAAGCAGAACAACCCAGGGCGGACTCGTATCACTAAGCGGCTATGAGCGCGCTCCGCCTACAAGTTCGTGCCATCGCTTGCCCGATCACGATCAGTGGATAGCGCCACTCCATCGTTTCCAAGGCGGCGAATTCAACCAGATCAACCCTTGGAAGAAGTGCGATCAGAGCAGCCTTAATCTACAGAGACTTGAGGACGAGAGCCGCTTTCCCAACGCTGATGGCGAGATCAAAGAGATAACCCGAGTCGAGTTCGGGATTGCAGTGGGGAGAGGCGAGTTCAGTGGTTATTTTCTTGCGCTCCAATATACCCATCGCGTTTCCTGCCAGAACATTGAGAAACTCTCCGACTCCGTCCGCGAGGAGAACGGGGTTCTGACGGGCCGCTTCAAGACGCGGTCCATCAAAATTGGCGGTGGCGCAGGCGAGCTGCAGTGAAAATTCCTCGTCGCCCAGAAGAGCGATCAACAATCTCATATCGCCCGTTACAGCGACCGCAATTCGCACCGGATAGTCGGGTATCTTGTCGGCTGTCTGCTCTTTTCCGATTTGAACACCGATGCGCGCAACTCGAAGCAATAGTTTCGGAAACAGACCCAGTACCGTTGATGCCAATAAATTGTTTTCAAGCCCATCCGGAAGAGCAAGGTTTCCGATGCGGAACAGCACCTGCTCGTTTTCGTATTGGACGAGCAGCTGGTGCAGGCGCTCATTCGGCAAAAAACCCAGGCGAACAAGAGCATGGCCGACCCTCAGCCGGGTCTGCTCTTGAAAGCCGATCAGATATTCGATCTGCGCCTCACTCAGCAAACCCATATCGACTGCCAGCTTGCCGAACGGGAGATCGCAATAGCGCTGCTGGGCGTTCACTTTCGCGGCCTCTTCGGCTGTGAGAATTCCACCCGCCTCGGCCAGCTCGCCCAGGTTCCGGTTCTCCTCGCCCATCAGCTTCAGCGCCGCTCGAATCTGATCCGAATCGATCACGCCTTGCTCAATCAAATATTGACCGAAGAACTTGACACCCATTCAGTTGCTCGATTGCGACCGTAGCCGTTCGCATTCTTGGGTAAGCAGTGCTCCCAGAATTTCCTCATTGACTGGTTTGGCGAGTACCTGCACCGCGCCCAAGCGAAATGCCTCTTCCACCTTCGAGACCATCCCGCCGACCGAAGAGAGCATCGCGACCCGCATCTTGGGCTGTTTGGCCAGAAGTATGCGCAACGCTGCCAATCCATCTATATCCGGCATTACGATGTCCATGATGACGAGATTCGGCTTCAACTCACTCGCCTTTTGAATCGCTTCCGCGCCGTTGCTGGCGATGCCAACGACCTCCGCATCCTCACTCGCCGCAACGGCCTTTTCGATCTGAGTGAGGACCGTTTGACTGTCATCAACGAGCAAAACCGCCAATTTTTTCCCAGCCATGGAGCCTCCAGAACGACCCCCACCAGCAAGCCGTGCGCAACGCCTTTACGTCAAACTCCATCGACTGGACAGTCCTACCGATTGAGATCGAGCACAGGTGTTACACAAGCGGGGTCGATTTCCGATCCCAGTTGCACATTCGTGAAGGATCTCTGCGCAAAAACCAGCGCCCCCAAGGGAAATGGCCGACAAAGCGGAGAGGTTCGCGCGCGTTACCGTTCCGCGACGGACTCGCTGAACGTCCTTCAGGACGGATCAAGCTGCGGCGCACTGGTACATTCAGCGATGACCGTAGCGGCGATCAGAGCGCCATCCGCATCGCAACCGGGCAAGAGAATACGCTGAATCTGAAGATCCACCTGGATATCGCGGCCACCCATTGCAATGGAATGGCGTTGAGCTGTCGCTTCGGCGATCGCCCTGGCTTCGGCCAGGGCTTCTTGCGGGTTGTTGATCACAACAGGATCGCCCTCATGATGGATGTTGAATGCGCCATCCTCTCTCTTGGTGATCTCGACAACCGCTCGAACCTTCACCATGCCAATCGCAGCGCCAATGGCGTTGGCCACTGCACTGTTCTCAGGGATGACAGTCTTGACTCCAAGGCGTTTTCCTACATCGGGGTAGAACACCGCGGCAGGGGCGCCGACAGCGACCATTGGGATTTCCGATTTCAGTGTAATGCCGAGAGCGCCCACACGGTTCTTACCAGTTGTCACCGCGCTAAGCAGCGTCTCCGAAGCATCGAAGTGCTGGCCACAAAGGCACTCTATCATCAAGTGTGCACTCTTCACGACTATCGCATCGAAAACCGACTGCGCGAAGCCGCGACACTTTTCCTCAGCCTCTTTCTCGTTGCGCGAAATCAACCCGCTTGCCCGCCCCAGGAGCATGCATGCGACAAGCGCGGCATCTCGTGACCATTGGGATTGAAGCCCAAGCACGTGCGCGGCATCGCTGGGCGTGAATCCCACGATCTGGACCAGGCCACGATCGACAAGACGCGCGATCCCCCCCTTGTCCGATATCCGAAGCACCAGATCGGAATAGGGCCTCGGTTCTTTCTCGACGCTCTGCAAAAGCGCAAGATCGAACGCTGATAGGTCGCTGAGAAGCGCATCTTGATCAGACCCCTCGGGGCGAACCAGATACCGGCTCGCTCTTCGCATCCCCACTCCTGCGTTCAAATTCGCCCTCAGCATCTCGAGCATCGATGGCCAGCGGGCGACCATCAAAGAGATGGGCACGACCCGATTGGCCTTGAGGATGATGCGCCCTTCAAAATCGACCTCGACTTCACTGTCTCCGCCGAGACCAACCGTTTGCATGTCGATGGCCTGCACAAGGGTCCGATAGCCACCGACGGACGAACCTTTCTGGCAAAGGCGGGGCCACCCGTTCTTTACGATCGCAACGTCAGTCGTAGTACCACCGATATCTGAAATGATGAAATCCGAAAATCCCGTAAGAAACTTCGCCCCAATGACGCTCGCAGCAGGACCGGAGAGAATGGTCTCAATCGGCCTTTCGATAACCGCCTCAGCAGTCGCGATCGAGCCATCTCCTTTGACGATCATCAGAGACGCCGATATTCCTTGCCGCTCCATCGACAATCGCACTGCTGAAACCAGGGTGACGATCAGCGAAACAATTCGCGCGTTCAACGCCGCGGTAAGAGCTCGACGCGGGCCATCGAGATCATCCGACAGATCACAGGATGCAGTCACCGGACAGCCCGTAATTTCGCGAATCAGCTGCCTGGCGCGGTTTTCGTGCCCCGGGTTTCGAACCGCGAAATGACCCGCAACCGCATACGTATCCACTGAGCCGCAGATCGCCTTCAGTGCAGACCGGATTGCCGCTTCATCGAGCGGTTCGCGCTCCGCGCCATCGTGGGTGTGGCCACCTGCGACGCGAATGATCCGGGCGCTCGGGATCGTACGCGCGATCTCGGTGCGACCCACCATCGCGTCCTTGAAACCGATCAGAAATGTCGCAATCAATGAGCCCCGGCCTTCGACCAGGGCGTTGGTGGCCAATGTCGTCGAAAGCGAAACCAGCGAGATTTCGTCCCGGTTGAAATCGCCCCCCACTTGATTGAGAATCTGGCCTAACGCCTCTGTTACGCCAATAGAGAGATCACCACGGGTCGTGAGCGCTTTAGCAGCAGCAATGACCTTGCGATCTCGCATGTTGACGATGACCGCATCGGTGTAGGTTCCGCCGGTATCGATGCCAATGTTGTATTTCGCCATGTCATACCGTTCGTTTAGGCATTCTGCCCAACTGCTGAAATAGCTACCTTACATTCAATCGAATGTTACTTGAGAGGGCGCGTTACCTGGGCCTAGAACACGACGAATCTACCAACTATAGCCGCAGTTGAGCTGGACTTCCTAGATCGAACCCCTAAGGCACCAGGCACTTCGGTTGCGGATCTGAAGAACGGCTGGACAACCCTCCCCGGGTCGATTGTCTTCAGGCGACAGGCGCACTCGGCTTGCCAGAGCCCGCCTCGGGCTCCAAATCTCTGTAGGCGTCACGGTCCATGCCGACCAGTCGGCCGGGAAACTGCGTGAGAGGGTCGACAAATTCAAAGGAAGCGACAGTGAACGGCGACACATCGGACGAAGACAGAGAGAGCATCTTTTAGGGCCAGTAGTAAGCAGATCTTTTGCATATCTCGCAAGCTTCGGATCTAGGTCTATGGCTGGGAGAACGCCAGTGCCCCTCGGGTTTCAATAAATAACGAAGGGAATACAAATTTCGGACTCACCTCTGATTGGCCCTATAAGGTATAATGAGAGCCGAGTCACTCGAATTTGAAGAATGAATCCCGCTATATCCCGCCCTATTGGCAGAGGGAACTGGAGGGAGAATGCAGCGCTCGAAGGCTTTGACACCGATTCTCCTGACCCTGAGCCTCACAGTGATCGCGGTGACGCCAGCCCTGGCAGGTCCGACGACCACGCCTACGCCCACGGCCACGCCCACTGCGACGCCCACGCCAACCGCCACGCCCACGCCCACGCCGACTGCGACGCCCACGCCAACCGCGACGCCCACACCAACCGCGACGCCCACGCCGACTGCGACGCCCACGCCAACCGCGACGCCCACGCCAACCGCGACGCCCACGCCAACTGCAACACCCACGGCCACGCCAACTGCGACGGCCACACCAACCGCAACGCCTACGGCCACGTCAACCGCAACGCCGACTGCGACACCCGAGAACGAGTGTCAATGCGTACCGCATAAGATCGTGCCGGCCGGCAACCTGGCCGTTTTGAAGAAAACCGACTCTCGCGGTAACCCATCGAATCAGACCAAGAAAATCGGCGTGATCCTGAAGGCGAGAGAACTCACCCGGGGAGCGTGTCGACCCGGATCGAGCACGGACACGTTCTCGCTCCGGCTCCATGTGGTCGACGACGACGGTGACGTGATCCTGGACGAGACCCGAACTGGCCTCATGTGTGATCGCCGAATCCGCCAGCAGGAGTTTATGGCCACCTACGAGGTCGAGAATTGTGCGGGATCCGTGGCACCGAGCCAGGGCTCGAAGGGCGAAGTTACGCTCACCGCAACAACCGAAGACGGAGAGCTGATCGCGAGCCGAATCCTCAAGTGCAACAAGTGAGCGAAATCGGCTGAACTGCCTCGCGCACGGCACCAAGAAGCGCACGCAACACAACCCGAACCGATCGACTTTCCACCTGGGAATCAGCGAGAGGGATTCGGGGTGTTCGGTTGGAGAAAAGTTGCGTTAAGCGCGCGGGAAGGTCGCGGCTCGAATCATCGTGAAGCCGCTAGAGGGAACTTCTTCCTGGAATCTCGCCTAAATCGCAATCGAGCTTGCAGTGGCATACGGCCACGTGGCTGGAGCGCGAGACGGGGATCGAACCCGCGACCCTCAGCTTGGGAATGTGACGGGGGCGCGAAAGTGCTCTGGTTTTCGTCTTAGGAGTGGAAATAGGGGTCTTTAAGGGCCGTTAAAGCAAGTCCGCGCAGTTGTGCTGATCGAAGGGTTCCCAGCCCCCACCGTTTTCGTGGTGGACGCCCGAGACCCGCTCGAAATTGTCGAGCAGACGCACCAGTGGACTGGTGCCTTCCTTCGCTTCAAAGAGGACGATGAAGTTATTCATAGACGTGCACTAA
>JACZVU010000126.1 GCA_022572485.1 Myxococcales bacterium
CGACCTTCGGGACGAGTGGCTCGATCTCGCAGATGACGATGCGCTCGATTTCCGGATGGACGACCAGCGATCCCGCGGTCACACCCGCCCCGAAACCGACCACGAGAGCGGTCCTGGGATTCGGATGCAGGATTGCCGGAAGGTGTCCCATCATGCGCTGGAATCGCATGTCGAAGCGATTGGTCGACGCCATCACTTTGCCGCCGACGTGAATGCTGCGCGTGCCGGTGCTTGGAAAGTCGGTGACCGCCACCGAGGCGCTGGCCCCCTCGCCGACGAAGAGGAAAACCTCGATCGGGTCGTCGTCCTCGAGGACGTGTCTTCCCTTTGCGATGAGTTGGCCCGAAACGGGCGGAACCAGCTGAATCATCAGGTAGGCGAACCCGACGCTCAGCAGCGCCGCCGCGATCGCGCGGGGAGTCCCGTGTTTCCCCCTCGACCCGGACGCGCGCTGAGCGCCGAGCATCCACAGCACCGCGCACCCCGAGAGCAGCGCGAGAACCTGCTGTGAGACGGTCGTGCCCACCGCGGGGATCATCACCAGGCCAAAGAGCAGGGCGCCCGCGATGGCTCCGGCCGTGTTGGCGGCGTTGACGCCGCCGGCCAGGTGGCCGGGTTCCTGGCCGTCTTCCGCGGCGGCCGCGAGGGCCAGTGGAAAGCTGGCCCCCCAGAGGCACGTGGCGGGCAGGATGGCCACGGCACTCCGAACAAGATCGTGGGTGTAACGCAGGAAGATGCGGTCCGCGAAGTCCGGATTCAGCTGCCAGAATGGGAGTTCGGCGCTGATCATGTGCGCGGCCAGTGGGATCGCGGCCACCAACGCGAGCTGACACCATCCGAGCGCAGCATACGGGGATCGGGCGTGTCGGGCCACGACGGATCCCACGCTGCTACCGATCCCGAGCCCGGCGAGAAAGATCGCGAGGATGATCGTGAAACTGAAGACCGTCCCGCCGAGGACCAGCCCCAGCAGACGCGTCCAGACGACCTGCGCACCGAGTGCCGTCAAGCCCGACAAGGCGATCACCAGGTAGACAGTCCGATGGTTGGCCAGTGAGGGGAGCGTGAGCTTCGAGGCGTCGGCCGCGCGAAAACGGGCGCGCGAGGAGATCAAAAGAGCGATCGCGGCCACCCCGGCATTCAGCGACGCTGCGAAAAATGTGGCCACGATGCTGTCATAGAGCCGCAACAGGTAGAAGCCCGCGAGCAGACAACCAAACACGCCACCCGCGAGGTTCGCCATGTAGAAGAGGCCGAGCCGCGACATTCCGCTGCGCGTCGTGTTCAGGCAACGCGCGATCGCGGGCAGGGTTGCACCCATGAGCATCGTCGGGGGCAGCAGACAGAGCAAGCAGACGAACGCGCGCAGCGCAATTCCCGGCGGGCCGTGACCGACGACCGCGAAATAGAGTTTTCCGGCGAGCGGCAATAGACCCAGCAGCGCGACGCCGAATGCTGCGATGCCGGCTTCGAGGTAGGCGTAGACGCGAAGGGGGGGGTGGTCGGGCGAGACCCAACGCGGAAAGGCCAGGCTGCCCAGGCACATGCCGCCCATGTAGCTCGTCAGCACGATGGTCAGCGAAACCGCTGACGCTCCGACGACCAAGCGAAGCAGATGAAACCAGACCACCTCGTAGATCAGGGCCGCACAGCCGCTCGCGACAAAGAACAGCAGCAGCAACGGTGTGTATCGGCGTAAGGCGGCGCCTCCGCCGGCGCTTTCCGGTTGATCCATTTCCGCTGCTTCCGCGCTGTGGCCCGCCCGCCTGTGATCCGCATCGCCTCGACGGGGTTTCCGGGAGTTTGTTGGCTATTCAGGCGCTGGTGGGGGTTTCACTTAAAACCGCACGGTTCCGGCACGCTGATCGTGCATCCGTCGTCGCACGAGCTCCGACCAGCGGATGAGATTCGCGCGAAGTGCAGACCAGTAGGGGAAGTCGTCTCGACGAAAGAGGTGATTGTTGAAATCTGCCGAAGGCCGGATGGCCCGGCGCTCTTCGAAGCGCGCGAGCATTTCGCCCGTCTGGCTGTCGGAAAAATCGACCCGCAGGGTCATTTCGCCGTAGTTGCGGATGAAGGAAAGTTCGTCTCCGCTCGGCGTGCCGGGGTAATGCACCACCACGTCGACCAACGAAGCCGAGACCCACAGCAAACCCGGATCCGGCTGCGCTGCGGGGCCAAAGCCCTCGCCGCGCGCCAACCCGTTCTTGAAGGCGTTGTAGAACGATTGCTGGAGTCGCTCGCGGTCTCGCTCCGTCAGAAGGACTCCCGTGGACGACCGATCGATCCGGTAACGCTGGGGTGCCTTCTTGTACTCGAGGGTGATCGGCTTCAGCACCACCCGGTCGTAGGCGCGGAGATCGACGCCGGGTCGAACCCAGAACGTTCCCGCTCCTCGGACCGGAACCCGCTGCAGGCCGTCTTCGAGCGTGCCGATAGCGGTTTCCGTCGCGGGTGCCTGCGCTGCTTCGGCAGAAGTGTGGCCCCCGAACCAGAGTGTGAGTAATGCGAATCCAAGTGCCGTGGGGTTGCAACGGGCTGTGGCCTTCAGGGTGCGGGCAACATCCTTCATGGCGTACCTTCCCTTTGTCGATTCGAGGTTGAACTCGAACGCATTATATCGCGATACGCGCGAAGGAGTCCAGAATCGCGGAAGGTTTACGAAGGGAGCCAGAATCGAGGAAGGTGTATAGGAAGGTGTATAGGAAGGTGTATAGAGGTGGGGCGATTTGGTATTTCTTGGTTGCGGACGCGGGCGGGTCTACCTTCGAATCTGGAGAGCGCCGCGATCTGCTGCTGCCGCGCGCTGCGCAGATGCTGCAATGTGTAGGATTCTGCCGGAATTTCTCAAATGCCAGGTGACATGAAACGGGCTCTGTTCGCAGCAGTGATCGCCAACGTCCTCTTTGGTTCGAACGCGGAAATCGCGATTGCCGACGAATCGGCCGCAGGGTCGGGGATTTCGAGCGAATTCTTCGCGAGTGTCGATGAATCGGCCGCCGAATCGGGGATTTCGAGCGAACCCTTCGCGAGTGTCGATGAATCGGCCGCAGGGTCGGGGATTTCGAGCGAATTCTTCACGAGTGCCGACTTTGGCATGTCGGTGGATCCCCTGCTCTCGGCCATCGAACAGCTGGAGTCGGACCACGACGCCAAATGCCACTCTTCGGCGAACCGCTTCGAGGATTTTCTCTTCGGCACGCCCCTGAGTGGGGCGGCGCGCAGCGCGAACGTCGAGCTGCAGGTACAGCTGATTCGCGATCTCTGGGCTCGGGCGTCGACGACCGCGCTACAGCAGGGCGAATCGGCAATCCGACCGCACCATCTCCGCCGGGAGATCGAGAAGATCGTCGTCGTCGATCGGAGTTCGGGCATCGATCTGCAGGTCGAATTCCCCGCTGTTCCCCCTATTTCGATCCCGGAGCTACGCGCGACCCAATACGCGTCGATCGCCTATTCGCTGCGCGCGATCCTCGCCGTGCAACAGGATTTCATGGTGTTGGGCGGCGCCCCGCTGCTCGACCTCGAACCCGAGCGCATCGACGAACTCCGCGAAGTTCTCGATGTCGTCGCTCTGAGCGCGCTGATGCTCGCCGACCGCGAAGCGCGCGAGCGAAGCGAATTTGAGATCAGCGAGCCGAGGTTGAGGGAGGCCTGGGCTCGGCTCCTTCCAGACCTCGGTGAGGGCCTTGCGAAGCCCGATTCGCTTCGCCGCATCGAGGCGCCCGCGACCGCCGAGGGCCGCGCCCGTGCGCTCGCGCTCCTCGATGAGATCGTCGAACGCAAGACCGCCGCCTATCGCAGATACAACAACCTCGGGTCTCGCGACGAGATCCCGCTCCTCGTCTTCAACATCAGTCGATTCTACGCGCGGCAGCCTATCTCGTCGCTCATCGATGATCGACGCAAACTCATCGCCACCCTTACGAAAGGGCTCAACGCTTTTTCGGGCGACTTGTTGCGCGAAGCGGACCGACGAGCCCGCGCGGCCGGAGACCCGCTGGTCCGGAGCACCGAAGCCACCGCGGCTGTCCAGCAGCTCATCCCAAACCACATTGACGAGTTCGAGGATGTTCACGTCTTCGGCCGGCTTGCCGACAGCGAGCGGGTCACCCTCGAGGCCTTCGACTGCGACTCGTTTCGGGACTTCAGTACGCATTGGCGGTCTCTTCGGCGAGCGGCCCACGCGTCGCCGTCGAATTCGATCCTGCCAGACCCCTTCGCGGCGGAGATTCTCGCCGAGGGCATCTCGCAATACGGTGTGCTTCTGCTGCGCATGGCCGGAGTCATCGCGCGCGAAAGCGGTGATACCGTCCGCCTTCAGCCGACCGATCTCGAGGCGGCCGCACCCGTCATCCGCGACCGCGCCAGGCGGCACCACGCCGCACCCGAGCCCCTCGAGACGCAAAGCCGGATTGCCTCCGCCTCGACCCGGAGCGGAGGCGGGCGCGAGAACGAGGAGACCGGTGCAAGAGCCTTCTTTACCGACGTAACGGCCGCGGTGGGCGTCGATTTCAACCACCGCTCGTCGATTTGGCTCGGTGAGTTCCGCCACAAGCAACTGAAGACGCCGCCCACATTCTCGGGTGGCGGAGTCGCCGCAGAGGATGTCGATGGAGACTCTGACGTCGATCTTCTGTTTGTCGGAGGAGCCGGAAACGCGTTGCTGTTGAACGATGGCCGCGGGACCTTTACCGATGCGACCCGGGAAGCCGGAATCGAGTGGTTGCGCGCCGACGGCACCCACGGTGAGGCCCGCAATCCGATCATCGCGGATTTCGATAACGATGGCCGCCAGGACATCCTGATCAGCTACGTGAACGACGATCATCGCCTCTACCGGAACATCGGCGGGGCGCGCTTCGAGGACGTGACGCAAGACTCTGGGCTTGGGGGCGCGGGGCTCGTCGCGGGACCGCTGGCGGTCTTCGACTTCGATTCCGACGGCCTCCTCGACGTCTACATCGGCTACTTCGGCGACTACCTTCACGGCGAAGTCCCGAGCGTCGATCGCAACAACCAAAATGCGCTGCCGAACAAGCTATTTCGCAATTTGGGAGGCCTGCGCTTCGAGGACGTGACCGAGGGCAGCGGTACGGCGGACGTGGGTTGGACCCAGGCGGTATCGCACGTCGATTTCGATCGGGATGGGCGCCAGGACATCATCGTCGCCAACGACTACGGCCGAAATGCGTTCTTGCGCAACCTGGGTTCCGGAAAGTTCGAAAATGCGGCTCCAGCACTCGGGGTTACCAAGGCGTACCACTCGATGAACGTCGGGATCGCCGATCTCAACGACGACGATTACCCCGATATCTACATTTCGAACCTCGCCATGCTCATCAAAGACAACAAGTACGTCTTTCCCGACGTGAACACTCCGATCGATTTCGATTTGCGTGCAATGGCCGGAATGCTGATCAAAGAATCGGACATGTTCTACATGTCTCATCTCGAACAGGGCCGGCTCGCCAGGTACGTGCCCTCGAAGGATGTCGAGCGCGGTTCGAGCTCTACCGGCTGGGCGTGGGACGCCGAGTTTTTGGATTTCGATCACGACGGTGACGACGATCTGTATCTGGTGAACGGGACCAACGACTTCAACACGTTTTCGATGGTCTACCGGCCGTTCGATCCCGAAAAGAAAACTCGCGAGGTCTTGCTCGACCACCGTCGCGAGTCGAACGTCTTCTTCCTCAACGAAGGCGGAAAGCTCAAAAACGCCTCTCTGCGGAGCGGCGCCGATTTCGCGGCGAACTCTCGAAGCACCGCCTACCTCGATTACGACGGCGACGGCGACCTCGACATCGCGGTGAACAACTTCCACGCACCGGCGACGTTCTTGCGCAACGACGCCGACAAGGGGGGGAGGGGTTGGCTCAAGGTCCGACTCATCGGTGACCCCAACCGGCCGAGCAACCCGGATGCCGTCTGCGACAAGTTCGCCGACTGTGGGTGGAAGTGGTTCGGCGCGCAGGCCAGACGCTGGCTCGACGCGTCGGAAGATCGTGCGCCCAGCTGGCTCGTGGAGTGGCTTTCCGTCGAGCCCGACAGGCGCAGCAGCCGAGATGCCATCGGCGCGCGGATCATCGTGACCCTCGAAGATGGAACGCGCGTCCGCCGCGAAGTGCAGGCGGGCTCGGGCTATCTCTCGATGAACCCCAAACAGCAACACTTCGGAGTCGGGGACTCGCGTTCGGTGGACGTGCAGATCATCTGGCCGAATGGCGAGCGACAGACGCTACCGGCCCTTGCGGTGAATGCGAGCTACACGGTGCGTCAGGGCGTCGGGGTGGTCGAAGCTGCGCCCGCCAGCGAGATTTCGCGGTGAATCCCGTGACGGGCCTGCCGTAGCGCTGAACGCTGCGCCTTGCGGGCGGGTTTGGCACTGGCACTACTGCTCGCTCGCGATGCGCGTTGCCCACTTCCGTGAGATCTCAGGCTTCTCGTCTCGACTCTGCTCCACCATGAAGCGCACGGCAGGGTTGGCGGCGTGCGCGGGGCTGGCCGATCGCAGCCAGCGTTCCGCGTCCTCTGGCGAGCGATTGAACCAGATCCGGAAGCTGGCTCTGACAGCGGCTTCGCGATTGTTGCCAGCGGGGAGTCCGGTTAGCCAATTCATCGCCGCGGGGGGATCGCTCGTCACCCAACCGCCGGCCACGATGAGCAGAGCGTCATCCGCGTAGCTGCGATCCATGTGGCCGCGCAGCCAACGGGCGGTCAACGGAGCGTCGATGCCGGCCAGGGTGCGGGTCGCCTTCAGGAAGACCGCCTGCTTGAAGCGCGGCGGGTCTTCCGGCACGCTTTCGACCCAGCGGACCACCGCCTCGTGGCCGTCTTTCGAGAGCTCCCAGGCGAGCGTTCCGAGGTACGCCAGTCGAGTCGGGCCCTCGGGCAACGTGGCGATGAACTCGCTCGCGCTGTCCCGGTACGTACCGTGGGCCCATCCGGCAAGCAGGCGCGCTCCCCAGAACTCCTGCAACTCGGTGTTCTCGACCGTACTCAGTTCCCGCACGGCCTCGAGCGGGTTGCGAAATCCCCAGGCGTACATGGCGGTGGCCCCCGCATTGCGGCGGATCTGCAGCGGCCAGGATCGCGCGCGCTCGAAGGCCCCTCTCGGATCGAAGCGCGACCAGGCGAGCATGAACACGCGAAACTCGTCGGTGAGCAACCACGGCAGGTGGGGTTCGAGAGCTTCGAGGGCGTCTGGCAGGTTCTCGGGATTCAAGCCCACGAGGAAGGAACTGAAGCGGTACGAACGGGTCAACCAATCCGGATCTTCGAGCGAGCGTCGGAACGAGGCCA
Source organism: Myxococcales bacterium (assembly GCA_022572485.1). Next base: position 7,306 of record JACZVU010000126.1, read on the forward strand.
CGCTGGCGAGCTCGGACTCCGGAGTCGGGGCGGTCGCGCGCCCGAGCCAAAAGCCCAGTGCGAGCGCGGGGGCGACGAAGATCACAGCGGTCCATTTCATCGGTTGGTAAGCCTCCGGATGAGGGTGCTCCGCTCGCTGAGCGGCGGTCAGGTCACGGTATCGCTTGCTGAGCGGCGGTCACGGTATCGAAAGACTGCCCGCGGGCACGAATTCGCGTTGCCAGTCGATGATCGTCCCGAGCCGTTGGCGCCATCGTACACCGCTTCGAACGCGGGTCCATCGATCCAGCGGTGTCACGAGATGGCGCAGAGCGGTGTCACGTCGATGGCGCGGGAGGGCTCCTCATGGGTGCCAGCGGAGCTTCTTTTTGTGGGGAAATTCGGCCGGGCTTTGCAGGAAATCACAGCCAGAACGTAATTTTCCACCCCGGTTGCGGCTGATTCAAAAATAGGGACCTCGATCACCTTTTTGCTTCACAGATCGCTTGATTCCCGGCTCTGGTCTGCCGATCTCTTTCAACAGCGTGGCCATTCAGACCCGAAATTTATGGGAAATGAATCCCGGATTGAGAAGGGAGTCTGCTCCTTGAGCGCTTCCCAGTGTCCACATCG